>NZ_JBQSYW010000002.1:0-490458 GCF_052379725.1 Brachybacterium sp. 107 | reverse complement strand
CCCGCGCCGCGGTCCCCGATCGGGGAGCCGCGGCGCGTCTCGTCGTGCTGCTGTCGGAGCAGGAGGGCGTCAGCCGAGCACGGCGACTCCGGCGGCGTCCTGCTCCTGGAGGAAGCAGGGACCGCACAGGGAGACGTAGGTGACGTCGGTTCCGTCGATCGCGACCTGCTCGCCCTCGAAGACGAAGCGTCCCTCGATGTTGCGGCAGTTGAACTCCGCCTGGGATCCGCAGCGGCACATCGTCGGCAGCTTCTCGACGTTGTCGGCGAGCTCGAACAGGCGCGTCGCGCCGGGGAACATGGCCGTGCGGAAGTCGGTGCGCAGCCCGTAGCAGATCACGGAGATGCCATCGAGCTTGGCGATGCGGAAGAGATGGTCGATCTGGACGGGCTCGAGGAACTGCGCCTCGTCCACCAGCACGCAGTGCAACGGCCGCAGGCCCCGCTCGTCGGCCATGGCCGCCACCCGCTCACGGAGATCCTCACCGGGATGGGCGAGCACGTCCACCTGCCGTCTGGCGCCGCCCCGGGCGACGACCCAGTTCTCGCCCTTGGTGTCCAGCGCCGGCTTCACCGTGAGGGTGGCCAGGCCCCGCTCGTCGTAGTTGTACGCCGTCTTGATGAGGGTGTCGGACTTCCCGGAGTTCATCGCTCCGTACTTGAAATGCAGCTTGGCCATGCGTGAGTGCTCCGGGGTGGTGAGGGGGGGGGGTGGGGCAGGGTGCCCAGCGTACGGGCCGACGGATGCGGGCCGGGGCGGGGCGCCCTGCTCAGAAGGCGTCCAGCACGCTGGGCCGGGGCCCGGCGAGGAGGGCGTCCAGGAGACGCCCGGCCTCGGCGTCGGCCTCGACCTCCAGTCCCAGTCGGCGGGCGTCGGCGATGGTCCGGCCGCCCACCAGCAGGAGCGACGCGGCGTGGATGCTGAGGCGGACGGTTCCGCCGTCGGCCGTGCCGGCGTCCTCCGTGGGCTCCGCGGAGATCGTCCCGTCGGCGGCCGTGACGACCCACGCGCCCCCCGCACGGCAGATGCCGGCCGGGACGGTGGCGTCCTCGACCACGAGCCGGAAGGACCCGGCGAGCCCGGCCGGGGCGCGGCGGGCCTCGAGGGCCGCCGCCGTATCGATCACGCGCATCATGAGCAGCGGGATCGGATCCGGGGTCGGTCGGGAGCCGGCCCCGGGCAGCACGTCGAGCACGGGATCGTCCGTGCGCAGGCGCAGGCAGACCTGTTCGAGGACCGTCGACCAGGAGGCGAGGGAACCCAGCAGGGCGATCCGGTCCTCCCGGGTGCGGCCCAGGAGCTCGTGGACCTGCAGCCCGTACCCCCGCTCGGAGGAGGGGACCCGGTTCCAGGAGACGTATCCGTGATCCGTGCCGGTGTCGTCCTCGAGCAGCAGCGCCGACCAGCCGTCGCTCGGCAGACCCTCGGGGAACAGCGGTCCCTCGCGCAGCAGCATCGCGTTGTCGCCGGCCGTGAGCTCCCGGTACAGAGCGTGCACACGCGGCATGGTCTCCTCGGTGACCGGGACCAGGCGCCTGCCCGGGACCCGAGGCAGCTGCTGCAGGTCCAGCAGCGGGACGATGATGCTGTGCAGCGAGGCGACCACCTGGTAGCCGAAGCGGCGGTAGATGGACGGGTTCGAGGGATAGAGCATCGAGACCGGCATCCCCTCCGCGTCGCAGCGGGCGAGGATCGCCATGATCAGCTCGCGGAAGAGTCCGCCGCCGCGATGCGCGGGGTGCACGGCCAGGCCCCCGATGCCGCCGCAGGCGATCTTCGCGCCCTCGCCCCACGTGATGCGGTCGCGTCGGATCCTCGCGCCGGCGGCGATCACGCCGTCGGCGCCTCCCGGCAGGGCGGAGGAGTCGACACCGATCGGGATCTCGCCGGGGGTGAAGGGACGCGGCTCCGGATCGGGCGGCGGCCCGCCGAAGGCGTCGGAGGAGAGCCTCCGATAGGAGACATGGTCATCGGACGTGAGGTCGCGGACAGGCATGGCGAGGAGTCTAGGTCGGGTGCTGTTGCATACTGACAGCGCCGTACCCAACGTTGAGGAGCTGCTGTGAACCCACGCCGTGATCATCCATCGGCGAGCGCGCCACGTGAGGGGGCCCGCAAGCCCCTGACCCGTCCCAACAGCGCCCAGCACTCCCATCGCGAGTCCCTGTTCAAGCGGCTCTCCGCCGGGGATCCTCGCAGCGACCAGGACCCGCAGCGTCGGATCCCGGTGGGGCTGT
The DNA here is from genome assembly GCF_052379725.1 of Brachybacterium sp. 107. NCBI lineage: Bacteria > Bacillati > Actinomycetota > Actinomycetes > Micrococcales > Dermabacteraceae > Brachybacterium > Brachybacterium sp. 107. The sequence goes on along the minus strand of NZ_JBQSYW010000002.1, from coordinate 488,221 downwards.
CGACCTCCTCGGTGTTCCCCGCGGGCGTCGAGGAGTGCTTCCGCCTCGCCGCCGAGATCGGCTACGACGGGGTCGAGGTGATGGTGTCCTATCCCAAGGACAGCCAGGACCCGAAGATCCTGCGCGAGTACTCCCAGCGCTACGGCCTGCCGATCCTCTCCCTCCATGCGCCGACGCTGTTCTTCCTGCAGGGGCTCTGGGGCCGTGATGCCTGGGTCAAGATCGAGCGCACCGTCGAGATCGCCAAGGAGCTCGGGGTGCCGACGGTCGTCGCGCACCCTCCGTTCCGGTGGCAGGGGAAGTACGCCCGGGAGTTCGTCACCGGGGTCGCCGCCCTGGAGGAGAAGCACGGGGTCGCGATCGCGGTGGAGAACATGTACCCGTGGCGGCTCGGTGTACGCGAGCTGCTCAACTATCTTCCCGATCACGACCCGACCGATGAGGACTACGCCCACGTCACCGTCGATCTCTCCCACGCCGCGACGGCGGGGGACGACGCCCTGGAGATGATCGATCGCCTCGGCGACCGGCTCACCCACCTGCACCTGGCGGACGGCTCCGGCCGTACGACGAAGGACGAGCACCTGCCGCCGGGGGAGGGCAACCAGCCCTGCGCCGAGGTGCTGCGGCGCCTGGCCAACCGCGGCTGGGAGGGCTCCGTGCTCCTGGAGGTCAGCACCAGCGGCGACGCCGAGCATCGCGAGCAGATCCTGCGCCAGTGCCTGCTCTTCGCCCGCCATCATCTGGGTCACCACCTCCCGGACGCCCTCGATCCCGGGGACCTGCCGGAGGGCTGACCGGACGTGGCATCCGCCACCTCGGCAGACAGCCCACAGGTGTCGGTGGGAGACTGGCCGTCGCATGTGCTCGACCCGGTTCTCGACGCCCCTCGGGGCGCGCCGATCAGGGTCGGCGTCCGTCCGGCGGCCATGCCCACCACGAAATGCACGAGACGAACGAGGTATCGCACGCAGATGGGGAACGGGAACACAGCATTCGTCCACAGGAACGCGAGCCTGCTCTCGGTCGAGATGACTCTTCCGCAGGTCACGGTGACCTCCGACGAGATCGACGAGATGCTCGCTCCCGCCCGCAAGCGACTGCGCCTGCCCAAGGGCGTGCTGCAGCGGGTGGCAGGGGTCTACGAGCGCCGCTGGTGGCGTGATCCGCAGAACGGCTGGAAGCAGGGCGTCGTGCTCGCCGCCGAGCGCGCCATGGCCAAGGCCGGGATCATGCGCGACCAGGTCGGGCTGCTGATCAACGCCTCGGTCTCCCGCCAGCATCTGGAGCCCGCGGTCTCCACCGGTATCCATCACTCGCTCGGGATGCCGTCCAGCTGCATGAACTTCGACATCACCAATGCCTGCCTGGGCTTCGTCAATGCGATGACGATGGCCGCCGGCATGATCGACGCCGGGCAGATCCAGTACGCCCTGATCGTCGGGGCGGAGGATGTCGAGCAGGTCCAGCGCGGCACGATCGACCGCCTCAACTCCAAGACCTCCACCCGGGCGGACTTCAACAACCAGTTCGCGTCCCTGACCCTGGGGTCGGGAGCCGCCGCCGCCGTCATCGGCCCGGCGGATCTCCACCCCGAGGGCCACCGGCTCAAGCACACCCAGTCCCGCGCCGGCACCGAGCACCATGAGCTGTGCGTCGCGGACATGCAGGACATGCGCACCGACTCCGCCGGGCTGCTCGAGAACGGGATCCAGCTGATCCTGGACACCTGGAAGGGCGCCAACGAGGCCGGTCTCGACTTCAAGAGCATCGACCACGTGATCCCGCACCAGGTGTCTATGGTCTACACCCGCAACTTCTCCAAGATCACCGGAGTGGGGATGGAACGCATCCCGGTGAGCTTCCCCGACTGGGGGAACATCGCCGCCGAGGCGGTGCCGATGACTCTCGCGAGCATCCAGGACGACGTGAAGCGGGGTGAGCGCGTCCTCCTCATGGGCGTCGGCTCCGGACTGAACACCGCGATGATGGAGGTCCAGTGGTGAACACCAGCACCCGGAGCACGGGCCGCCGCCGTGCGGCGACGCCCGACGTCCCCGGCATGCCCGAGGTCGACCCCCGTCTCAGCCGCACTCTCGAGGTGCGCGACCACGCCGGGGAGCAGCGCCGCTGGCACCTGCTGGACTCCGGCCCGCTGCTGGCCGAGCGCGGCATCACCCCGCAGGGCACCCTGCTCGCCGTGCACGGCAACCCCACGTACTCGTTCCTGTTCCGCTCGCTGGTGCGCGAGGACATCCCGTGGCGCCTGATCGCCGTGGACCAGCTGGAGATGGGCTGGTCCGAGCGCACCGGGGTCACGCGCCGCCTGCAGGACCGCATCACGGATCTGTCGCTGCTGACCGATGCGCTCTCGCTCCGCGGCCCCGTGGTCACCGTCGGCCACGACTGGGGCGGCATCGTCTCCGTCGGCTGGGCACTGGACAACCGCCATGACCTCGCCGGCATGATCCTCACCAACACCGGGATCCACCAGGAGCTCGTCGAGAAGCTGCCCAAGGCGCTGCAGCTCGCGACCGCCCCGGCCTTCCTGCCTGCGTCGACGTCGCTCACCGACGGCTTCCTGCGCACCACCCTCGCGCTGTCGCGGCCGCCGCTGCCCAAGGAGGTCCAGGACGCCTACCTCGCGCCGTACCGCACGCGAGCCCGACGCAAGGGCATCGAGCAGTTCGTCGCCGACATCCCCGCCGACGCGGACCACCCCTCGCGTCCCGCGCTCGAGCGCCTCGCCGAGGGCATCCGCCACCTCGAGGTCCCCACCCTGTTCGCCTGGGGCCCGAAGGACATCACGTTCTCGGACCGCTACCTGCGCGATCTCATCGAGCGCGTGCCCCACGCGGACGTGCACCGTTTCGAGAAGACCTCCCACCTGGTCTGGGAGGACGCCGACGTCGCCGGCCTGGTCTCGCAGTGGCTGCGCACGCGGCTGAGCCCGTCGGCCGCGGAGCTCGAGCCCGCTCGGAGGATCGCCTCGCCGCGCCCGGTCTCCTCCTATGCGGAGCCCGCCCCGGAGCGTCACGTCGGCGAGCCGATCGCGCGCCTGGCCGCCGATCCCGCCCATGCCCACCGGCCGGCGGTCGTGGAGATGGCCGGTCCGGACGGCGAGCGCCGAGAGATCTCCTGGTCGCTGCTGAACCGCCGGGTCGATGACATCGCCGCCGGCCTGCTCGGGCACGGGGTGCGCCCCGGTGACCGGGTCAGCATCCTCATCACCCCCGGCGCAGATCTCACCGGCGTGCTCTACGCGTGCCTGCGCATCGGCGCGGTCGCGGTCATCGCCGACGCCGGCCTGGGCATCCCCGGCCTCACCCGCGCCGTCATCGGCTCCCACCCGGACTGGCTGATCGGTATCAAGACCGCTCTCGTGGGCGCGCGCACGATGGGCTGGCCCGGTCGCCGGATCAGCGTCGAGCAGCTGCCCACCCTGGATCGCGCCGCCCTCGGCGTCGAGACCTCGATCGCCCAGCTGGCGACGTCCGGGTCGATGATGCGCGACCTCGGTGCGCCGCTGGCCGCCGACTGGCCCGACGCGGACGCCGACGCCGCGATCCTGTTCACCTCCGGTTCCACCGGGCCCGCCAAGGGCGCCGTGTACACCCACCGCCAGATGAGCGCCATGTTCACCGCGGTGGGGGACACCCTGCAGCTGGACCCGGAGCGCGGCCTGGTCGCCGGCTTCGCGCCCTTCGCCCTGCTGGGTCCGGCGCTGGGAGCACCCACGGTGGTCCCCGACATGGACATCACCCGACCCGGCGAGCTCACTGCCCCGGCGCTCGCGGAGGCCATCGCCGCGCTCGGCGAACCCGCTGTGTTCACCGCCCCCGCCGCGCTGCGCAACATCCTGGACACGGCGGCCCAGCTCGACGAGTTCGGGCGCGGGGCGATCGCGAGCGCTGCGAGCTTCTTCTCCGCCGGCGCGCCGATACCGGCGCACCTGCTGCGCGAGCTGAAGAGCCTCATGCCGCACGCGAGGGCCCTGACCCCGTACGGGATGACCGAATGCCTCGCCGTCGCCGCGATCGACCTCGAGGGCATCGAGGCCGCCGGCGAGGGGTCCGGGGTGTGCGTGGGCAGGCCCGTTCCGCGCGCGGAGATCGCCATCGCCGTCATGGACGAGGACGGCCGCACCAGCGGGGAGATCACCGATGATCCGGACACGACCGGAGAGATCCTGGTGCGCGCCCCGCACGTGCGCGACCGCTATCTGATGCTGTGGGGGACCACCCACGCCTCGATGCGCTTCGAGGGCTGGCACGCCACCGGCGACGTGGGCCATCTCGACGCCGAGGGCCGCCTCTGGGTCGAGGGCCGTGCGGACCACGTGCTCGCCACCGCCGAGGGGCTGTTCACCCCGGTGCAGATCGAGGACGCCGCCGAGACGGTGCCGACGGTGCGTCGCGCCGGAGCCGCCGTCGTCGGCCCCCGCGGCACCCAGCAGGTCGTCGTGATCCTCGAGACCGAGGACGGCTACCGGCCCGGCAGGCCCGGGAAGCCGCGCGCCGCCGCGACCTCCCTCCAGGAGGCCGTGCGCCGCGCCGTCCGTGAGCGGTCCGGGGCCGAGGTGGTCGCGGTGTTCACCACCAGCGCGCTGCCCACGGACATCCGCCACAACTCGAAGATCGACCGGGCGGCGCTGTCCCGCTGGGCCGGCCGGACCCTGCGCGGGGAGAAGGCCGGGTCGCTGTGAGCGCGCCGACGGTCCTGGTGACCGGGGCCTCCGGCATGCTCGGGGGCGCCGTCGCGACGACCCTGCGCGATCGGGGCGCACGGGTGCGCGCCTTCCAGCGCCGTCCTGCCCAGATCCCCGGCGTCGAGGACGTCACCGGATCCCTCACCGAGGCCGCCGACGTGCGGCGCGCCGTCCAGGGGGCCGACGCGGTCATCCACCTCGCCGCGAAGGTGTCGATCTCCGGACCGGAGCACGAGTACCGCGCGATCAACATCGACGGCACCCGCCACGTCGTGGACGCCCTGCGCGCCCAGGGCGGCGGGACGCTCGTGAACGTGTCCTCCCCGTCGGTCGCCCACCTGGGACGCGCCATCGAGGGGCTCGACGCGACCCCGGCCGATCCCGCGCGCGCCCGCGGGCACTACTCCCGCACCAAGGCCGCCGCCGAGCTGCTGGCCATGGGGGCCGACGGCGAGGACGGCCTGCTGGTCACCACCGTGCGGCCGCACATCGTGTGGGGCCCGGGGGACACCCAGCTGGTGGGACGCATCGTGGACCGCGCTCGCAGCGGCCGCCTGCCCCTGCTCGACGAGGGCATGGCCCTGATCGACACCACCTACGTCACCAACGCCGCCGAGGCGATCGTCGCCGCGCACGATCGCATCGAGGACGTGCACGGCGAGAGCTTCGTGATCACCAACGGCGAGCCGCGCACCGTGCGCGACGTGTTCAACGGCTGGTGCGACGCCGCCGGCGTGCGCCGGCCCAGCCTCCGGATCCCCGGCAGCGTGGGCCGCCTCGCGGGCCGCGTCGTGGAACGCATCTGGGAGGCACGGCCCGGGCACGACGAGCCACCGATGACCGAGTTCCTCGCCGAGCAGATGTCGACCGCGCACTGGTTCGACCAGCGCCGCACCCGTGAACGCCTGCAGTGGACGCCGCGCGTCACGATGGACGAGGGCAACGAGCACCTCGCCGCCTGGTTCCGCGAGCACCCGGTCACCGACTGAGCGCTCGGGGTGCAGCGCACTTCGCGCTCGCCCCTCCCATCCCTCCGCACGGAAGATCCTGGACCTGACATGAACCAGCACTCCTCCCTCCCCGGCCCCGACGGGGCGCAGGACGCGGATCCCACCGACGAGGCCCTCCTGGCGGAGATCGACGCCGAGCTCGCCGCCGAACGCACCGCGACCCGGCGTGCCGGCGCGCGGAGGACCGGTGGAGTGCTCCTGATCGGCTCCGTGCTGGGATGGATCGCGGCGCTCGCGCTGCTGCTGGACAAGGAGATCCTGCTCAAGAATCCCGATGCCGCGCTCGGCTGCGACGTCAATCCCTTCATCTCCTGCGGCGACGTGATGATGACCTGGCAGGCGTCGGCACTGGTTCTTCCCAACCAGGCCATCGGTCTGACGGGCTTCGCGATCATGGGCGTGGTCGGGGCGCTCATGCTCAGTGGCGTCGCGCTGCCCGCCTGGTTCCGCTGGGCCCGCCTGGGCGGGGTGGCGTTCGCCTTCGGCTACGTCCATTTCCTCGCGATCTCGGCGATCTACGTCATCCATGCCCTGTGCCCCTGGTGCATGGTCGTGTGGACGGTGAGCGCCCCGATGTTCTTCGCGACGTTGGCCCGCAGCATCGAGGGCGGGGATCTGCGCCCGCCTGCGCCGCTCGCGAACCTGCTGCGGCACTGGGTGATCCTGAGCCTCGCGTGGTACCTGCTGGTCGTGCTCGCGATCCTCACCGTGTTCTGGCGCCAGTGGCTCGCGGTGGCCGGACTGTACTGACCCGACGAGCCGTCGCTCGCCTCACCGTTCCTCCCCAAGGCCTCGTCGTCCCCACTGCGGGGGCGCCCGCTGACCGGGCAGGGGCCTGCTCCCTACAGTCGCGGGCATGGGAGCACATGAGGAGTCCTCGCCGACGCCCCGCGGCGCGGCAGGTCGTCACCGCCGCCACGGGCAGGCGCTGATCGAGCGTCGCGACCACACGGAGCCGACCACCCGCCGCCGGCTGTCCCTGCCGTTCCCGCCGCCGTCCGCCCTGGTGGGCATCGCGGTGCTCGTGCTCATCGCGGTGGGGGTCATCCATCTGTCCGGCTCGGGCACCGCGGTCCCGCTGCAGGGCGAGGAGATCGCCGGCCAGCAGGCGGACGGGCAGCCTGCCGAGGACCAGGAGGCCGAGGCAGGCTCGGAGGCCCCCTCGACGGACTCCGGGGACGGCTCCGCCCCCACTCCAGCCTCCGCCTCGCCGGCCGACGGTGCCGACGGAGTCGCGAGCGGCCAGGAGGAGGTGGTGGTCCACGTCTCCGGAGCCGTGCAGTCCCCGGGCGTCGTGCGCCTGCCGCCGGGATCCCGGGTCGAGGATGCTCTGCAGGCCGCGGGAGGCACCACGGAGGAGGCCGACCTCGCGGCCATCAACCTCGCCCGTCCCGTCGCGGACGGGGAGCAGATCCATGTGCCGGTGCCGGGGGAGGAGGCACCGCCCGTCCCCGCGGCGGGTGGCGCCGGAGACGGGAGCGGGGGCGGCGAGGGCACCGGCGCCGATGCCGGGGAGGGCGCCGACGGCGGGACGATCGACCTCAACACCGCGAGCGCCGCCCAGCTCGAAGAGCTGCCGGGAGTGGGCCCGGCCATCGCCCGGCGGATCCTCGAGCACCGGGAGAAGAACGGTCCCTTCACCTCGGTCGACGGCCTCCTGGAGGTCTCCGGGATCGGCCCGGCCACGCTCGAGAAGATCCGGGAGCGGGCGCGCGTATGAGCGGTCGCGAGAGGTCTCGTCGCGGGGCACGAGGGGCGGCGCGCCGATGAAGCGCTCCGACCTGCGCCTGCTCCCCGCGGCGACCTGTCTCTGGGCCGTGGCGGTCCTCGGAGTCACCGCGGGGGCCGCCGCCGCCGTGGCCGCGACGGCGGCGATCGTGGCGCTCGCGCTGACCGCGATCCTGCTGATCGGCGATCCCCGGGTCCGGCACGGGATCTTCGCCCATCTCGGCATCCTGGCACTGGCCGGGGTGCTCCTGTTCCCGGCGCTGCTGCGCCACGGCGACGCGTCACAGCTCCTCGAGGAGGCGGCGCGCGACGAGCTGGTCGTCGAGCTCACGGTGATCGCCTCCGCGGATCCTGCCGCGCCCGATTCAGGCCCGCAGTGGTCCCGCGGCGGGATGCAGGTCATGGCCCGCACCGCCCGTGGCACCGCGCAGCTGGGACGGGAGGAGAGGGTCCTTCCCGCGTCCCTCCCGCTGCTGCTGCGAGCCGACGGGGAGGCGGCCGACGGACTGGAGCGGGCGCGCGACGGCGACCGGGTCCTCGTGCGCGGCACGCTGCGCACGAGCGGAGACCTGATCGTGCTCCGTGCCTACGACGCCACCCTGGTGCCGGGCTCGGTCTGGAGGGAGCAGGCGCAGGATCTGCGGCACGAGCTGCGCCGCCAGGCCCGCGCCGCGACCGCGCACCTGCCCGTGGACGAAGCCGCGCTGGTGCGCGGCATGACCACGGGGGACACCTCGGGACTCCACGAGGAGACCGAGGAGATCATGCGACGAGCAGGGATATCGCACCTGGTCGCCGTGTCCGGGGCGAACATCGCGCTGGTCCTGGCCGCCGTGCTGGGCCCGCTGCTGCTGGCCGGGGTGCGGCGGAGGCCACGGATCGCGATCGCCGCCGGGGTGCTGCTGGGCTACGTGTGGCTGGTCGGTGACGAGCCGAGCGTGCAGCGGGCGGCCACGATGGCGGTTCCCCTGCTGGCCGCACGCTTCGCCGGGGTGCGGGCCTCCCCGGTCGCTGCCCTCGCCCTGACCGTCGCCGTCTGGTCGATCCTGGATCCGGTCACCTCCGCGTCGATCGGATTCCTGCTCTCCGCGGTGGCGACCGCCGCGATCCTCATCGCCGCCCCGCCCCTGGCGGCGGCTCTCGTCGAGCTGAGCGGGACGAGGCTGGGGGAGGGCCTCGCACTGGTGATCGCGGTGCCCATGGTCGCCCAGCTGGCATGCACCCCGCTGCTGATCCTGCTCACGCCCGAGATCTCCCTCTGGGCGGTGCCGGTGAACCTGCTGGTCGGTCCTGTGGTGGGGCCGACCACCGTGATCGGGCTGCTCGCACTCCTGATCGGCATCCTCTGGCCGGGCGCGGCCTCGATGCTCAACACGGTCGCCGCCGGCGGCGCGCACCTGGTGCTGCTGATCGCTCGGACCGCCGATGCGCTCCCGGGATCACGGATCGCGGTGCCCGGAGGCGCGGTCGGTGTGCTCCTGGTGGTCGCGGTGCTCATCGGGCTGACCATCGCCGTCGCGGCTCGGAAGGCGCCCCTGGTGCGGTGGGCGGTGGCCGCCGTCCTGGTCGCCGCGCTCGCCCCGACACTGGGCCGCCTCGTCCCCGGCGGGAACGTGCCCGCGTGGACGGTCGCCGTCTGCGCCGTGGGGCAGGGGGACGCCCTCCTGCTGCGTGCCTCCTCAGGATCCACCGGATCGGCGGCGACGGCGCCGCCCCCGACGGTGCTGGTCGACACCGGCCCGGAACCGGAGGCCCTGCGCGCCTGCTTGGACCGTCTGGGTGTGGACCGGATCGACCTTCTCGTGCTCACCCATCCCCACGCCGATCACGTGGGCGGTCGCGCTGCCCTCACGGGAGCACGGGTGCCCGCCGAGCAGTGGATCTGCCCGCTGCCCGAGGCGGGCGACGAACGGGTGGGCGCCACGCCGACGACGGTCGTCACCACCGGGCAGGCCTGGAGCGTGGAGGGACTCCGCCTGGACGTGCTGTGGCCGGGCTCGGCCCAGGACGCGATCGCCATGACGGCCCAGGAGGACGGCTCCGGGGAGGGTGACGCCGCGAACGACTGCTCGGTCGTCGTGGCCGGCACCTGGCCGGACGGCACTCGCCTGGTGTCCCTGGGAGACCTCGAACCCGCGGCGCAGGCGGCCCTGGGGGAGACGGGCCCCGGGCCCGCGGACATCATCAAGGTCGCCCACCACGGGTCACGACGTCAGGACCCGGCCCTGTACGACCAGTTGGACGCGGATCTCGCGCTGATCACCGTCGGCCAGGACAACACCTTCGGGCATCCCACCGAGGATCTCCTGGACCTCCTGCACGACGCCGGCACCGCGACGATCCGCACGGACGTCGACGGCACCGTCGTGCTGCCGGTCGAGGACCCTGCGGCGGCTCGATCCGTCGGCCCGGCCAGATAGGATCGTCCAGGTCCCCGAACACCAGAGGAGTTTCCGTGAGCGATGTCGAGTGGCACAGCGTCGCCCTCGCACCGATCGTGCTCATCCACGGCACCGAGGCGCTGATCGCCGACCGCGCCGTGCAGCGGCTGCGCACGCTCGCCAAGGAGGCCGATCCGTCGGTGGCCTTCCACGATCTCGTGGGGGAGAACGCCGGTGCCGGGGCTCTCGCCCAGGTCACCAGCCCCTCCCTGTTCGGTGAGCCGCGCTTCGTGATCGTGCCGGAGCTGCAGGCCGCCCCGGACGCGATCGTCCTGGAGCTCCTGGATTACCTGCGCAGCCCCGAGTCGGACGTGACCCTCGTGCTGGTCCACCGGGGAGGCAATCGGGGCAAGAAGCTCCTGGACGCGCTGAAGAAGGCGGGCGTGCCGCGCGTCGATGCCAGCCCCGTCAAGCGCGCCGGGGACAAGCAGACCTTCGTCGCCGCCGAGTTCGCACGGGCCGAGCGGCGGATCCACCCCGAGGCGATCGCCGCCCTCGTCGACGCCTTCGGCGCAGATCTCGCAGAGCTCGCCGCGATCAGCCGTCAGCTCATCGAGGACACCACCCCGGAACAGGGCCAGCAGGCCCCACAGCTCTCGCTGCAGGACGTGCACGCCGTGACGGCGGGCCGGGTGGAGTCCACCGCCTTCGCCGTGGCTGACGCCGCGATCGCCGGGCGCGAGCAGGAGGCGCTCCAGCTGCTGCAGCAGGCGCAGCTCGCCGGCGCCGATCCCGTCCCGATCGTCGCCGCGATCGCGTCGAAGATGCGGTCCCTCGCGAAGGCGTCGTCACCCGGCGCGAGCGCCCGCACCCTCGGCATGCCCGACTGGATGCTGCGCAATCTCACCCGCGAGGCCCGGAACTGGAACGACCGCTCACTGGCCCGGGCGCTGGAAGCCGTGGCGCGCGCTGACCACGAGGTCAAAGGCGCCGGTCGTGACCCGAGATGGTCCGTGCAGCGCATGGTCATGGAGATCTGCCGGGCCCGCCGCGCCCGCTGATCTCGTCGACCCCGGCCCTGGTTCCGGACAGCAGAAGGCCCGGTGCGGACGGATCCGCACCGGGCCTTCATCACCTCGTCAGACGAGGATGCAGCGAAGCTGCGATGTCACTTGGAGGCGCCGGCAACCAGCTTGGCGAGACCGGACTTGCGGTTCGCTGCCTGGTTCTGGTGGATGACGCCCTTGGAGACTGCCTTGTCGAGCTTGCGGGACGCGGCCGAGAGGGCCTCACCGGCGGCGGCGGCGTCGCCGGTCGAGACGGCGGCCTTCACCTTGCGGGTGTACGTCCGCAGCTCGGACTTGACGGCGCGGTTCCGCAGACGGGACTTCTCGTTCGTCTTGTTCCGCTTGATCTGGGACTTGATGTTTGCCACGAAGACTCTTCTCTTGTGCTGCTCTGGTGGATCATCCGGGACGGCCGAGGACGGATCCGACGGGGACGGCGGTGGGGACTCGCCTGGAGACGTCGGTACCGGGTCGCTGCCACGGGTACTCGCCCGGGTCGCACGAGCCGTCACCCCTGACACGGCGGGATCACGGCATGCGCACACCGAACGGTATGTCACACATACGGGGCAAGACTTTACCAGAAGCCCCTCCCAGGACGTACCCGGTGTGCGGCGTGTCTCCTGCGATCCGGGCGAGAGCGGGGGGCAGCGGGAGCGGGGGTCAGGAGCGCCAGCCGTGCACGGCGCTCACCGCGGCGGCGACCCGGCCGAAGGTCTCCTCGTCCAGGCGCCCGCCCTCGCGGCGGACCGTGGCGGGGACGATGCGCAGCAGACGGTCCGCACGCACCTCGGACGGGCGGTCCTTCCGGTCCCAGTCCCCGGTTCCGATGTCCACCCAGGTCGCGCCGTGCTGATCGGTGATGACCTGGTCCGACTCCGCGCGGTCACGGGAGGTGAGCATCAGCGCCACCAGCACCGACCCCGTCCCGTCGGCTCCACCGGCCTCGGCGCTCTCCTCGGCGAGGACGAGCACCGGGCGGTCCTTGCCCTGGGAGGCGTCCTCCTCGTAATGCACCCAGGTCCACACGATCTCCCCGGGGTCGGGCCGGCCGTCTGCGTGGGGCGCGTAGGAGATGGCGACCGCACGGGAGGGATCGCGGTCGGCGAGCACCTGCTCGCCGCCGCCCCCGGAGGGCGCACGCTCGGCAGGGCTCGCACTGCGGGGGTCCGCGCTGCGGGGGCTCGTGCTGCGAGGGGTCGAGCCCCTCTGTCCCTCCCGCACCGCACGCACGGCGGCGCGGCCGAGGCCACGGGCGCTGCGGCGCACGGACGGGGAGCGGATCGCGGATCGGAGGAGTGAGGACAGGCTGGAGCCCAGAGACATGGTTCTCGTTTCCTGGGCGTTGTGCGCCCGCGTCGGGAGGGGGACGGTGTTAGATGGTAGGCATGCCCTCCACCTCCTTGTTCCAGAATGTCGAGGCGGGAGCGGGCGGCGACGAGATGTTCGCGCCCGACGCCTCGGTGCGCCCCACCTATGCGGCCCTGCACGACGCCCTCGCCGGCCTCGGGCCCGAGGAGTTCCGCTCGCGCTCGGAGTCCCTCGCCCACAGCTATCTCGACCAGGGGATCACGTTCGACTATGCGGGCGAGGAGCGCCCGTTCCCGATCGACGCGATCCCGCGGGTCATCGATGCGCAGGAATGGTCCCGCGTCTCGCGCGGCGTCGCCCAGCGGGTCCAGGCCCTCGAGCGCTTCCTCGATGACCTCTACACCGACCGTGCGGCGATCACGGACGGCGTGATCCCCCAGGAGCTCGTCTCCTCCTCGACCTACATCGTCGACGCGATGGTGGGATACCGGCCGCCCAACGGGGTGCGCATCCACATCTCCGGCATCGACCTCGTACGCGACGGCGCAGGGGAGTTCCGCGTGCTGGAGGACAACGTGCGCACCCCCAGCGGGGTGAGCTACGTGCTCTCGAACCGTCGCGCCATGGCGCAGGCCTTCCCCGAGCTGTTCGCGCCTCGTCCAGTGCGGCGCGTGGGCGAGTACCCGGGGCGTCTCCTGAGCGCGCTGCAGGCCGCGGCGCCGGACGTCGCCGATGAGGACCCCACGGTCGTGGTGCTCACGCCGGGCCGCTATAACAGCGCCTACTTCGAGCACTCGCTGCTGGCCCGCACGATGGGGGTCGACCTGGTCGAGGCCGGGGACCTCGTCGAGCGCAACGAGCGCATCTACATGCGCACCACTGCCGGACTGCGTCGCGTCGACGTCATCTATAAGCGCACCGACGATGATTTCCTCGACCCCGAGGTGTTCCGGCCCGACTCGATGCTCGGCGTCCCCGGGCTGGTGCGTGCCGTGCTGGCGGGCACCGTGGTGGTCGCCAACGCGATCGGCAACGGGATCGGCGACGACAAGCTGACCTATACGTATCTCCCGGACCTGATCCGCTACTACCTGCACGAGGAGCCGATCCTCCCCAACGTCGACACCTGGCGGCTGGAGGAGCCGGAGTCGCTGACCGAGGTGCTGGACCGGCTCGACGAACTGGTCGTGAAGCCGGTGGACGGCTCCGGGGGCAAGGGCATCGTCATCGGCCCCGCGGCCTCTGCGCAGGAGCTCGATGCGCTGCGGGGGCGGCTGCTCGCCGACCCTCGAGGCTGGATCGCGCAGCCGGTCGTGCAGCTGTCCACCATCCCGACCCTGGTCGAGGGCGGGCCCGAGTGCCGCCATGTGGATCTGCGCCCGTTCGCCCTGAACAGCGGCGACGACATCTGGGTGCTGCCCGGAGGGCTCACGCGCGTGGCGCTCCCGCGCGGCGAGATGATCGTGAACTCCTCGCGCGGCGGGGGATCGAAGGACACCTGGGTGTTCGCGACCGACCGGCCGGCACCCGCCGGGACCGGCACGGCCTCCGCGCAAGCGCAGTCGCAGTCCTCCGCCGAGGAGGAGCGGATCGAGGATCCGCTGGACGAGAACTACGAGGAGTACGACGATCTCCCCGAGGACCACTCGGAGGAGCCGACGCGCGAGCCCGACCCGGTGACGTCCGCGATCCCGCTCCTGGACCTGCAGGATGCGCCGGATCCCGAGGACGACCGGAACGTGCCGGATCCCGGCGCTGGGCCGGCAGGGAGCGGCGCGGACGGGATTGCCGCAGCAGGCGAGGAGGAGGCCGATGATGCTCAGTAGGATCGCGGATTCGATGTTCTGGATCGGGCGCTACGTCGAACGCGCCGATCAGACCGCCCGCATCCTCGATGTGATGCTGCAGTCGATCACGGAGGACGCTCCGCAGGACGTTCCCGCCGCCTGCTCCCGGGTCTACGAGCTCTTCGGAAGCTGGGCGGCGGACGACGCGGACCTCACCGTGCAGCGGGTGCTCGACCGTCTCGTCACCGACCGGCAGAACCCCTCGTCGGTCGCGGGCGCTCTGCGGACCGCCCGCGAGAACGCACGCGGAGCGCGCGAGGCGCTGTCCACCGAGGTCTGGGAATCGCTGAACACGACCAGCATGGGCATGCCGCGCGGCGTGCGCCCCTCGCGGATGCACGGGGCCTTCCAGTTCGCGAAGGACCGCTGCGCCGTGGTCAACGGGCTGGTCGACTCCTCGATGACCCGTGACGAGGCGTGGCTGTTCCTGCGGATCGGCCAGCTCCTGGAGCGGGTCGACATGATCGCCCGGATCCTGCAGACGCACGACCTGGCGGATTCCTCCGATGCCGCCACCGTGATGCTGCTGCGCAGCTGCAGCGCCCACGAGGCATACATCCGGTCCTACCGCGGCCGGGTGCGCGCCTCCCACGCCATCGAGTTCCTGCTGCTGGACTCGATCTTCCCGCGCTCGGCGGCGCACTGCCTGCTGGAGATCGACGAGGCGCTCGAGACCCTCGCCAAGCTGCACGGCAGCTCCTTCGACCGGATGGGCACGGCAGAGCCGGGCCGACGGATCGTGGGGCGAGCGGCGGCGAGTCTGCGGTTCCGCTCGCTGGACGACATCGTCGCGGACTTCGAGGACGAGATGGAACAGCTCCAGAAGGTCACCGGGGCGGTCACCCGGGCCCTGGGCACGACCTACTTCCACCCCGCCACCTGACGTCCACCCTGCGACCTGACGTCCACCCCGCCACCTGACGTTCCGCCCCGCGACCTGATCTCGGCAACGCCCTCCGGACCGCGCGCCGAGGTGTGACGTCGGTCCATGGGCGGCGGCGGGGCGGGACGGGGCGCGGCCCCCATGAGACGATGAACCGATTGCCCTGCGCAGCTGCGCAGCGGCTCGCTGTGATGAGAGGACGTAAGCCGGTGACCCCGAGGATCGCGGCCGATGAGGCCCGGGACATCCTTCCCGCGTCGACACCCCAGGAGCGGCTGCGGAACTTCTGCATCATCGCGCATATCGACCACGGCAAGTCGACGCTCGCCGATCGCATGCTCCAGATCACCGGGGTGGTCGAGGCACGCGCCATGCGCGCCCAGTACCTCGACCGGATGGACATCGAGCGCGAGCGCGGCATCACCGTGAAGAGCCAGGCCGTGCGCATGCCCTGGCAGGTCGACGGCACGAACTACGCCCTGAACATGATCGACACCCCGGGCCACGTGGACTTCACCTACGAGGTCTCCCGGTCGCTCGCCGCCTGCGAGGGCGCGATCCTGCTGGTCGACGCCGCGCAGGGCATCGAGGCGCAGACGCTCGCGAACCTCTACCTCGCGATGGAGAACGACCTCACCATCATCCCGGTGCTCAACAAGATCGACCTGCCCGGTGCCGAGCCCGAGAAGTACGCGGCGGAGATCGGCCAGCTGGTCGGTGTCGAACCGGACGACGTGCTGCGGGTCTCCGGCAAGACCGGCCTCGGCGTGGAGGACCTGCTGGACCACGTCGTCCGGACCCTCCCGCCCCCGGTGGGCGATGCCGACGCGCCCTGCCGCGCGATGATCTTCGACTCCGTGTACGACACCTACCGCGGCGTGGTCACGTACATCCGCATGATCGACGGATCCCTGAAGTCCCGTGACCGCATCGACATGATGTCCACCGGCGCGCACCATGAGCTGCTCGAGATCGGCGTGAGCTCCCCGGAGCCCCATCCCACCCCGGGCATCGGTCCCGGCGAGGTGGGCTACCTGATCACCGGCGTGAAGGACGTGCGCCAGTCGAAGGTCGGCGACACCATCACCACCTCGATCCGCGGCGCGACCGAGGCGCTCGAGGGCTATGCGGACCCCAAGCCGATGGTGTACTCCGGGCTGTTCCCGATCGATGGCTCCGACTACCCGGTGCTGCGCGACGCCCTGGACAAGCTCAAGCTCAACGACGCCTCGCTGAACTACGAGCCGGAGACCTCCACCGCGCTCGGCTTCGGCTTCCGCGTCGGCTTCCTGGGCCTGCTGCACCTGGAGATCGTCCGCGAGCGTCTCGAGCGCGAGTTCAACCTCGACCTGATCTCCACCGCCCCGTCCGTCGTGTACCACGTGGTCATGGAGGACGGCACCGAGGTGGAGGTCATGAACCCCTCCGACTTCCCCGAGGGCAAGGTGAGCGAGATCAGCGAGCCGATCACGAAGGCCACGATCCTGGTGCCCGCCGAGTTCATCGGCGCCGTCATGGAGCTGTGCCAGTCCAAGCGCGGCAACCTCGGCGGCATGGACTACCTCAGCGAGGACCGTGTGGAGCTGCGCTACACGCTGCCTCTCGCGGAGATCGTCTTCGACTTCTTCGATCAGCTGAAGTCCAAGACTCGCGGTTACGCCTCCCTGGACTACGACGTCTCCGGCTCCCAGACCGCGGATCTCGTGAAGGTGGACATGCTCCTGCAGGGCGAGCCCGTTGATGCCTTCAGCGCGATCGTGCACCGCGACAAGGCGTACAACTACGGCGTCGAGATGGCCGGGAAGCTGAAGAAGCTCATCCCGCGCCAGCAGTTCGAGGTGCCGATCCAGGCCGCCATCGGTGCTCGGATCATCGCCCGCGAGAACATCCGCGCCATGCGCAAGGACGTGCTGTCCAAGTGCTATGGCGGCGACATCTCCCGCAAGCGCAAGCTCCTGGAGAAGCAGAAGGAGGGCAAGAAGCGCATGAAGAACATCGGATCCGTCGAGGTCCCGCAGGAAGCCTTCATCGCCGCGCTCTCCTCCGATGAGGGCGATATGCCCAAGGACTCCAAGAAGAAGTAAGACTCCACGAAGAAGTGAGGACCGACGGGGAGCCCAGCCCCCACCGGACCCTGTCCCGCCTCAGGAGGTACTCGTGACCAGGATTCCCTCGTCCACGGAGCCGGTGGCCACCCTCGCCGTCGGTGACGCCGGCAGCGTCGCCGCGGTCTGCGTCGTCTCCGCGCTGCACCCTGATGCGGGCGGCGTGGGCACCACGGCGATCGACAAGCGTCCGGTCGACGGCCCGGTGCAGATCGGAAAGCTCGGCCTCTACGCCGATGTCCAGGCCGACCGCGCCCACCACGGCGGGCCCGATCAGGCCGTCTACGCGGTGGATGCCGCTGAGCCGGCCCACTGGGCCGCGGAGCTCGGCCGCGAGGTGCCTGCGGGCTCCCTCGGGGAGAACCTGCTGATCGAGGGGCTGGCCGTCGACGACCTCGAGATCGGTGCGCGGCTGCGCGTGGGCACCGCCCTGCTCGAGGTGACCGCCGCGCGCACTCCGTGCATGACCTTCCAGCGCTGGATGGGCACCGATGACTTCCGTGCGCGGTACCACGGTCGCGGCCGCACCGGCGTCTACTTCCGCATGCTCGTGCCGGGCGAGGTCTCCGCCGGCGACCCGGTCGGCGTCGAGCTGACCCCCGGTCACGGTGTCAGCGTGGCTGCGGCCTACGGCGGTGCCCGCGATCGGGACCTCAGCCGGGCGCTCGACACCTGGTCACGGACCAGCGGCGTGGCACTGCACCGTGAGCTCGCAGCGCGGGCCACGCGTCACCTGGCGGGAGAGCGATGACGTCAGGACCGACCACAGGGCGCGACCTGTCCGTCTACATCCACGTCCCGTTCTGCGCCGTGCGCTGCGGGTACTGCGACTTCAACACGTATACCGCCACCGAGCTCGGCGGCGGCGGCTCCCAGGCCGAGTACCCGACCAATGCGATGCGGGAGATGGATCTGACGCTCGCGGCCGACCGCGCCGACGGCTACGACTACGGCCAGGTCTCCACGGTCTTCTTCGGCGGCGGCACCCCGACGCTGCTGCCCGCCGATGATCTCGTCGCGATGCTCAGCCACCTGCGCACGCTCATCCCGCTCGCGGACGACGCCGAGGTCACCACCGAGGCGAATCCGGATTCGGTCTCCCGTGCCTCGCTGTCCCGGTTGGCCGACGGCGGCATCACCCGGGTCTCCTTCGGCATGCAGTCCGCCGTGCCCTCGGTGCTGCGCACCCTGGACCGCACCCACGATCCCGAGCGGGTCCCCCAGGCCGTGGCCTGGGCCCGCGAGGCGGGACTGTCGGTCAGCCTGGATCTCATCTACGGCACGCCGGGGGAGACGCTCGCCGATGTCGAGACCTCCGTGAAGGCCGCGCTGGCCTGCGGCGTGGACCACATGTCCGCGTACTCGCTGATCATCGAGGGCAACACCGCGATGGCGCGTCAGCTGCGGCGCGGAGAGCTCGAAGCGCCGGATCCGGACGATATGGCCGACAAGTACGAGCTGGTCGACGACCTCGCGTCGGCCGACGGGCTCTCCTGGTACGAGGTCTCCAACTGGGCCCGCACCGAGGAGCAGCGGTCCCGCCACAACCTCGCCTACTGGCGCGGCCGGGACTGGTGGGGGATCGGCCCCGGCGCGCATCGCCATCGCGACGGGCTGCGCGCCTGGAACCTGAAGCATCCCAGCCGCTATGCGGCGGCGATGACCGACGGCTCCCTCCCGGTCGCGGATTCCGAAGTCCTCTCCGACGAGGACCGTCTGCTCGAGCGGATCATGCTCGAGCTGCGGATCGTGGACGGCCTGTCCGTGGACGAGGTCCCCGAGGAGACCCGTCCCCAGCTGGCAGTGCACCGCGACCGCGGCCACCTCGACGCCGACGCCCTCGCCGCCGGCCGCGCCGTGCTCACCCGCCAGGGTCGCCTGCTGGCCGACGCCGTCATCCGGGACCTCGTGCCCTGAGCCGTCCCTGGCGAGCTGACCGAACTCCGGACGCGGACGAGGGCCCGACGATCGATGGATCGTCGGGCCCTCGTCGGTGCTTCGGGTGCAGGTCAGACCGGCCGGCTGGTCACTTCACCAGGCGGAGGTTGAACGGGTAGCTCCACCACTGACCCTGGTTCGCCTTGACGGCGCCGAGGATCGAGAAGATCAACTGGACCAGTGCCGGAACGGGCACGAGGGCCAGCAGGGGCGAACCGATCCCGAGAGTGACGATCGCGAAGATGCCCAGCACGATGCTGAGCACGACCTGCGCGATCAGCACGGTGATCGCCCCGTTGAGGGCCTCCGCCGCATGGAAGCGGACGAAGCGGCTGCGGTCCTTGTAGACCAGGAAGATGATCAGCGGCCCGACCCAGCCGAGGAAGCCCCAGCTGACCACGTGGCCGAGCGTGACGGCGAGCTGGGAGAACATCGCCCACATGCGGGTGTCGGAGTCGTTGAGGCCCGGGCCCGAGAGCTGCCCCTCGTAGACGCCCTTCGTGCCGGGCGGCGGCACATCGGTGCTCTGCGGGCCGGCCTGCGGGGCCTGCTGCTGACCGTACGCACCCTGCTGAGCGTATCCACCGTGCTGGCCCGGGCCGGCCCCGGCGGCTGACGTGGCGTAGGGATCCTGGGCGCTGCCGCCGTCGGCGGACGGGGCGGGCGCGCCGTAGGGCGAGGCGGCGGAGGGCTCCGCAGCGGACCACTGCGGTCCTGCTGAGCCGGGGCCGTACGGACCCGGAGCGGCCGAGGCCGCCGAGCCGGCAGAGGGGGCGGACGCACCTGCGGGCTGGGCGCTCGCGGCAAAGGGGTCGTGCGGGTGCAGGGCCGGGTCGGAGGTGGGGCTCGCCTGGTCCTCGGAGTACGGGGCGGAGGCGGCCGGCTGCTCGGGAACGTCGGCGCTGGGCTCGTTGCCGAACGGATCGTGCGGGTGCGGAGTCTGGCTCATGATTCCTTCTTCGACGGGGCCGGCCTCGGGGGTCGACCGCTGGCTGATGCAGACAGCCTAACGAGCCGATCACGAGGGATCACGGGAGTGGACCACCGGATCACCTGGGGGTTTTCCCCCGGGTGCGGTGCGTCGGATCGGTGCAGACCGGGTCTGGCAGGATCAGGCAGGGTCCACGGTCACGAAGTCGATGAGCTCCTCGATCCGGCCGGACAGCGACGGTTCGACGTCGGCATAGGAGCGCACCGTGGACAGGATCCGCTTCCAGCCCAGCCCGATGTCGGACTTGTCCGCATGAGGCCAGCCAAGCGCGGCGAGCGAGCCGACCTTGATGTCGGTCCCCTTGGGGATGTGCGGCCATTCCCGCAGCCCCACGCGCGCGGGGCGCACTGCCTGCCAGACATCGACATAGGGGTGGCCGAGCACCGCGACATTGCCTCGAGCGCCGCCCAGCTTCATGACCTCGGCGGCGATGCGGGACTCCTTAGAGCCCGGGACCAGGTGGTCCACGAGGATCCCGAGTCGACGCCCGGCCGACGGGCCGAACTCCTGGACCCGCTCGACGAGGTTGTCCGCACCCTCCAGCTGCTCGACGACGATGCCCTCGATGCGCAGGTCATGGCCCCAGACCTTCTGGATGAGCTCTGCGTCATGGGTGCCCTCGACCCAGATCCGTGAGGCGCGGGCGGTGCGTGCGGTGGCGCCTTCGACGTACACCGATCCGCTCGCGGAGCGCTTGCGCACCGGCGCCTGCGCACGGGGCGCGGCGCGGGTGAGGACGACGGGCTCGCCGTCGATCATGAAACCGGGTCCGAGGGGGAAGGTGCGTCGGGCCCTCCGGCCGTCCTCGAGCTCGACGATCATCTCGCCGGCGATCTTCTCGACCCGGGTGATGGCGCCGGTGAACCCGGTCGAGGCCTCCTCGACGACGAGATCGCGCTGCGCGGGGACCTCGCGGGCCACCGGGCGGCGACGGTGATGGGCAGGGGGACCGGAGGACAGCACGTCGTGGCCGTACCGGTCGGGGAAGTGATCGGATGCTGCAGGCACGCGCGACACCTTACCCTCGTGGCGAACACCTCTCCGCGAGCATCGCCGGGGACGCGTAGGATTGGCACTCGGCGCGGGCAAGTGCCAGCGGTCCCGGTGGCTGCGGTCAGCCCCGTCGGACGAGACCCGAATCATCGACGGAACGCAGGGAGGTGAGGGACACGGACGCACGGAAGCTGCAGATCCTCGGCGCGATCGTCGAGGACTACGTCTCCACCCATGAGCCCGTCGGCTCCAAGTCGCTGCTGGACCGCCATGAGCTCGGCGTCTCCGCGGCGACGGTGCGCAACGACATGTCCTCGCTCGAGGAGGAGGGGCTGATCCATCAGCCCCACACCTCGGCCGGCCGGATCCCGACCGACAAGGGGTATCGCGCCTTCGTGGACCATGTCGCGACCGTCAAGCCGCTGTCGGCCCCCGAGCGCCGGGCCATCCGGACGCTGCTGGAGGACGCCGGCGACGTCGAGGAGCTGCTGGGCCGGACCGTGCGTCTGATGGCGCAGCTGACCCAGCAGGTCGCCATGGTGCAGTACCCGGCGCGGCGCCAGGCCCGCATCCGTCACGTCGAGCTGGTCAAGGTCGCCGACTCCCTGCTCCTGGTCGTGCTCATCACCGAATCCGGCCGGGTCGACCAGCGCACGGTCCCCGTGCTCTCACCCCGACCCACCGAGTTCTACGCCGAGCTGCGCGATCAGCTCAACCGGGCCGTCTCCGGGCGTGAGGTCACCGACCTGCAGCGCCCGCTGACGGATCTCTGCGAGACCCTGCCGCTCGTCGACCGGGCGGCTGCCACCGAGGTGGCGGAGGCGCTCGCAGCCCTGGCCGCGACCCGCGCGGAGGACCGGATCATGCTGGCCGGAACCTCCAACATCGCCCGTTCGGCCCAGGACTTCGCCCGGGACGTGGAGCCGTTGCTCGACGTCCTGGAGGAGCAGCTGGTGCTGATGCGTCTGTTCACCGAGATGCATGCCTCACCCGGTGCGGTCGAGGTGCGCATCGGATCGGAGCTGCGCGATCAGGCGCTGCACCAGGCGGCGCTCGTGGGCGCCGGCTACGGGGCAGGATCGCACCTCGCGATCCTCGGGCCCAGCCGCATGGACTACGTCGCCGGCATCTCGACCGTGCAGGCCATCGCCCGGTACGTGTCGCGCTATCTCGAATGACCCGGTGGCGCGCACGCATGGCGCCCCGGCTCCCCGCAGGACCCCACAGCATCCATCACTGACCGTGCCCGTCCGCCGCCTGCCGTGGCCCCGGGCGCCCCGACTCCCCGGTAAGGATCCTTCACCGTGAACGACGACTACTACGAGCTCCTCGGCGTCTCCCGCGACGCCTCGACCGAGGAGATCAAGAAGGCGTACCGGAAGCTCGCCCGGACCCTCCACCCGGACGTCAACCCCGACCCCGAGGCCTCCGAGCGCTTCAAGAAGGTCTCCCAGGCCTACGAGACCCTGTCCAACGCGGACAAGCGCCGCCAGTACGACATGGGCGGCGGCCCCGGCATGGGCGGTGGCGGCGGATTCGGCGGCTTCGGAGGCGGAGCCGGATTCGACGTCAACGACATCTTCGACATGTTCGCCGGGGCGACCGGCATGCGGGGTCGCAACCAGGGCCCCGTGCCCCGCCAGCGCCGTGGCGGAGATGTGCTGCGCCGGGTGAAGATCGACCTGCGCGACGTGGTCTTCGGCACCGAGAAGGAGGTCTCCTTCCGCACCGCGGTGCTCTGCGAGCACTGCCACGGTGCCTGCTCCGAGCCCGGCACCAGCCCCACCCGATGCACGGCCTGCAACGGCAGCGGCCACGTCCAGCGCGTCGCCCAGTCACTCCTGGGCCAGATGGTGACCATGGCGCCATGCCCCACCTGCGAGGGCCACGGCGACGTCATCGAGACCCCCTGCACCGGCTGCTCCGGCCACGGCCGCACACCGTCCGAACGCTCCGTCACCGTGCGCATCCCCTCCGGCGTCGAGAACGGCACCCGGATCCAGCTGCGCGGCGAGGGCGAGACCGGTGAGGCCGGCGGCCCCTCCGGTGACCTCTTCGTGGAGCTCGCCGTCGCCGAGCACGAGATGTTCGTGCGTGACGGGGAGGACCTGGTGATCACCATGGCCGTGCCGATGACCTCGGCGGCGCTCGGCGCGACCATCCCGCTGGAGACCTTCGACGGCACCCAGGAGATCGATGTGAAGCCCGGCGCTCAGCCCGGGGACGAGATCACCCTCAAGGGCCTCGGCGTCACCCCGCTGCGCCGCGAGCGCCGCGGCGACGTGCGCGTCGTGCTCGATGTCGCCGTGCCCACGACGCTCAGCGACGAGGAGCGTGAGCTGCTCCAGCAGTTCGCGGATCTGCGCGGCGACGAGACCACACGGCGCAAGGGCCACGGTCCCTTCGCCAAGCTCCGCGACCGCCTGCGCGACCTCTGAGGCGCTGATATGCCCACCACCCCGCCCGGGTTCCTGATCCTCGACGCCGCTCTCGAGACGGCGCGCGAGGGCGACACGCTGACCCTGGGTGGGGACGAGGGCAAGCACGCCGCCAAGGTGGCCCGGATCGGGGTGGGGGAGCAGATCCTGCTCACCGACGGTCCGGGTCGCCAGGTGCTCGCCGAGGTGACCGTGGCCCGCAAGGAGGCCCTCGACCTGCGTCTGCTCGAGGAGCCGTCGCCTGCTGTCCAGCGCCTGCCGAGGCTGGCGCTCGTGCAGGCGCTCGCGACGGGCGGTCGCGACGAGCAGGCCGTCGAATCCGCCACCGAGCTCGGGGTGGACCGGGTGGTGCCGTGGATCGCCCGGCGTTCCGTCTCGGTGTGGCGGGGCGACAAGCTCGTCAAGGGGCGTGCCCGCTGGACCGGCACGGTGCGGGCCGCTGTGAAGCAGTGCCGTCGGCCCGGGATCCCCGCGGTCGACGCCCCTGTCACGACCCGCGAGCTCGTCGCCGATCTGCGTGAGCGCTCCGCCGCCGGCACCCTCGTGCTGGTCCTCCACGAGCAGGAGTCCGTGGGTCTCATGGAGCTCACCGACGAGCTGCGGGCCGCGAGCGAGCACGGGGTCGAGGAGATCGTCGTGATCGTGGGCCCCGAAGGCGGCATCGCCCCCGAGGAGCTCGACGCGCTGCGCGAGGCCGGAGCCCGTTCGGTGCTGCTGGGCCCTGAGGTGCTGCGCTCCTCGACCGCCGGGCCCGCCGCTCTCGCGGTGCTCAGCGGCCTCCTCGGCCGCTGGGGCTGACCAAACCCCCGCAGCGCCTGTCGCCGAAGTCGCCGCCGAAGCCACCGCAGCGCCTGTCGCCGAAGTCGCCGTCGACGCGGCCGCCGCCACCGCCGAGGCACCGACGCAGAGGCACCCACCGTCGGAGACATGCCGCTGCCCGTCGGCGACACGCTGCTCACCGTTACCGAGACCCTCGATTCGTGTCCGGAGCGGCACGTTCCTGAGGAGTCGGCGACGTGCATGGCCGTGTCGCGGTGGGGTGCGACATCGCGGTGGGTGGCGACGTCGAGATAGGGGGCAACATCGAGGTGGGGCGCGACATCGCGGTGGGTTGCGATGTCGAGGTAGGGCGCGACAGTGCGATGGATTGCGGAGTCGCGGTGTGTGACCGGCATGTGCCCTGTGACGTGCGCCACCGGTGTGTAGGGTGGTTCCCCATGTGCCCTCTCGAACCGCTCCGTGCCCGATCCTCGGCAGCGAACGCGACGGACTCACGACGATGATCCTCGCCGAGAACCTGGTCAAGGAGTTCAGCAGGCCTCGCCGGGTCGAGGGCCGGTGGGCCGGTCTGCGGTCCTTCGTCAGCACCGAGAAGATCACCACGCGGGCGGTCGACGACATCTCGCTGCGCATCGATGACGGGGAGATCGTCGGGTATCTCGGCCCCAACGGCGCCGGGAAGTCCACCACCATCAAGATGCTCACCGGCATCCTCGTGCCCACGTCCGGGCACATCGAGGTCGAGGGGATCGTGCCCTGGAAGGACCGGCGCACCAACGCCCGCACCATCGGCGCCGTGTTCGGCCAGCGCACCCAGCTGTGGACCGACCTCCCGCTGAGGGAGTCCTTCGAGCTGATCGCGAAGCTCTACGGGCTCGCGCCGGAGGACTATCGCCGATCGCTCGACGTCTTCGTGGACCTGCTGGACATGGGTCCCTTCCTCGACACCGCCGTGCGCTCGCTGTCGCTCGGGCAGCGGATGCGCGGGGACATCGTCGCCGCGATGCTGTACCGGCCGCCGGTGCTCTACCTCGACGAACCGACCGTCGGCCTCGACGTGGTCGCCAAGGCCCGGATCCGCGACTTCATCGGCGAGCAGAACCGCGCGGAGGGGACGACGGTGCTGCTGACCACGCACGACATCTCCGATATCGAGCAGCTCGCCCGGCGCGTGATCATCATCGACGAGGGCCGCATCCTCTACGACGGCGGGCTGGACAGCCTCCGGGCCCGCTATGCGCCCTTCCGCGAGATCCAGGTGAGCGCCTCCGAGATCCCGGAGTCCGTCGAGATCGAGGCCCTGACGCTGACCAAGCTGGTCCCGGTCGGGGAGGAGATGCGGGCGACGTTCCACTTCGATCCGGCGCAGATCCCGGCCCCCGCGGCGATCGGCCGGCTCACCGCCGCGCTGGAGATCACGGATCTGTCCTCCCGGGAACCGAACGTCGAGGACGTGATCCGTCGGATCTACACCGACCGCGGGGTCGAACCGGCCGCCGACAGCCCGGCCTCCGCCAGCCCGGGCGCTGCCGGCCCGAGCCGCACGGGACAGCGGTGAGCGCCCCCGCCCAACGGCTGTCCGGCCCGCAGGTCCGCGTCGCCCTGCGGGCCTCGGTGGGGCATGCGGCCCGCTCCCAGTTCGCCTTCCGGGCCTCCACCTGGACCGGGATCGTGGCCTGCGTGCTCCAGGTGGTCCTCGTGCACCTCGTGTGGACCGCCGTCTACGGAGGGCGTGCGGACGTCGCGGGCGTCGCCCAGGTCGACGCCGTCACCTATGCCGTGCTCGGCGTGCTGACCACCACGCTGTTCCAGCCGTTCATGTTCGACTCCCTGCTGGGGAGGCTGCGCACCGGGGCGATCGCCTTCGACGTCATGCGGCCGGTCTCCGCCGTCCCTGTGGCACTGGCCCGACAGCTGGGCGGCACGATCGCGCAGCTTCCGGCCGCGGTCGCGGCGCTCGTCGTGGGTCTGGCGCTCGGTGCGATCGCCCTGCCGGGGTCCTGGGTCTCCGGCCTCGCGTGCGTGCTGTCCCTGGTCCTCGGGTTCGCGATCGCCCTCATCGTGAACTTCACCGTGGGCCTCGTCGGATTCTGGACCCTGGAGACGGGCGGCGCCTTCCTCATCTACCGGATGCTCGCCCAGTTCTCCTCGGGCGCTCTGATCCCGCTGTGGTTCATGCCCGACTGGCTCACCGGCATCCTCACCCTGCTGCCGTTCTCCGCCCAGGTGTTCGTCCCGCTGTCGATCTACGTGGACCGAGATCCCGGCTGGCACACCGTGCAGGCGATCGGGCTGCAGGCCCTGTGGATCGCGATCCTGCTCGCCCTGGCCACCCTGGTGTGGCGACGAGCCATCCGTCGGCTGGTGATCTTCGGTGGCTGAGAACCTGAGGACCAGGGACCACAGCTCCCGCCGGTCCCTCGCGCGGCCGGTCCCGACCTGGCGCACCTACGGCATCCTGCTGGGGGCGACCTGGCGCAGCATGCGTGTGCACCGCATGAACCTGATCCTCACCTTCCTGGGCAGCGCCGCCCTCCAGGGCACCCAGCTCGCCTTCATCGGTGTGCTGCTGGGGGCCTTCGGCACCATCGCCGGATGGGACGTGGCCGAGGTGGCCTTCCTCTACGGGCTGCGGCTGACAGCGCACGGCGTGTGCACCATCAACTTCGGGCAGCACCGCGCCAGCGCCCAGGTGGTGCGCAACGGCGACTGGGACCGCTATCTGCTGCGCCCGGCACCGCCGCTGCTGCAGCTGCTCACCCGCTTCTTCAACCCCGGGACGATCGGGGACCTCGTGCTGGGGGTCTCGATCCTGAGCGTCGCCGCGACGTCGATCGAGATCCGCTGGAGCCCGTGGATCGTGCTGTACGTGGCGCTCGCGGCGATCAGCGGCGGGCTGGTCGAGGCCGGCTTGCAGATCGGGATCTCCGGACTGGACTTCACGATGGGCCCCACGACGCGCGTCAAGGACACCATCGACCGGGTGCTGACGGACTTCGGTGCGTATCCGATGACGATCTTCGGCACCGCGGGCGCCTGGCTGCTGACCTTCCTGCTCCCGCTCGCGTTCATGGCCTATCTCCCGGCCGCGCTCGTGCTCGGCCACGCCGAGGAGCTGGTCGTGCCGCTGTGGCTCGCCCAGCTCTCACCGGTCGTGGGTCCGCTGGTGCTCGTCGGCGGGATCGCGGTCTTCCGGTACCTCTCGAGGTACTACGCGAGCCCGGGGCACTGAGAGCCCCCATCGAGCCCCCATCATTTCGAGAGCACCTCCGCCGACCCGATGCGCCGACGGGGTCCGGAGACAAGAAGGCCGGATCAGCCGATCGGAGCGAGCGCTTCCTGCTCGAGGGTGGCGAAGGCCTCCTCGAGGGCTGCGGTCTTCTCCGCGGTGACGAACAGCTCGCCGTCGATCGAGAGGTCCTCGCGGAAGCCGAGGCCGATGCTGCCGATCACCTCGGCGTCCAGTCGACGCATGAGTGCCTCCAGGAGCGGGAGCACCTCGCCTGCGGCGCCCCAGCCGTAGCCGACGAGCAGGGTGGGCAGCGCCGACCACTCGGCGTAGAGGAAGTCGATCGCGTTCTTCAGGGCGCCGGGGTAGGACCCGTTGTACTGCGGGGTAAGGATCACCACGGCATCCAGGGCGGCGATCCGCTCGCCCCAGGTGCGTCCGTGATCGGTGGTCTTCTCCGCGCCGGACTTCGGGCTCGAGGGCTCGTCGAAGGACGGCAGGGCCACATCGCGCAGGTCGATGAGGTCGATGTCGAACCGGTCGCGGGCGGAATCGGCGACCCATCGGGCCACCTTCTCGCCGACGCGGTTGGGGCGGGCGCTGCTGATGATGATGCCAAGTTTCGTCATGATGGTTAAAACTTCTCATACCCTGCTCGGTCACTCAAACGGGATGTG
Organism: Brachybacterium sp. 107; assembly: GCF_052379725.1. Classification (NCBI taxonomy): domain Bacteria; kingdom Bacillati; phylum Actinomycetota; class Actinomycetes; order Micrococcales; family Dermabacteraceae; genus Brachybacterium; species Brachybacterium sp. 107. The sequence continues at coordinate 460,135 of NZ_JBQSYW010000002.1, read as the reverse complement.
CGCAGACTCGCTCCCGTAGACTTGCCGCTATGGGAAACACTGCTGCCGCACCGTCTGTTCCGGACTGCGTCTTCTGCCGGATCGTGGCCGGCGAGATCCCGTCGGACCGCGTCCACGAGGACGATCAGGTGATCGCCTTCCGCGACCGGTCTCCGCAGGCGCCTGTGCACGTGCTCGTCGTCCCGCGCGAGCATCGCCGCGACGTGCTCGAGCTCGTCGACCAGCCGGAGCTGCTGGGGCATATCGCCTCCGTCGGCGGCACAATCGCTGCTGACCTGGGCAATGGTGACTTCCGATTGATCTTCAACACCGGCGCGGATGCCGGACAGACCGTATTCCACGTGCACGCGCACGTCCTGGCGGGCGGGCCGCTCGCAGAAGGAGAGATGTGACGGATCTTGGCTGATGCCCTGACCCCGACGCCCGGCCGCGCCCCCGAGGTGCTGGAGCGGAAACTGGCGATCCCGGACGATCTGAGTCCGTTCCAGGTGCTCGGTGAGAACGATCAGGCACTGGCAGCGCTCGAGGACGCGGTGCCCGACACAGATGTTCATGTGCGCGGTCACGAGGTCACCCTGCGCGGCACCCAGGACGCCCTGCGACGCTCCGAGCACATCATGCGCAGCCTCATCGACCTCGCCGGAACCGGCCAGGCCGTCACCACCGAGGCCGTGCAGCGCGCCGCGAACCTCTACGGCGACGACCGCGGCTCGGGACAGAAGCTCGAGAAGGTGCTCTCACGCACGGTCCTGTCCTCCCGCGGGCGCTCGATCCGGCCCAAGACGCTGGGCCAGCAGAAGTACATCGAGACGATCGAGTCCTCGACGATCACCTTCGGCATCGGCCCCGCCGGCACCGGCAAGACGTACCTCGCCGTGGCGATGGCGGTCCAGCAGCTGCTGAGCAAGCAGATCAACCGGATCATCCTCACGCGGCCCGCCGTCGAGGCGGGGGAGAAGCTGGGCTTCCTGCCCGGGTCCCTCAACGAGAAGATCGATCCGTACCTGCGGCCCCTCAACGACGCGCTGCACGACATGCTCGACCCGGACTCGATCCCGCGCCTCATGGCCGCCGGGACGATCGAGGTCGCGCCGCTGGCCTATATGCGCGGGCGCACCCTGAACGACGCCTTCATCATCCTGGACGAGGCGCAGAACACCACGCCCGAGCAGATGAAGATGTTCCTCACCCGGCTCGGGTTCAACTCCACCATGGTGGTCACGGGCGATGTCACCCAGGTCGATCTCCCGGGTTCCCAGCAGAGCGGCCTGCGGGTCGTCGAGCAGGTGCTCTCGGGGATCGACGACATCTCCTTCTGCCGGCTCTCCTCCCGCGACGTCGTGCGCCACAGCCTGGTCAGCGACATCGTCGATGCGTACGGTCGCTGGGAGATCCGCCCCGGCGGCAGCAGGGACTCCCGCCACCGCGCCTCCACCGCGACCTGATCCCCGGATCGGTCGCCGAGGACCCACCACAGAGCATCGACCACAGAGCACCGAGAGCTGAGCTGCCAGACATGACCATCGAGATCCGCAACGAGACCACCTACGTCGTCGACGAGAACGAGTTCGTCGACTGCGCCCGCTTCGTCTTCGAGTCGATGCACCTCAACCCGGCCACAGAGATGTCGATCCTCTTCGTCGACGAGGACGCGATGGAGAAGCTCCACGTGCAGTGGCTGGACCTCCCGGGGCCGACGGACGTCATGAGCTTCCCGATGGACGAGCTCACGCCCGGCAGCGCCGAGCATCCCGCGCCGGAGGGCCTGCTCGGCGATGTCGTGCTGTGCCCGAGCGTCGCCGCGAAGCAGGCCGCCGAGGCAGGGCACAGCGCCGTCGAGGAGATGCTGCTGCTGACCTGCCACTCGATCCTGCACCTGCTCGGCTACGACCACATGGAGGAGGACGAGCGGAAGGTCATGTTCGACCTCCAGCGCCAGCTGCTGCTGACGTTCCTCGCCTCGCGGGGGAAGAGCTGAGCGCCACCGCCATGTCCGATCACCCTCCGCAGCATCCGGACCGCTCCGACTGTTCTGACCTTACTGACCGTACTGACTGCTGGAACCTCCCGTGCTGAGCACCGCGCTGCTCGTCCTCATCCCGCTGGGCCTGGCATCGCTGGTGGTCTCCTCCCTGCTGATGGCCGTGGACGGTGCCTATCTCACGGTCTCGCGCGGCGCACTCGAGAAGAGCCTGGCAGAGCACCCCGAGCCCACGCGGACCCAGGTCCTCGCCCAGCACTCCGATGCGGCCCGCACCCTCCTGTCCGTGTCCCTGGGCAGGATGCTCGCCGAGGCGGTGACCGTCACCGCGATCGCCGGCATCGCCTTCATGGGGGCCGACCGTCTCGGGATCGGGGCCAGCTGGCTCGCGCCGACGGTGGTGACCGTCGTCGGGGCCGCGCTGCTGCTGCTCGTGATCCTCGTGATCTCCCCGCGCACCATCGGTCGCAGCCGCCCCGAGTCGGTGCTCGTCTCGAGCCGCTGGGTGGTGGCCGCGGCGCGCGGCGTGCTCTGGCTGCCGGTGAGCGCGCTGACCGCCGTCGGCGCGAACCTCGCCGCCCGTCCCGGCGCGCAGGACCGCGCCGAGGACGCCGCTGAGAAGGCCCGCCAGAATGTGGACCGGGCGCTCGAGGACGAGCACGTCCAGGACGGCGAGCGGGACATGATCCAGGGTGTCTTCGAGCTGCGTGACCGGATGGTGCGCGAGCTGATGGTGCCGCGCACCGACATGGTCGCCCTCTCCTGCGACGACTCCGCCGAGTCGGCGGTCCAGCTGTTCGTGCGCTCGGGCTTCTCGAGGATCCCGGTCATCGGCGAGAACGTCGACGACCTGCGCGGGATGCTGTACGTCAAGGACGTCATGAAGGCGATCCACGCGCCCTGGGACCCGCGTCCCGACCGTCCGGTCTCCGAGATCATGCGACCGGCTCGCTTCGTGCCCGAGTTCGTCATGGCCGACGAGGTCCTGCGGCAGATGCAGACCAGCCACGTGCACATCACGATGGTGGTCGACGAGTACGGAGGGGTGTCCGGGATCGTCACGATCGAGGACATCCTCGAGGAGATCGTCGGTGAGATCGCCGACGAGCACGATCCTGACGAACCCGAGATCGAGGACCTCGGCGAGGGCCGCTACCGGGTCCCCGCACGCGCCGGGCTCTCGGAGGTCGGGGACCTGTTCGACCTCGAGCTGGACGACGACGACATCGACAGCGTCGGCGGGCTCCTCGGCAAGGTGACCGGTCGGGTGCCGATCGTCGGCTCCCGCGCCGAGGCCTTCGGGCTGGTGCTCGAGGCGGAGAGCACCTCGGGCCGCCGCAGGAGGCTGAGCACCGTGATCGTCTCCCGGGTCCGGGATGCCCAGGACCGACAGGACGCCGCGGACGCACAGAATTCGCAGGAATCGCAGGATTTGCAGGAATCGCAGGATTCGCAGGACGACATGCATGACGCCGATCAGGAGACCGCAGATGACCGATGACCTCGACCCCACCACCCCGGGTGCCAGCGCCCCGGCTCCCCGTGAAGATCTCGGCGGGCCGGGCAGTCAGGCGGCGGGGGAGAGCCCGACGCACCGCTCGGGCTTCGTCGCCCTCGTGGGCCGTCCCAACGTCGGCAAGTCGACACTGACCAACGCCATGGTGGGGGAGAAGGTCGCGATCACCTCCAGCAAGCCGCAGACCACCCGTCGCGCCATCCGCGGCATCGTCACCGGTGAGGACGCCCAGATCATCCTCGTGGACACTCCGGGCGTGCACCGCCCCCGCACCCTGCTCGGCGAGCGGCTCAACGATCTGGTGCGCGAGACCCTCGGCGAGGTCGACGTGGTCGGGTTCTGCCTGCCCGCGGATCAGAAGATCGGCCCCGGTGACCGCTTCATCGCCGAGGACCTTGTCGAGATGCGCACGGGCCGACGCGGACCGCGCGTGGTCGCGGTCGTGACCAAGACCGACCTCGTGAACCGCGACCTGCTGGCCCAGCACCTGATGGCCGTGGACCAGCTGATGGACTTCGACGAGATCGTCCCGATCTCCGCCGTGAAGGGCGAGCAGATGGACGTGCTGCTCGAGGTGATCGCGAAGCAGCTGCCCGAGGGGCCGCAGCTGTACCCGGACGACCAGCTCACCGAGGAGTCGCGTGATGATCGCATCTCCGAGCTGATCCGCGAGGCGGCCCTCGAGGGCGTGCGCGAGGAGCTGCCCCACTCGATCGCCGTGGTGGTCGAGGAGGTCGTGGAGACGGACCCCGACGACCCCTTCGTGCACGTCGAACCAGGAGAGGGCCGGCTCGTGGTGCGCGCGACCCTCTTCGTCGAGCGCGACAGCCAGAAGGGCATCATCATCGGCAAGGGCGGCTCGCGTCTGAAGGAGGTCGGCACCCAGGCTCGCGGGGAGATCAACCACCTCATCGGCCGCAAGGTGCACCTGGACCTGCGCGTCAAGGTCGCCAAGGAGTGGCAGCGCGATCCCAAGCAGCTGGGCCGCCTCGGGTTCTGACCCGGCTGCGGCGTTCGCATGGTGAGCGGATCCTGACGGCCGCGGCGACGGTGCTACCGTGGCGCTCATGCGTGGATCGCTGCTTCTGCTTAGCCGCCGCGACGGGACCTGAACGCCGGGACCCCGCCGCGGCTGACGTTGTGTCCGGCGACCGGTACCCCAGCGAGAAGGACCCCCTGATGACTGAATCCACCACCACCGCTCCTGCCATCGCCGCCGTCGGCGACCCCGCGGAGCCCGTCGTCGGCTCCACCGGCGAGGCCCCCCAGCAGCCCTCCGGCATGCCGATCCACAAGTACCTGCCCTTCCACGAGCAGATCCGCGTGGAGCTCCCGGACCGCACCTGGCCCACCCGCCGGATCACCCGCGCCCCCCGCTGGTGCGCCGTGGACCTGCGCGACGGCAACCAGGCCCTCATCGACCCCATGAACGCCGAGCGCAAGCTGCGGATGTTCGAGCTGCTGGTCGCGATGGGCTACAAGGAGATCGAGGTCGGGTTCCCCGCCGCGTCCGCGACGGACTTCGACTTCGTGCGCACCCTCATCGACGAGGACCGCATCCCCGAGGACGTCTCCATCCAGGTCCTCACCCAGTCCCGCGAGCACCTGATCGAGCGCACCTACCAGGCGATCGCCGGCGCCCCGCGCGCCGTCGTCCACCTGTACAACTCCACCTCGGTGGTCCAGCGCGACGTCGTCTTCCGGGCGGACGAGGACGCGGTGCTCGACATCGCCGTCCAGGGCGCGCTGCTGTGCAAGAAGTACGAGGAGACGATCCCGGACACGCAGATCACCTACCAGTACTCGCCGGAGTCCTACACCGGCACCGAGCTCGAGTACGCCCTGCGGGTGTGCAACGCGGTCATCGACATCGTGAAGCCCACGCCCGAGGACAAGATGATCGTCAACCTGCCGGCGACGGTGGAGATGGCCACGCCCAACGTCTACGCCGACTCGATCGAGTGGATGCATCGGAACCTCGATCGTCGCGACTCCCTCGTGCTGTCGCTGCACCCGCACAACGACCGCGGCACCGGCGTCGCGGCCGCGGAGCTCGGCTACCTGGCCGGCGCCGATCGGATCGAGGGCTGCCTGTTCGGCAACGGGGAGCGCACCGGCAACGTGGACCTGGTGACCCTGGGCCTGAACCTGTTCAGCCAGGGCGTCGACCCGCAGATCGACTTCTCCGACCTCGACGAGGTGCGTCGCACCGTCGAGCACTGCAACCAGATGCCGGTCCCCGAGCGCAGCCCCTACGGCGGCGACCTCGTGTTCACCGCCTTCTCCGGCTCCCACCAGGACGCCATCAAGAAGGGTCTGGAACGGATGGAGTCCGACGCGGAGAAGGCCGGCAAGGCGCTCGACGATCTGGTGTGGCGCGTGCCGTACCTGCCCGTGGACCCCAAGGACCTGGGCCGCTCCTACGAGGCCGTGATCCGCGTGAACTCCCAGTCGGGCAAGGGCGGGATGGCCTACCTGCTGCGCACCGAGCACGGCCTGGATCTGCCGCGTCGCCTGCAGATCGAGTTCTCCGGGATCGTGCAGCAGCGCACGGACTCCGACGGCGGCGAGGTGAGCCCGGACCAGCTCTGGGACGCCTTCACCGACGAGTACCTGCCCGCCACCGACGAGGCACGTCGCTGGGGCCGCTTCGCGATCACGTCCATCCATCAGGAGTCCACCGGCGAGGGCGCGGACCGCATCACGGTCACGCTCGTGGTCGACGGCGAGGAGCACACGGTCACGGGCATCGGCAACGGTCCGCTGGACGGCTTCGTCAAGGCCCTCGCCGAGCGCAAGATCGACGTGCGGATCCTCGACTACGCCGAGCACGCGCTGACCGAGGGAGACGACTCGCTGGCCGCCTCGTACATCGAGTGCGAGATCGGGGACCGGATCTTCTGGGGCGTGGGCATCGACGGCTCGATCACCCGTGCCTCGCTCGAGGCGATCATCTCGGCCCTGAACCGCGAGCACCGCGTCCAGCGCTGAGACCCGGCGCGGGCCCCGAGCGGCCGGTGCCCGCCCTCCGCGGGTCGTGTTCCGCCCTCCGAGGGACCGGCGCCCGTTCTCCGCGGGCGTGCCGCCCGTGATGTCGTGGAAGGTGCCGCTGAGCTGGCACCTTCCACGATGTGGCCCGGGTCAGCGCCGCCCGGTGTCGGTGCCGCACGCTCCAGGCGCCTCGTCGGCCCCCAGCCCCTCCTCGGGGAATACGACGGGCATCTCCCCGGTCAGGGTCGCGTGGGTCGGTGTGGGAAGCTCCCATCCGGGCTCCTCGTCGACCGGCTGGGGCTGGTCGGGAGCGGCGCCCCGGGCGGTGAGGGTGATGCCCACGCTCGCACCCACGACGAGCAGCGCGGCGGCGATGCGCAGGGCCGTCGCGTCCTGGCCGATCAGGAGCACCCCGGCGAACAGAGCGATGACCGGCTCGAGGCTCAGGAGGATCCCGAACACGTGGCGGGGGAGCCGTCGCAGCGCCGCGAGCTCGAGGGTGTACGGCAGCACCGAGGCGAGCAGCGCCGTGCCCACGGCGAGGCCGAGCAGACGCAGATCCACCAGGCCCGCGACCGCTCCGGGGGCACCCAGCGGGAGCACCACGAGGGCGCCGACGGCCATGGCCACGGCGAGACCGTCCTGTCCGGGCACGAGACGTCCCACACGGGCGCTGCACAGCACGTACATTCCCCAGAACACGGCGGCGATCAGGGCGAACAGCACGCCGATGCCGTCCAGTGCGGTGTCGCCGGTGAGGGACTCCAGACCGAACAGGCTCACGCCGCCGAGGGCGAGCACCACCCACAGCAGATCGGTGCGGCGCGTGGAGAGCACCGCGGAGACGGCCAGCGGTCCGAGGAACTCGATCGCGACCGCGGTGCCCAGCGGAATGCGGCTGATCGACGCGTAGAAGGCGCCGTTCATCGCACCGATGGCGCCACCGAACAGGAGCACGGCGATCCACTGCTCGCGGGTGAAGCGGTGGAGCTTGGGCCGCACGATCACGAGCAGCACGAGGGCCGCGATGCCGAGGCGCAGGGAGGTGGTGCCCCAGGGGCCGAGCTCGGGGAAGAGCTGGGTGGCCAGGGCCGCTCCGAACTGGAGCGAGATACAGGAGCTGAGGATGAACATCACCGGGGTCAGCGGCACCCCGGAACCACCACGGGGTGCACCCGTGACCGGGGCCGATCCGGTGGAGGCAGGAGAAGCAGAGATCGTCACGCCTCCACTGTGGGGCCTCGCATCCGATCTGGTCCAGCGAATGTTTCCGACGTGTACCGTGAAGCAATGCTTAACGTCGAGAAGAGGGCGCGATGCTGAACCTCCATCGCCTGTTCCTGATGCACGAACTGCGCAGGTTGGAGACGATGTCGGCGGTCGCCAAGGCCCACTCGATGTCGCCCTCGGCGGTGTCCCAGCAGCTCTCCCACCTGGAGCGGGAGACCAAGGTCACCCTGTTCGAGCAGGCTGGCCGACGGGTCATCCTGACCGATGCGGGCATGCAGCTGGCCCGGCGCGCCGAGGAGATGCTCAGCCTGCTCGAGGCCACCGAGGCCGAGCTCGAGATGGCGCAGGGCGAGGCGAGCGGGGTGCTGCGCGTCGCCTCCTTCCAGACGCCGCTGATCGCACTCGCCCCGGCCACGGTGAGCATCCTCGAGCAGCGCCATCCCGAGCTCCGGATCGAGCTCGCCCAGCGCGAGGTCGAGGCGGCGTACGAGGGCCTCCTGGCGCATCGCTTCGAGGTGATCCTGGGCGAGGACTATCCCGGGGGCCGACGGGTCGTGCGGCGCGGCACCGACCGGGAGGACCTGCTCCGGGACCCGCTGCTGCTGGTGCTGCCGGACTCCGGTCCCTGGTCCGTGCCCGGCTCCCTCGCGGAGCTGGCCGATGCACCCTGGGCGCTGGACCCCGAGGACACCCGCACCGGGGACTGGGCGCGCACCTATCTGCGCGCCGCCGGCGTCGAGCCCCGAGTCCGCTTCGACACCCCGGACCCGCTCCTGCAGGTGCACCTGGTGCGCTCCGGCCATGCGGTCGCCTTCCTCCCGGGCATCATCGCCTCCGAGCACCTCGGTGGGACCCGACCTCTGCGGCTGCCCGGTGACCCTCACCGGTCCCTCTACACCGCGGCCCGGGCCGGGGCGGCGGGCCAGCCCGCGCTGCTGGCCTTCCGAGCCGCCCTGCTCGAGGCCGGTGGGACGCTCAGCGATCTGCACGCCCTGGATCGACTCGAGCGCTGAGCCCCCCGAGCAGTTCTCGGCGGAAGGACGGCAAGGCGGAAGGGCGAAGGGAAGGAGCGACGGGGAGGGCAGGTCTCGGAACCGCAACGGAATCCAGCACGACGGCGTTTCTCCATCGCAAGGAGGAGGCAGAAGCGGCGTCGCCCCTGTACACACGTGGTATGACGATGCGCAGCGGTCCCGACATCCCTGACCCGACCGGGCCCGAGCGCCCACAGGCTGACCCGGACCAGGAGGACGAATCGTCGGCAGAGCCCAGCAGGTCCGGCGCCGCGAGGGCCCGTGCGCAGCGGCCGGGCCGCGGACGGTCCCTCTTCGTGCGCGGGCAGATTCCTCTGCTCCTGGTGGCGCTCGCCCTCGTGGTCGCCCTGGGCTTCGCCTCGCGCGGCGTCACCGCGGCGCAGGGGACGGATGCCCCGGCGGACGTCTTCAGTGCCGCACGTGCCTCCCAGGCGGCCGCAGCGGTCGTGGCCGAGCCGCGTCCCGTCGGGTCGGCGGCGAACGCCCGTGCCCACGAGGAGCTCGCTGACCAGCTGACAGAGCTCGGCTTCACGACCGACACCCAGGAGTCGATCGGGCTGCGCGCGATGGACGACGAGGGGGTCGCTGGGTATACCCGGAACCTCCTCGGAGTACGGCCCGGCACGGACCCCACCGGCACCATCGTCCTGGCGACGCACATCGACTCGGTCCCCCGTGCTCCCGGAGCGGCGGACGCCGGCGTCGGCGTCGCCACGATCCTCGAGTCGATCCGTGCGCTCGGACCGGAGGCTCAGCGCAACGATCTGGTGGTGCTCCTGGTCGACGGGGAGGAGCGCGGACTGCTGGGCGCGCAGGCGTACCTCGATGAGCGGGCCGAGGAGCTGACACCCCCGGTGGTCGTGCTGAACCACGAGGCCCGCGGCATCTCCGGTCGCCCTGTGGTGACCCGGACGAACGGGCCGATGCACGACGTGCTCGGCGCGATGCCCCACCCCGAGTTCGAATCCTTCACCGATGCCCTGTTCGAGATCATCCCCAACGACACCGACTTCACCGTCTATCGTGCGGCCGGCTGGTGGGGGATGGACATGGCGATCATCGACGACGCGTGGGCGTATCACAGCCCCCAGGACGACGCCGCGCACCTCGATCAGAACTCGCTCCAGCATTATGGGGATCTGACCCTCGCGCTCACCCGTGACCTGGCGGGCAGGGACCTGGGCGCGCTGGAGGAGGGGTCGGGTGGGGACCCGGTGCAGACCACAGCCCCGTGGGGGATCGTCGGCATCCACCCGCTGCTGCTGACCGTGCTCGCTCTGTGCGCACCCATCGCGCTGCTGGCCGTGATCCTCGTGGAGCGCCGACGGGGACGGCTCACGCTGCTCGGCGTCGCGCTCGGGGTCGTCGCCGGGACGCTCGGCCTGGCCCTCGCGGTCGCGGTGGCGGTCGTGACCTGGCAGCTCGCCTCCGCCGCGACGCCGCAGATGCTCTCGCAGACGACCCGCGAACCGGTGCGCGCCGAGCTCTTCCTCCTCGCCGATCTTGTGGCCGGCGCGGTGGGGGTCGCCTGCTGCTGGGTGCTGGCGCGCCTTCTCATCGGTCGCGCGGCGCTGCTCACCGGCGCAGGACTCGCCATGACGGCGCTGCTCGCCGCACTGGCCCTCTATTCACCCGCGCTGGGCAGCTCGATGATCCCGCCCGCGATCCTCGCCGCCGCCGGGGCCCTGCTGGCGACGATGCTCCCCGCCGGCCCCGCGCTCGCGATCCGGGTGCTCGCCCTGCTGCCGACGGCGTGGATGCTCGGCACGCAGGTCTCCGCCCTCATGGAGTTCGGCATCGCCTCGTCCGCCGGCGGTCTCGCCGGGACCGCCGTGGTCGGGCTCGGAGCGGCGGCGCCGCTGTTCCTCGGACGCGGCGTCGCCTCCCTCCCCTCCCGGCGACCGCATCGGCTCCTGATCCCGGTGCTGCCCGCCGTGATCACCGTCGGCCTCGTGGTCGGAGGCACCGCGTGGACCCAGGCCGCACCGGAACCGGTCCAGGAGCGGGTGGACGCGCACGTCGACGGCGCGACGGGAGCGACCACCTGGGAGGCGTCCGGGACGACCGCCTGGGGGCAGGCGCTGGATGGCGTCTCGGCCACCTCGGACGTGCCGCTGCCCATGATCGAGGTCGCCGATGCTGCGGGGACGCCGTCGACGGACGGCACGCGGCGCGTCCGGCTGCTCATCACCTCCCCGCGCGAGGCCGCTCAACTGGAGCTCAGCCCGAGCGTCGGGGGTCTCGAGGACGTGAGCATCGACGGGCGCAGTCTGGAATCGGGGAATCCCCTGACCGGGGTGCAGATCGTCGGTGTCCCGCAGGGGGAGGCCGTCACGGTGGAGGCGACCGTCCCCGAGAGCGCCGAGCTCACACTCCTGGAGACCACCTATGATCCGTCGATCGCCGGCGGGTGGAAGGCCCCGGGCGACGACGTCTCCCTCATGCAGCCGCGGGTCCAGGTGGCACTCGACGTCCCGCTCTGAGCCGGGTATCTTGAGATCAAGATAATTCTCGACGGTCGGAGGCCGCAGCGATGGTGCACACCTGGAGCCCGGAGCAGTACCTGAAGTTCGGCGACGAGCGCGGGCGCCCGTTCGTGGATCTCACCGCGCGGATCGGCGCCATCTCGCCCGGTCTCGTCGTCGACCTCGGCGCCGGCCCCGGCACCCTGACCGCCCAGCTCGCCGAGCGCTGGCCGTCGGCCGAGGTGCTCGCGGTCGACGCTAGCCCGCAGATGGTCGCCCGGGCCCAGGAGGTCCCCGGCATCGGGGCGCAGCGAGGGGACGTGCGCAGCTGGGAGCCTCCGCGCGGGGTCGACGTGCTGGTCACCAACGCCATGCTGCAATGGGTCCCCGGGCACCTGGAGCTGCTGCCGCGCCTGGTCGCCATGCTCGCCCCCGGCGGCTGGCTGGCGATGCAGGTGCCCGGCAACTTCGAGGAGCCCAGCCACTCGATCAGGCGGCAGCTCGCGGCGCAGCAGCCTTATGCCCGCCACCTCGACGGGGTCGATCACCCCGCCTCCCATGATGCCGCCACCTACCTCCGCACGCTGGGGCAGCTGGGCCTCGAGGTGGACGCCTGGGAGACGACCTATCTGCACGTGCTGCACGGGCCGGATCCCGTCTTCGAGTGGGTCAGCGGCACCGGGGCCCGGCCCACGCTCCAGGCCCTGCCCGAGGCGCTGCTCCCGGCCTTCGAGGCCGAGTTCAAGGAGCGCCTGCGCCGTGCCTATCCTGACGAGGGCGGCGGCGTCATCCTCCCGTTCCGCCGGATCTTCGCGGTGGCCCGCAAGCCCGCCTGACCGGCCGCAGTCACCTGGCAGGCCGCGGGCTCCTGACAGGCCGCGGGCGCCTGGCAGGCCGCGGGCGCCTGGCAGGTCCCGGGCGCCTGGCAGGTCCCGTCGACCAGCTCAGCGCACCGGCGGGAACGTCCGCTGCGCGGCCTTCGCGATCTTGTTCAGCTGGGCACGGTCCGCGATCGCGCCGAGCACACCGCCGAGCCCCGGGATCGCCTTGCCGAACAGCCGCGCCGACCACAGGCCGAACTTGCGCAGGATGCGACCGCCGATCGCGCTCGCGACGGCGGACTCGGTGCTGCGGGGCAGGCGCTTGGCGACGGTACGGGTCGCGGCGCCGGCGATGGGCCCGAGCCCGATGTTCTTGAGCACGTCCCCGGACTCCTCACCCAGGAGGGAGGCGAGCACGCGCACCCGGATCTCCTCGTCGTCGAGGTCGTAGCCGCGCACCACGGCGATCGCGCCGACCATGCGGGTGGACTGGGCGTAGAACTCCACGACGTTCGTGGGCAGCAGCACGGGCAGCGTGAAGATGCCTCCGAGCCCGGTGAGGAACCCGGCGATCGTGACGCCGCGCCGATGGCGACGCACCAGGCGTCGCACCGCCTTCTCGGGGCGCTTGCGGGCACGGCCACGCTGCGCACGCTTCGCGACGTCCTGCGCCGAGGAGAAGGTCAGCTTCCCGTCCAGGCCGATGTCGCGGAACATCTCGACCATGCGCTGCAGCGCGCTCCCGTCGGAGCCGCCCTTGCCCGAGCGGGCCTCCTTCATGGCCTCCCGAGCGGTCGCTTTCGTCCTGTCGTCACGGTTCAGCATCCCGAGGATCCCCATGGCGTCTCCCTCCCGGTCGTGGTCCGACGTCCCTTCCGGGGCGACGGCTGGTGACGCCATCATGCACGTCCTGACCCCGCAGCGTCGCCGATCCGACCACTCCGTGCGGCCCAGGTGCGGCTCCGGTGCGGTCCTGGTGGGGTGCCGATGCGGTGCCGACACGGATCTGCGGGCTCCGGGGTGACGGACCTCCTGGCCGACACCACCCCTGCCTGCAGCCAGGAGTCACCACCCCGCCGTAGGCTCGAGGGACCATGCAGCAGAAGCTCTACCGAGACGACGCGATCGTCCTGCGCACCCATCCCCTGGGTGAGGCCGATCGCATCATCACGCTTCTCACCCGGCGGCACGGCAAGGTCCGCGCCGTCGCCAAGGGTGTGCGCCGCACCGGCAGCCGCTTCGGTGCGCGGCTGGAGCCGTTCACCCTGGTCGACGTGCAGCTGCACACCGGTCGCAGCCTGCACACCGTCACCCAGGTCGTCGCGATCGAGGCCTTCGCCATCGGGATCAGCGCCGACTACAGCCGCTTCACGGCCGCGAGCGCGATGCTCGAGACCACCGACCGGCTCACCGACGAGATGGTGGACCCCAACCAGCGCGGCTTCCTCATGCTCGTCGGCGCGCTGCGGGCGATGTCGGAGGGCCGTCTCGCCCCGCCGCTGGTCCTGGACTCGTTCCTCATCCGCACCCTCGCCGTCTCCGGATGGGCCCCTGAGCTGTCCATCTGCGCGACCTGCGGGGCACCGGGCCCGCACCATGCCCTCGACATCCGCGCCGGTGGCCTGGTGTGCACCGCCTGTCGTCGTCCCGGGGCCATCGCCGTTCGACAGTCCACGATCGAGCACATGATCTTCCTGCTCGCCGGCGACTGGGACAATGTCGTCACGGCCGACGAGACCGTCATGCAGGAGGCGGGCCGGCTGATCACCGACACGATCACGTGGCACCTCGAGCGCTCGGTGCGCTCCCTGAGCTACGTCGAACGCTGAGACCCCGACTGCTGAGACCCTGATCTCTGAGACCCCGAACGCTGCGGCAACGTCCGCCGACCGTCCGCCCGCGAGACCCCCTGGAGGCCACCGATGCCCGGCGCACCCGTTGCTGCATACGACGAGCCGTTCGAGCACCCCAGCGGTGCGCGCCCGCCGTCGTTGCCGACCCCCACGATCCCCGGCCACGTCGCCGTGGTGATGGACGGCAACGGTCGCTGGGCGAACCGACAGGGGCTCCCGCGCACAGCAGGCCATGAGGCGGGGGAGGCGGCCCTGCTCGACGTCGTCGCCGGTGCGCTGCAGATCGGCGTGACCCATCTGTCGGCCTACGCCTTCTCCACCGAGAACTGGAAGCGCTCCCCGGAGGAGGTGCGCTTCCTGATGGGCTTCTCGCGCTCTGTGCTGCGCCGCCAGCGCGACACCCTGAACTCCTGGGGCGTGCGGATCGTGTGGATCGGCCGCGAGCAGCGCCTGTGGGGCAGCGTCATCAAGGAGCTGCGCGAGGCCGAGGAGCTCACGCGCACCAACTCCCGGATGACGCTCTACATGTGCGTGAACTACGGCGGCCGCGCCGAGATCATCGACGCGGTGCGGGAGATCGCCGAGGAGGCACGCTCCGGGCGCCTGCGCGGGCGGGGCATCAACGAACGCACCCTCGCCCGGCATCTCGCCGATCCTGACATGCCGGATGTGGATCTGTTCCTGCGCACCAGCGGGGAGCAGCGCACCTCGAACTTCCTGCTGTGGCAGTCCGCCTACGCCGAGCTGGTGTTCGTCCCCGAGCTGTGGCCCGATGTGGACCGCGTGGTGCTGTGGCGCGCGATCACGGAGTACGCCCGACGCGACCGTCGGTACGGGGGAGCGGTCGATGTCCCCGGCGCTGCGGAGGTCGACCCCGCCTGAGGGCAGGGTCCGAGCACTAGCACGGGCCCGAACACGACCTCGATCACGAACACGAGCCCGAGTGGGTGCGAGCGCGGTCGGGTCGTCGTCTCAGGAGGCCTGATCCGTGCTGTGGCCGGCGTCCGGATCCCTGCCATCGGACGCCGCATCCTGCTCGTCGGCGGGCTCCGTGGCGATGTCATCGGCGGGCGTGACGTCATCGGCCGGGGCGAGCATCCCGCCGGCGAGGCGCCGATGGCGCAGCAGCATCGCGATGAGCACCACGATCAGGGCGAGCACCGCGACCGCGGCCCACGGTGACCGCAGGAACAGCTCCAGCCAGGCGGCGAAGGCCACCAGGCCGATGGTGGCGTAGATGAACGCCCAGGCGGCGCCGCCGATCGCGAGCGCCGGCAGATACCGCCGGAGCGGCATCCCGGTGAGGCCCGCAGCGGCGTTGACCGCGGTCTGGAAGCCGACGGTCAGGAAGCTGAGGGCGACGACGGGCGCGCCCCAGCGGTTGACGATCTCCGTGGCCCGCTCCACCCGCGGGGAATCGAGGAAGGCGGCGATCCGTCCACGATGGGCGACCCGACGGGCGCCGCGGCCGAGGGCATAGGTCGACCCGGCGCGCAGCCAGATCACCACGTACAGCACGCCCATCGCCTGGAGCAGCGGCAGCGACTCCACCCAGTCCATCATCGCCGAGGGGCCCCGCCCTCAGCCGGCTCGTCCTGGACCTGCTCGCCCTCGACCTGTTCGCTCTCGACCGACTCGCCCTCGACCTGTTCGGCGCCACCGTGGTCGGTGCACAGACCGAACACCTCGAGGGTGTGATCGAGGTCGGTGAAGCCGTGCTCCCGGGCGATGGCGGTCATGGCGCCCTCGAGCTTGGGCGCGAGGAACTCGACGGTGCGACCGCACTCCCGGCACACGAGGTGGTGGTGGTGGCCGGTGTCCTCGCATTGGCGGTACAGCGACTCCCCGTCGCCCGCGACCAGCACGTCGAGCCGCCCGGAGCGGCTGAGGGCCTGCAGGTTGCGATACACGGTGGCCAGGCCCACGGTCTCGCCGTCGGCCTTCATCTGCTCATGGATCTGCTGGGCGCTGCGGAAGTCGTCCTGTCGCTCGAGCGTCTCGAGGATCGCGGAGCGTTGGCGGGTGTTCCGTTGCATGCCTCGATTGTCCCCCATGTCGGTCGGGACCTTCATCGCTGCCAGCCGGAGTGGGCACGTGCGGCGGCGACCTCATGGGCGGTCTCGACGGAGCGCTCCTGGCGGGCGCGGGTCTCCGCATCCGGCTCGGCCGGCGCGGTCTCGACCCGGCTGCGGGATCCGAGGATCGTCCGCGTGAGCAGCGCGAGGATGTAGACGGCGATCGTGGCCAGCACGATCACGCCGCCGGGCGGCAGGTCGACGTAGACGGTGATCAGCAGTCCGCCCAGCGCGCACACCACGGCGATCACCATGGCGGTGCGCATGGTGCGCGTGAAGCCGACCACGAGCTGCTGCGCCGCGGCGACAGGGACGATCATGAGCGCGGAGACCATGAGCGCTCCCACGATGCGCATCGAGAGCGTCACGGTGAGCGCGGCCATCACGGCGATGAGGACGTTCACCGCGCGCACCGGCAGGCCGGAGGCCCGGGCGAACTCCTCGTCACCCGTGACCGCGGAGAGCAGGGAGCTGAGGCCGATCCCGATCACGAGCACCACGACGGCGAGCACGAGCGCGATGAGCAGATCCGGGGCCGTGACCGTGGACAGGGAGCCGAACAGGTAGCCCATGAGGTTCTGCGAGGTGCCACCGGCGAGCTGGATGATCACGACGCCGCCGGCGATGCCGCCGTAGAACATGATCGCCAGTGCGACGTCGCGGCTGGTGTGGCTGACCTCGCGCACGTACTCGATCGCCAGCGCGCCGATGACGGAGGCGGCCAGCGCGCCCGGGATCGCGAGCAGATCGGCGGGGGTGGCGGTGGTCCAGGCGCCCACCAGCCAGCCGACGGCCACGCCGGTCAGGGCCACGTGGCCGAGGCCGTCACCGAGCAGGGAGAGTCGCTTCTGGACCAGGTAGGTGCCGACCACCGGGGCGGTCAGCCCGATGAGCACCGCGATGATCAGCGGGTACCGCAGCAGGTCGGAGGTGAGGATGTCGAGTGGGGAGATCATGCGGGGTGGATCTCCTGTCCGAGGCATTCGTGAGGCGGGAGGCTGTCGAGCAGGTGCTCGTGCCCGGGATCCAGCGGCGGGCGATCGCCGGCATCGCCGTCGTGCACCACCCGGCCGTGGTCCAGGACCACCGCCCGCGTGATGTCCCGTTCGAGCATCCCGGTCTCGTGCAGGACCACGAGGATGGTGGTGCCACGCGCGGTGAGCTCCCGGAAGAGGGAGGCGATGAGCTGCTGGGTGGAGAGGTCCACGCCGGAGAAGGGCTCGTCCAGCACCAGGAACTCCGGCTCGCGCACGAGGGCACGGGCCAGCATCACCCGTCGGCGCTGCCCGCCGGACATCCGGGTGATGGGCCGGCCCGCCAGGTCCCCGAGCCCCACGGCGTACAGCGCCGTGCGCACCCGGGGGTCCCGGGTCCGCGGCCACCAGGAGCGCGAGGTGAGCAGGCCGCTGGCCACGGACTCCCGGGCGGTCGCCGGGATGGAGCCGGCCTCCGAGGAGTCCTGGGGCACGTATCCGAGACGGTCGTGCACCGCTGCGCGGTGGACCTCCTGCCCGAAGAGCGTCGCACTGCCGGACTCCAGGGGGAGCACGCCGACGACCGCCCGCAGCAGGGTGGACTTCCCCGAGCCGTTCGCGCCCAGCAGAGCGACCATCTCGCCGGGGGCGATCCGCAGATCGACATCGTGGAGGATACGTGTCCCGGAGAGCTGGACGTTCGCCCCCCGGACCTCGACAACGTGTTCCGCGGATCCGTTCATGCCCAGCTCTCCAGGAGCTTGCGGCTGTTCTCTCGCATCACAGCAGGGTAGTCCGAGTCCTCATCGAGCTGGGTCTCGAGGTTGTCGAGTTCCTCACTGGCGATGCCGAGGTTCTCCGCGAGGGTCTGGGCGACCTTCGGGGACGCCGTGGTCTCGAAGAAGATCGTGGAGACGTTCTCCTCCGTCACGAGCTTCTCCAGATCGAGAAGACGCTGGGGGGAGGGCTCGCTCTCGGGGTCCACCCCGGCGATGCCGATCTGGTGGAGGTCGTAACGGTCCGCCAGATAGGCGTACGCCGCGTGGCTCGTGATGAAGGCGCGCTCCCCGTCGACGCCCCCGTACTGCTCGGTGAGCTCCGCGTCGAGGGCCTCGAGGTCGCTGCGCACGTCGGCGGCAGCGGCGGAGAAGGCGTCGACGCCGTCAGGGGCCAGCTCCGCCAGGCGGGCGGCGAGGGCATCGCCGACCTCCGCCATCCGCAGCGGATCGTGCCAGAAGTGGGGGTCGTTCGGCCCATGATCGTGCTCGTCGTGGCTCTCGTCCGCGGCGTGCTCGTCGCCGCCTGCGTCCGAGGCCTCCTCCTCATGCTCATGGGAGTCGCCGCCGCTGGGGAGCATGGTGACCACCTGGGAGACGTCGAGCACGTTGTCCCCGTCGCCCGAGGCGATCGCATCGTCGAGGGAGGCCTGGTAGCCGGGGATCTGCAGCACCAGCCCCGCCTCCTGGACCGCCATGACCTGGCGGACGGAGAGCTCGAGTCCGTGCGCGTCGGCGCCCGGGGTGGCGAGGTCGGTCACGTCCACGTGCTCGCCGCCGATCCGTGCCAGGAGGTAGGAGAGCGGATAGTTCGAGGTCACCACGGTGATCCCTCCACTGCCGCCGCTGCCTGCGCCCCCACCGTCGCCGCAGGCGGCGAGCAGGGCGGCACCCGCACCGAGTCCGGTGAGGGCGAGCAGGGAGCGGCGCGTGGGGCGCGGAGTGAACGTCATGACAATCATTCTCACCAAGCCGGCATGCCTGCGCAAGCCGACGGGCCGCCGGGGCCGCCCGGCGTGCGCACCGTCACACGTGCGCCGTCGGTATGCTGGGAGGGTTCTGTTCCACCCTCGTCACCAGGAGTCTCCCCGTGGCCAAGGCCCCCGCCAGCACGCTGGACAACGTCATCTCCCTCACCAAGAAGCGCGGCTTCGTCTTCCCGGCAGGAGAGATCTACGGCGGTACGCGCTCTGCCTGGGACTACGGCCCTCTCGGTGTGGAGCTCAAGGAGAACATCAAGCGGCAGTGGTGGCGCACGTTCGTGCAGTCCCGCGCCGACATGGTGGGCCTGGACTCCTCGATCATCCTTCCCAAGCGCGTGTGGGAGGCGTCCGGCCACGTCGCGACCTTCACCGACCCGCTGGTGGAGTGCAAGAGCTGCCACAACCGCTTCCGCGAGGACCACCTCCTGGAGGGCTTCGAGGAGAAGAAGGGCCGCGCGCCCGAGGGCGGCCTGGCCGAGGTGCCCTGCCCCAACTGCGGCACCCGCGGCGAGTTCACCGATCCTCAGCAGTTCTCCGGCCTGATCAAGACGTTCCTCGGCCCGGTGGACACCGAGGCGGGCCTGACGTACCTGCGCCCCGAGACGGCCCAGGGCATCTTCGTGAACTTCCTCAACGTGGTCACCGCGACCCGCCAGAAGCCCCCGTTCGGCATCGGCCAGGTCGGCAAGGCGTTCCGCAACGAGATCACCCCCGGCAACTTCATCTTCCGCACCCGCGAGTTCGAGCAGATGGAGATCGAGTTCTTCACGCCGCCCGCGGAGGCCCAGACCCACTTCGACGCGTGGGTCGAGGACTGCTGGAACTGGTTCATCGACCTCGGCATGAACCCGGACAACCTGCGCCGCTTCGACGTCCCCGAGGACGATCGCGCCCACTACAGCGCCGGCACGATCGACTTCGAGTACCGCTTCGGCTTCCAGGGCAGCGAGTGGGGCGAGCTCATGGGCATCGCCAACCGCACCGACTTCGACCTGGGCAGCCACACCGAGGGCTCGGGCACGAAGATGCAGTACTTCGACCAGGCGAACAACGAGCGGTACACGCCGTACGTGATCGAGCCCAGCTTCGGCCTGACCCGCTCGATGATGGCGTTCCTGGTCGACGCCTACACCGAGGACGAGGCCCCCAACTCCAAGGGCGGCGTCGACAAGCGCACCGTGCTCAAGCTCGATCCGCGCCTGGCGCCGATCAAGGCCGCGGTGCTGCCGCTGTCCAAGAGCGAGGACCTCGTGCCCCGCGCCACCCAGCTCGCCGATCAGCTGCGCAAGCACTGGAACGTCGAGATGGACGTCACGCAGGCCATCGGTCGTCGCTACCGTCGTCAGGACGAGATCGGCACCCCGTTCTGCATCACGGTCGACTTCGAGACCGCGACCGACCAGGCCGTGACCATCCGCGAGCGCGACACCATGACGCAGGAGCGCGTGGCTCTCGACCAGGTCGAGTCCTACCTCGCGGCCCGCCTCCTCGGCGCCTGAGCCCGGGCGCGCGAGAGGTCCGGTCGTGGGAGAGATGCCGTCCACCGGCGCCGGCCTCTCGCAGGAGTACTTCCGCCAGGTCGTGCGTCCGCTCCTCACGGCGCGGGCTCCGGGGATCGACGTCGCCGCTGCGCGGCTGGGCTCCGGCTCCGACGTGCTCGGCTTCGACGATGCCCAGTCCCGTGACCACGACTGGGGCCTGCGCCTGACCCTGCTCGTCGAGGACGACCGCGCCCCGGAGATCGACGCGCTGCTGGAGTCCGAGCTGCCGGAGACCTGGCAACGACTTCCCACGCGCTTCGCGACCACCTGGGATCCCGTCGTGCGACAGCGGGTGGAGGTGGACTCGGCGGCGGGCTTCGCCACCTCCCGCGTCGGGGCGGACCTCTCGACCAGGCTGATGCTCCCGGACTGGCTGTCCCTCACCGGGCAGTCGGTCCTCGAGGTCACGTCCGGGCCGATCTTCCACGACGGTCCGGGCGTGATCTCGCAGATCCGGGAGCGACTCGCCTGGTATCCGGACGACGTGTGGCTGTATGCCCTGGCCGCGGACTGGTCACGGCTGGGCCAGGAGTTCCCCGACGTGGGGCGGGAGGGGCTGCGCGGGGACGAGGACGGCTCGGCCGTGATCGCCGCGCGGCACGTGCGCACCCTCCTGCATCTGGCTCACCTGCTCCACCGCCGCTGGCCCCCGTACGGGAAATGGCTCGCCCGCTCCGCCGCCCGGCTGCCAGGTGGGGGAGCGCTGCGCATCGCCCTGCACGAGGTGCTGCACGCCCGGGACTGGAGATCCCGACAGGCCGCCCTGGCGGATGCCGCCGAGCTGCTCGCCACGACCCAGGGCGAGCAGGGACTGCCCACGATGGATCCAGCTACCGAGCCGTTCTTCGAGCGACCCCACATCGGCGTGCGGGAGATGGCCGAGCTGCTGACCGCGCAGATCCGCGACCCGGAGGTCCGAGCGCTCCCGATCGGGGTCGGCACCGCCGAGCAGATCAGCGACAACGTGAGCGTGCTCGTCGATCCGGCGCTGCGCCGGCGGCTCGTCGGCGGCTGAGAACCAGCCCCTCTGCCCTGCGCTGATCAGCGCCGGGCGGAGATCCTCCCGCCGGGCCCCGCCGAGGCCGAGGCTGGGTCCATGACACTCAGCCGCACACTCCCACGACTCGACGACACCGCGCAGACCTCCGCCCCGGATGCCCTCGGCGCTCTGACCGCCACCCGGCTGCTCCACCACCGGGTGCTGATCCTGGACCGTGAGCTGGATCAGGACAACGGCGCCCAGCTCAGCGCCCAGCTCCTGCTGCTCGCCGCCGAGGAGCCGCAGCAGGACATCACCCTGCTCATCAACTCGCCGGGCGGCCTGGTGCCCGCGATGCTCGCGATCGGGGACATCATGGATCTGATCCCCTGCGACGTGCGCACGGTGGCGCTCGGGATGGCCTACAGCGCCGGGCAGTTCCTGCTCACCCACGGCACGCCCGGCAAGCGGATGATCCTTCCCCACGGCCGCGTGCTGATGCACCAGGGATCTGCCGGCTTCGGCGGCAGTGCGGCGGACATCGAGCTGCAGGCCGAGGACCTCCGCCGGGGCCGGGACCTCCTCATCGAGCTGACCGCACAGCGCACCGGGCAGAGCGTGCAGACGATCGCCCAGGACTCGGAGCGGGACCGGATGTGGGACGCGCACGCCGCCGTCGACTACGGATTCGCCGATCGCATCGTCACCTCCCTCGAGGAGATCCTGCCGCTGGGCATCCCCGCCCGTGGGGGCACCTCGCTCGGCAGCACCCCGCCCGCCCTCGCGCAGCGCGATCCTGCAGCAGGAGCACCAGAAGGAGACCTCCGATGAGCACATACACCATCCCCAGCGTCATCGAACGCACGCGAACCGGCGTCGAGCGCAGCGCGGACGTCTACTCGCGCCTGCTCTCGGATCGGATCATCTACCTCGGCACGCCGATCGACGACGGCGTCGCCAACTCGGTGATCGCCCAGATCCTGCACCTGGAGAACGAGTCTTCCGACGCGCCGATCCACCTCTACCTCAACTCCAGCGGCGGCGACGCCCAGGCGGTGCTGGCCATCTACGACACGCTCGCCTACGTGCGCAGCAAGGTGGCGGTCACCTGCGTCGGCCAGGCGGTCGCGGCGCCGGTGGTTCTGCTCGCCGCGGGAACACCCGGGATGCGATCGGTGCTGCCCCACACCCGTGTGGTGCTGCATCCGCTCGAGGCGCAGGGCCGCGGAGCAGTGCCGGACCTGATACTCGCCACGGAGGAGGTGGAGCGGATACGACGGGCCCTGGAGGCGCTGATCGCCGAGCACTCCGGGCGGTCCTTGGAGCAGGTGCGGCGCGATCTCGAGCGGGAGCAGGTGCTCGATGCCCGGGCGACCGTCGATTACGGCCTCGCGGACGAGGTGCTGCTCAGGCGGCCGACAGCAGGTTGAGGTGCGGTCGGGCGGTGAGGGAGACCTCGCCGCCCGGGGCCCGCTGTCCGGTGCGCTCAGCGGCGGTAGAGGTGAGATCGAGGGTTTCCGGTCGCACAAGAGCAGGTCCGCGGAACCTCTCGTGCGTCCCTGCGACGACGCGCTCGTCCGCCTCCGCACTCCCTCGGAGCAGGGCGTCGTCGGCCGCGCGGAGCAGGAGCTGCGGAACGCTGACCTCGAGGGCGCCGGTGATGGCGGCGAGCAGCTCGGAGGAGGGGTCCTTGCGGCCGCGCTCGACGTCGGAGAGATGCTGCATGCTGATCCCCGCTGTGGCGGCGACCTGGGCGAGGGTTCGGCCCTGCCGTCGGCGCTCGTCGCGGAGCACCGCGCCCGTCAGCTCACGCAGCAACGGCTCCAGATGCTCATCCATGTCCCGAGGCTACGCGCGCGACCTGGCCTCCGTCCCTGCCTCTGCCCAGGGCAGAATCCTCCGCGGCCGGACGACTGAGGTGGTTCGGACTCGCATCGAGCGCATGATGGTCGTCTCCGGGGCACGACGCGATCGCGTCGGCCCGTCACTCCCGGAAGGAGCTCGCACATGTTCACCTCCGTGCTCGCCACCATGACCGTCGCCGACCTCGACGCCGCCGAGAGCTGGTACACGCGGCTTTTCGGGGCCGGACCCGACGTGCGTCCCATGGACGGACTGCTGGAATGGCACCTCTCCGGGGGCAACGGCGTCCAGGTGTTCGCCGAGGCGGAGCGCGCCGGGCACTCCGCGCTGGTGCTCAGCACGGACGACCTCGACCTCGAGGCGGCACGGCTCCGGGACTCCGGGATCGACCAGCCCGCCCCGCAGCCAGGTGGTGGGGCCCGGGTGCTGGTGCTCTCGGACCCCGACGGGAACCGCGTGGTCCTCTTCGGGGCCTGACCGGCTCCCGGAGGGCTGAGCAGTCCCGGGAAGTTCCGTGCAGTCCCGGGAAGTTCCGGGCAGTTGAGGGTGACCCCGCAGCGGGTCGGCCTTCCTCCCCACCCCGTGCCGATGCACATCACCCTGCCCCTCCCTCCCGGACGACGGGCCCAGGTGGGACAATCAACCTGATGACCACCCTCGACGCCCCCACCGCCCCGCCCGCGCAGCCCGCCGGCGCCGCTCGGCGATCCCTGACGATCGGTCCGCACACGATCGACACGCCGGTGGTGCTCGCCCCCATGGCCGGCATCACGAACATGGCGTTCCGGCTGCTGTGCCGCGAATTCGGCGCGATGCACAGCGATGACGACGGCGGCCTGTTCGTCGGCGAGATGGTCACCACCCGGGCGCTGGTGGAGGACCATAAGGAGTCCTGGCGCCTGGTGACGATGGGCGAGCGTGAGACGCCCCGCTCCGTGCAGCTGTACGGCGTGGACCCGGCCACGGTGCGCCGCGCCGTCGAGATGATCCGAGAGCGCGACCTCGCCGATCACATCGACCTCAACTTCGGTTGCCCGGTCCCCAAGGTGACCCGCCGCGGGGGCGGCGGCGTGCTGCCCTGGAAGACCGAGCTGTTCACGCGGATCGTGCGCGCCGCGGTCGAGGCGGCCGGGCCCGAGATCCCCGTCACGGTGAAGACCCGCATCGGCATCGACGACGAGCACCAGACCTTCGGCGACGCGGGGCTCATCGCCCAGGAGGTCGGAGCGGCGGCGATCGCCCTGCACGGCCGCACGGTGGTCCAGCACTACTCCGGCACGGCGCGCTGGGAGAAGATCACCGAGCTCAAGGAGCTGGTCACCGACATCCCGGTGCTCGGCAACGGCGACATCTGGTCTGCGGAGGACGCGATCTCGATGATGGACCAGACGGGCTGCGACGGTGTCGTGGTGGGCCGTGGATGCCAGGGCCGTCCGTGGCTGTTCGCCGATCTCGCCGCCGGGTTCGCCGGCAGGCCGGACCGGGTGCGGCCCTCGATGGGGGACGTCGCGAAGATCCTGCGCCGCCACGCCGAGCTGCTCGTGGAGTTCTACGAGGAGGAGGGGCGCGCGCTGCGTGACCTGCGCAAGCATGTCGCCTGGTACTTCAAGGGCTATCCCGTCGGCGGCGAGATGCGCCATCGCCTGGCGACCATGGAATCCCTCGCCGATCTCGATGCCAAGCTCGCCGAGCTCGATCTGTCCTGCCCGTACCCCGGTGAGGCCGTCGAAGGTCCGCGCGGCCGGGCCGGGAGTCCCAAGCGCGCCGTGGTGCCCGAGGGATGGATGACCTCCCGCGAGCTGTCCGACGCCCATGCCGCACGCCTCCACGAGGCCGAGCTCGACACCTCAGGGGGCTGAGCCATGACCACCTCACGCACTCCGGAGAGCGTCGCGCAGCCGGCGGCCGGCTACACGCAGTCCGACGTCGAGCGCTGGGCCGACGAACCCCCGAAGTCCCAGGAGCGCACTCCGTTCCAGCGGGACCGCGCCCGTGTGCTGCACTCCTCGGCGCTGCGCCGGCTGGGGGCCAAGACCCAGGTCCTCGGCGCCGGGGCGAACGACTTCGTGCGCACCCGCCTCACCCACTCCCTCGAGGTGGCACAGGTGGGCCGCGACATCGGCCTCGCACTCGGCTGCGACCCCGACATCGTCGACGCCGCCTGCCTCTCCCACGATCTCGGCCATCCGCCCTTCGGGCACAACGGTGAGAAGGTGCTCGACGCCCTGGCCGCGGACTTCGGCGGCTTCGAGGGCAACGCCCAGACCCTGCGCCTGCTCACCCGGCTCGAGCCGAAGGTGCTGGGCGAGGACCGTCCCTACGGCCTGAACCTCACCCGGGCCGGCGTCGACGCGGCGATCAAGTACCCCTGGGCGCGGGGTGAGGGTCCCGACCCGACCTCCCCGAAGTTCGGCGCCTACGCGGATGACCTGGACGTCTACGAGTGGGCTCGCCACGGCGCGATCCCCGGCCGGAAGTGCTTCGAGGCGCAGGTCATGGACCTCGCCGACGACATCGCGTACTCCGTCCACGACATCGAGGATGCGATCACCGGGCGCACCCTGGACCTCGGGAAGCTGCGCGAGCCGATGGAGCGCTCCGCCGCGCTGTACGTCGTGCAGGACTGGTACATGCCGGACGAATCCCTCGACGCGCTGGACGCCGCGCTGCAGCGCCTCGAGGCGGAACCCTCCTGGATGACGTCCTTCACGGGCACCATGCGCTCCGCCGCCGCCCTGAAGAACATGGCCAGCCAGCTCATCGGGCGCTTCACCCGTTCCGCGATCACCGCGACCCGCGCCGTCCAGGGGGAGGGGGCGATGTCCCGCTACTCCGGGGACATCGTGGTGCCGGAGGAGACCCACCTCGAGGTCGCCGTGCTCAAGGGCCTCGCCGCGGCCTACGTGATGTCCTCCGCCTCCCAGCAGCCCGTCTACGAAGCGCAGGAGGAGATCATCCACGACCTCTACTCGCGGCTGTGGAACACCGGCACCCAGTACTTGAGCCCCCTGTTCGCCGAACTGTGGGAGGCTTCGCAGGACGACGACACCCGCCGCCGGGTGGTCGTCGACCAGATCGCCTCCTACACGGACGTCACCGCCCGTCGGCTCCACGATGTCCTGTTCGACCGCGCGATCACCCACATCACGGCTGCGGACACCCCGCTGCCCGGACTCGGATCGGAGCTGTGAGGAGTTGGCCCAGGGACTGATCCGTCGTGCCGACGTGGAGCTGGTGCGGGAGCGCTCCCGGCTGGACGAGGTCGTCGGCGAGCACGTCACGCTGCGCACCGGCGGAATCGGCTCGATGAAGGGGCTGTGCCCCTTCCACGACGAGAAGACCCCGTCGTTCAACATCCGTCCCCAGCTGGGCCACTGGCACTGCTTCGGATGCGGCGAGGGCGGGGACGTCATCTCGTTCGTCCAGAAGATCAACCACCTCAGCTTCGTCGAGGCCGTCGAGGTGCTCGCGGGCCGCTACGGCGTGCAGCTGCATTACGAGGACTCCAAGGACGGTAAGGGCGATCGCCCCGACTTCGGCACCCGCCGGCGCCTGCTCGACGCGCACGCGATCGCCGAGGAGTACTACCGCGAACAGCTCGACACCCCCGAGGCCGAGGTGGGACGCAGATTCCTCGCCGAACGCGGATTCGACCGCGCTGCCGCCGATCGATTCGGCGTGGGCTTCGCGCCGGAGGGCTGGGACGCCATCACCGGTGTGCTGCGCAAGCGGGGCTTCACCGAGGACGAGCTGGTGGCCAGCGGGATCGTCTCCCAAGGGCAGCGCGGCGTGTACGACCGCTTCCGCGGCCGGCTGATCTGGCCGATCCGGGAGATCACCGGCAACACCATCGGCTTCGGGGCGCGCCGCCTGCTGGAGTCCGACAAGGGCCCGAAGTACCTCAACACCCCTGAGACCGCGATCTATCACAAGTCCAACGTGCTCTACGGGCTGGACCTCGCGCGCAAGGACATCGCCACCCAGAAGCGGGTGGTGGTCGTCGAGGGCTATACCGACGTCATGGCCGCGCACCTCGCCGGCATCCCGACCGCGGTCGCCTCGTGCGGCACCGCCTTCGGCGCGGAGCACGTGAAGATCGTGCGTCGCGTGATGGGGGACTCGAACCGCAGCGCCGGTCTGCGCCTGAACACCGACGGCCGCGGATTGGCCGGCGAGGTCGTCTTCACCTTCGACGGCGACGCCGCCGGGCAGAAGGCCGCGCTGCGCGCCTTCGAGGAGGACCAGAAGTTCGTGGCGCAGACGTACGTCGCCGTCGAGCCCCATGGCATGGACCCCTGCGACCTGCGACTCGCCCAGGGGGACCAGGCCGTCGTCGATCTCATCGAGGGCCGCAAGCCCATGTTCGAGTTCGCCATCCGCTCCGCGATCGCCCAGGTCGACCTCGACACCGTCGAGGGGCAGGTCACGGCGCTGCGGATGGCGGCCCCGGTGGTGGCGAGCATCCGCGACCGGGCCATGCGCCCGGAGTACGCGCGCCGTCTCTCCGGGTGG
The DNA here is from genome assembly GCF_052379725.1 of Brachybacterium sp. 107. Lineage (NCBI taxonomy): Bacteria > Bacillati > Actinomycetota > Actinomycetes > Micrococcales > Dermabacteraceae > Brachybacterium > Brachybacterium sp. 107. Next base: position 432,541 of record NZ_JBQSYW010000002.1, on the reverse strand, counting down.
CTCGGCATGGACGAGCGCACCGTGCTGCGGGCGGTGCACGACGCCGCCCGGAGCGAGGGACGCGGTGGCCGGCACGCGGAGCCAGCGACCCTCGCCGAACGCCCCGGCACCCTCGAGAACGGCAACGGGCATGGCGCCGGCGCCGGGGGAGAGGGGCAGGAGACCCTTCCGGCGGCGCGGCTCTCGGACGTCGTCAACCCCCGCGATCCCGTCGGCCAGGTCGAGACCCAGTCCCTCGCCGTCATGCTGCAGGCTCCGCAGCTCCTGGACACCGACACGGTCGGGGCCCTGCCCGACGACGCCTTCCACGTGCCCGCCCTGCAGGGGGTCTGGGACGTCATGCTGGCCGCTGGGACTCTGCTCGATGCCGTGATCGGCACCCTGCACCCGGCGCGCTATCTCGAGCAGGTCCTCGAGATCTCCGGCGAGACCGTGCGCCCGTTGATCGTCGAGATCGCGAATCTCGACCTCCCGGCGCGCGATGAGGCGGGGCTGCAGAAATTGGGCGCCTCGCTCCTGTCCCGGCTCAGCGAGCTGTCCATCACCCGTGAGTACTCCGTGCTCAAGCAGCGCCTGCAGCGCACGGACCCCTCCGACGCGGAGCGCTACCAGGAGATCCTCACGCGCCTCGCGACGGTGCAGGAGAAGCGGCGCGCACTGCGCTCACCGGACGACTGAGCGTCCTGTCCCGGCGGCGTCGGGCGCGCAGGGCCCGGACCCCTTCGATCGATCCGCCCACGGCGAGCGCGAGGCCGATGCCCAGCGCGACCCCCATCAGCGGCTGCTCATGGAAGGCGAGTCCGCCCAGCATGCCGATCCCCACGCTGTAGAACGCCCACAGCAGCCCTGCGATCGCGGCGAAGCCCACGAAGCGTGCCCGCGGATAGCCGATCGCCCCGGAGGCGACGGTGGTCGCGGTGCGCCCGCCCGGGATGAAGCGGGCGGAGATCAGGAGCATCCCTCCGCGCGTGGTCAGCTCCCGCTGGGCCCACTCGAACAGGGCGCCGCCCCACCGCCGGCGTCGGAACCAGGCCGTCAGCGGCCCGGCTCCGCGACCGAGATGATGCGCGACGACGTCCCCGCCGAGCGCCCCGGCCCAGGCGGAGAGCAGCACCCACGATGCCTCGGGGCCGCTCCCGGTGACCGCGTAGGCCGCAGCGGTGATCACCAGGGTCTCGCCCGGCACGAGCGGGATCACGGCATCCAGCATCGTCACCCCGAGCACGAGGGCGTAGAGCCAGGGAGAGGTCAGAAGGGTCTGGGCGAGGTCCAGCACGGCATCCATGGACGAGCTCCTGCATCGGTCGGGCGAGTCGGTCGGGGCGGGGAGAGATCGATCGGTCCGGGAAGGCGGTCCGGGGAGGACCGGTGCAGGGATCCGAGGAGGACCGATACAGGGACGACGCTAGGGACCGGTGGCGGCACCCCGGAACGGAGCCGGCCCCGCACTCCTGACGGCGCACCGGCAGGAGGTTTACGGTTATCCGTCATCGCCCTGGAGGCAGGCCACCTGCCGCGTCACCGCCCAGCGTTGATAGCTTGCTCAGCGACGGTGGCGATCGCCCCGTCGGCGGCACCCCTCTCTCGGTCCAGGAGCTTCGACCATGCGACTGCCCGATCTCTCCGGCATCCAGCTGCCGCGCGAGCCTGCCCGGATCGTGCGCAGGTCGCTGCGCCACGTCGCGGGCACCGCGCTGGGCCTGGTCCTCGGCCCGCTCCTGCTGCTGACCGCCGTGCTGATGCTGGTGCGCTGGCGAGCGCCCTTCCGTCGGGTGCGCCGCTGGGAGCTGACTCGTCTGCGCCGCGCTTACCGCCTGCAGCTCGGGGACGAGGACGGAGGTTTCCTCGGGGGCCGACGGGCGCTGCTCCACGGCGCCCTCGCCGGTCTGCTCGGGTACGTGATGATGGATCTGCTGATCCTGGTCGCCGCCGTCGTGCTGGGCAGCTTCACGCAGTCCTTCTACGGCAGCCCCGTCACCCTCGAGTTCGATCTGTGGGTGATCAGCCGTCCGGCGCCGTCCGTGCTGCTGATCTTCGGCACCTCGAGCCTGGTGGCCGCGGCGCTCTACGCGGAGTTCGCGGTGTGGCTGCAGACCCTGCTCCTGCGGCGCTGGACCGGCGTGGTGCGCACCGACGCGCTGGAGAGCCGCATCAGCCGCCTGCTGACCACGCGGCGCGGCGTGGTGCTCGCGATCGATGACGAGCGGCGCCGGATCGAGCGCGATCTCCACGACGGCGTGCAGCAGAACATCGTCTCGCTCTCGGTCACCCTCGCCCGGGCCCGGCGCGCCACGGATCCCGAACGCAGCTCCCAGCTGCTGGAGCAGGCGCACACCCAGTCCCAGGCCCTCATCGACGAGGTGCGTCAGGTCGCCTGGCGGATCTATCCGACGGCCCTGGACGAGCACGGGTTGGCGTCGGCGCTCGACGGCGTCGCCGAGACCTGCCCCGTGCCCGTGCACGTCGACGTGCGCCTCGAGGGGGTGGTCCCGCAGGCGGTGGAGTCCGCCGCGTACTTCGTGGCGCGCGAAGCCGTCACCAACGTGGTCAAGCACGCCGCCGCGAGCGATGTGCGGATCACGGTGGTGACCCTCGCCGAGTCCGACCGGCGCATGCTGCGCCTGAGCGTCCAGGACGACGGCATCGGCGGCGCGAACCCCGAGGGCGGGGGCCTCCAGGGTCTGGCCCGCCGCGTGGCCGCCCTGGACGGTAGCGTGAGCGTGGACAGCCCGCTCGGCGGGCCGACGATCATTTCCGCGGAGATCCCCTGTGACTGAGCACCAGAACCGATCCGATCCGTCCCGCGGGCAGCGTCCGCTGAGCGTGATCCTCGCCGATGACGCGGTGCTGCTGCGCGAGGGGGTGCGGAGCCTGCTCGCCGACGAGGGCATCGAGGTGCTCGCCTCGGTCGGTGACGGCGAGGCTCTGCTGGAGGAGGTCGCCCGTCACCGGCCCCGCCTGGCCATCGTGGACGTGCGGATGCCGCCGACCCACACCGACGAGGGCCTGATCGCGGCGCTGCGCATCAAACGGGAGCACCCCGAGGTGGGTGTGCTCGTGCTCTCGCAGTACGTCGCGAGGGAGTATGCCAGCGACCTCCTGGGCACGGAGACGCCCGGCATCGGCTACCTGCTCAAGGACCGCATCACCGAGATCGACGGGTTCCTGCGTGCCGTGCACGACGTCGCCGACGGCGGCACCGTGATCGACCCGGCCGTGGTGCGGGCGCTCCTGCGCAACCCCGAGCAGCGGAAGGCCGTCAGCCGCCTGACCCCGCGTGAGGTCGAGGTGCTGGAGACCATGGCCGAAGGGCTCTCCAACCGGGGGATCGCCGACCGGCTGTTCCTCTCGCTGAGCACCGTGGAGAAGGCGATCAGCGCCATCTTCGACAAGCTCGAGCTCACCGGCGACGAGCAGACCAGCCGCCGCGTGCGAGCGGTCCTGCGGTTCCTCGACGAGCAGTGACGGGGCGCGGCCGCGTGCTCATCGGGGTGGCGAGGTGATTGACGCCCGGGTGCCCCGGTGGAATGCTCGACGCCGTCCGTGAACGATCACGGCACGAGCAGAGCGTTCAACGACCGAGCGCCACGATCGGGAGCCCCATCGATGAAGATGTCACGCCGCACCCTTGCCGCCCTCACCGCCGCCGCCCTGCCCGCGCTCGGAGCAGCCTCCGTCGCGAACGCGGCGCCGCCAGAGCTCCCACGGGTCCGGGGCGACGAGGCGCTCGCCCGTGCACGCGTCGCCGCGGATGTGCTGATGGGGGACTACGACCAGAACAAGGCATGGTTCCCTTCGAGCTGGTGGAACTCCGCCGTCGCCCTGCAGACCATCGGCGACTACATGCTGCGCAGCGGCGACCGTCGCTATCTGGACCAGCTGGACCACACCTTCGAACGCAACAAGGGCCCCTTCCCGGCCGGGGAGCTCTCCGGCGATGAGCTGTACGGCAACTTCACCAGCCGTGCCATCGACGACTCGGGCTGGTGGGCGCTGACCTGGATCACCGCCTTCGACCTCACCGGCGAGCAGAAATACCTCCACATGGCCGTGACCATCGGCGAGTTCATGGACGACTTCTGGGACCCCAGCACCTGCGACGGCGGGATCTGGTGGAACGAGGAGCGCACCTACAAGAACGCCGTCACCAACGGGCAGTGGATCCGGCTCACCGCCGAGCTGCACAATCGCATCCCGGGAGATGAGGCCTGGCTCGAACGCGCTCAGGTGGCCTGGGACTGGTACCTCACCAGCGGGATGGTCAACGAGGACGGCCTTCTCAACGATGGGTTGACCGACTCGTGCGAGAACAATCGCGACCGTGTCTACACCTACAACCAGGCCCTCGCGATCGGTGGGGCCCTCGAGCTCTGGCGGGCCACCGGTGATCCGCAGCTGTTGGAGAATGCGCGCTGCTTCGCCGACTCGGCGCTCGCGGAGGGCGCCCTGTTCACCGGCGGCATCCTCACGGAGTGGACCGACGTGCTGGGGGAGACGACCAACGACAACCACAAGCAGTTCAAGGGCATCTTCCTGCGCTACCTCATGGACCTCGCCGACACCACGAGCGATGACCGGTACCGGGACGTCGTCGCGACCCAGGCCGCGACGATCTGGGAGGCTGACCGCACGATCGCCGACGAGCTCGGCGTGCGCTGGGCCGGGAAGAGCACCGAGACGTCCCCGAACGTGTTCGACTGGCGCACCCAGGCGAGCGCCCTCTCCGCCCTGATCGCCGATCTCCCGAGATCCGGAGCGCGCCGCTCGCTGTCGGCCTCCCTCTCCCGCACACCGGTGGTGATGCCCGATGGAGCACCGACCGTCCGACAGCTCGATCTGGAGGTCGCCATCACCTCGACCGCTTCACGCCCGGTCCGGGTGCACCTGGAGGCGGAGGGCCCGGAGGGGTGGACGCTCGACCTCGCCCCGAGCGTCGACCTGGAGGTGCCCGACGCGGAGGGCGAGCCCGCCACCGTGACCATCCCGGTCCAGATCACGATCCCGGCCGACGCGACCGACGGGAACCCTCTGATCGCCGTGAACGCGAAGGCCGCCGGCGGGCTGGAGTTCACCGCACGGACCGAGGTCCTCGTCGCCCGGACCGTCGACTTCGACGGCGGGACCCAGGACGAGCCGTGGCTGTGGGACGCCGGTGGCTCCGGCGTCACCGACGAACCGGGCCGCTTCGCGGACGGTAACAGCTACTTCATCTACCGCTTCCCGTTCCCGGCGAGCACGACGGCGGCCGAGCTCACCGTGACGATCAGCAACCAGTACCTCGTGGATCTGAGCCCGGACGGCGAGTCCTGGACCCGGGTGCTGGCCGAGGACGAGCCGCTCCGGGACGCCTCGAACCGCGCCGATCACACGTTCGACCTGACGCCGTACCTCGACGGGGACGACAAGGACGTCTACCTCAAGGTGTCCGACGCCTTCCCCGAGGACGGCTGGGGCGGCCAGGTGCACCACGTGAGCGCGCAGTTCAGCGGGTCCTGAGGGAGGGTCGGACGGGGCCCCTCGATCGGGGAGCCCCGTCCTCCACCCCCTTCCGATGCGAACAGTCCGTGCCGGTCCCGGAGGTGCGTGGCGGGACACCGAAGGTCTGGGGATGAGCGGTGACGTGCTGCACGCGCTCGCTCCGAGCTGCCCGGACCAGGACGGTGCCGGGAGCGGTGAGCCTGGTCAGGCGCTCGTAGGCAGCGGGTGCTCGCCCTTGATGACGAAGTAGCTGCCACGGATAGTGCCGGCGAGCTTCGACTTCTGGCGTGCGAACTTGAAGGCGGAGAGCTCGTCGGGAACCTCCATGCCGTCGGAGAGCTTGAGGCCCACGGCGCGCTTGCCGCCGTCGGCCCGGGTCCACAGCACGTTCAGCGCGAGACCGCTCTCGTAGAAGACGTGGACCCAGACGATGCCGTCCACCTCGTTGATGCTCACCTCGAGCGCGGGCGAGGTGATGACCATGTCGCGTTCCGTCCGGAGGATCTCCTCGACCCACGTGAGGGTCGCAGCCTCCTCGGCGGCAGGGGCGACGGTGAAGACGTGACCGTACTTGGTCGAGAAGTACCGGGCCTCGTTCGCGCGCAGACCCGCGAGGGCATCGGTGACGGGCGAGGATTCGAGACCCTCGGAAGAGACGTCGGTGAACGAGACGGCGCGGCGTGACATGGGGCCTCCTGGATCGGCTGAGGGAAGAGTACGCCCGCTGGGGCATCCTCAGCGCGGGACGTGCGCCGGGGTTCAGAGGCCTGAGCCCCTTCTGCCAAGCTCTTCACAGGGCGGCACCGGACGCGTTCCCGAACCACGTGTTCGATGCCCCTGCCACGGAGCCCATCCTTGTGCAGGACCGGATCGGCGAACCGATCAGGGTCCTCGAGAGGCGTCCCGGGAACGGTCCGATCACGTTCATCACCGCGGGGGTCGCTCAGATCCCCACCGACGCCGAGGCGACTCGCGTCGCATCACCGGACTGGGACTCGCTGCGCGCCGCCGTGGAATCCCCCGACGCCCTGCTCGACGTGACACGTGCCAGTGCGGACCCCGCCCCCGGTGCCGGACGCGAGGCCCGGCTTCCTCTTGGTGGACGAGCTACCGCGCCGCGCAGCACCCCGTCGGCGAGCGCTGTTCACCGACGACTCCGGTGAGTTCGTCCTCGAGGACGACGGGGACACCGACGACCGACTGGCCCGGGCGGTCGTGCCGTCGCCATCCGTCAGGTGGCGCCGACAGCACCCTCGTCTGCTCCGGATGACCCCCGATGACGGAAGAAGTCGGCAGATCACGGGGGCCTTGGTGCCCACGTCCGACGCTTCTATCGTCGGCGACATGACCACCACAGCAAGCATCCGCTCCACCGTCCCCGAGATCTCCGCCGAGGATCGCGCCGCCCGCCTCACCAGCGCCGGGGGCGCGTGGGCTGAGCGACTGGATGCCGACCGCACGAAGGGCCATCTGTCCTACGGGGTCGACGGCGTCGGCGCCGGTTCGGTGGCCACGACCGTTCGCGCCGGCACACACTCTTTCATCGTCGACGAGCCCGCAGCGCTGGCCGGCGATGACGCCGGGACCAGCCCGGTCGAATACGCACTCGGAGCGCTCGTCGGCTGCCAGGTCGTCGTCTATCGTCTCTACGCGCAGCAGCTCGGCATCGCCTTCGACGACATCGTCATCAGGGCCGAGGCCGATCTGGACGCGGCGCGTCTGTTCGGCGCCGACGAGACCGTGCGCGCCGGGTTCTCCGAGGTGCGTCTCGACATCGAGCTCTCCGGACCGGAGACGGACGAACGCTACGACGAGCTGCGTGAGGCGGTCGATGCCCACTGCCCGGTGCTCGACATCTTCCAGAACCCGACCCCGGTCAGGACCACCGTCACTCGCGCCTGATCGCTGTCACTCTGCGTTGAGCTCGGGCAGCTCGGGCAGCTCGGCGCCGCGGATCCTCGAGGTCACGGGAGTGCGGCAGGTACGGCGCTGCGCATCGGTGGAAGCTCGCGACGTGGCGTCGAATCCAGGCTGCACGCCAGATCGCGAAGCCGCCTGTTGGCGCATCAGTCCCCAGTGCGTCAGCGCCACGCCGCCACCTCCGTACGTCCACCCCAGTGCTCTGCGCCAGTGCGCGAAGTCGTGCTCTTGCGGGACGATCACGCTATCGCGGACGGACGCCGCGCCCTTGCTCCACGGTCGCCGCACGATTGCTCCGCTGTGGCGATGGTGTGCGCGCCGAAAACGGCGCCGTTGTGTTTATGGTGTTTAGCGGTAGAATGGCGACATGACCACCAACGGCTGGCTGACCACCGGCGAGACAGCGACCATGCTCGGCGTCTCGCGTCAGCACGTTGTCGACCTCTGCGATCGCGGCGAACTACCCTGCACCCGCGCCGGAACCCACCGACGGATCCGACATTCCGACGTCGAGCGCATGATCACGCCTCTGCTCACGCGCGAGCAGGCGAAGAGCCTGTGGCTGCACCGCGCTTTGCTCGGTCACCTCATGATCGACCCCTCATCCGTGCTCGACACGGCGAGGTCTAACCTGCGCAGCTGGAAGTCCGTCCACCGTGAGGACGGGCTGGCGACTGGCTACCTCCAGCAGTGGGAGCAGGTCATCGAAGGCGGCGTGGACTCTGTCGTTCCGGTGCTCGTCGGCACCGATGAGGTCTCCAGCGAACTTCGTCAGAACAGTCCCTTTGCGGGAGTGCTCTCCGATGTGGAACGACGCCAGGTGCTGCGTTCCTTCCGTGAGCACTGGGATCGCGAGCACGCGGCCGCGTGAGACGCACCGATCTCGCCCACCTTCTTCGCGCTGCGTGCGACGTGGCCGGCGATCGCGACGTCCTGGTCATCGGCTCCCAATCCATCCTGGGCACCTATGACGAGGACGACCTCCCAGCCGCCGCCACCGCGTCCATCGAGGCCGACATCGGGTTCCTCGACGATCCGGACCGCGCTAAGGCAGATGACGTCGAAGCCGCCATCGGCGAGATGTCCCAGTTCCACCAGGCCAATGGCGTCTACGCGGAAGGCGTGCACGTCGACACGGCGACATACCTGCCATCAGGCTGGCGCGACAGGCTGATCAGCTGGCCGCTGCGATCATCTGACCCAGCCGATCCTCACTTCCTGGAACCGCACGATCTCGCGATCGCCAAGCTCGGAGCGCACCGCCCGAAAGATCTGGCCTTCGTCAACGCACTCCTCCAAACAGGCATGCTGAAACTCCCAATACTCCAGGCGCGATGCGATCTGCTGCCCTATCAGCATGCCCTCGTGAAGAACCGGATTCGCGGCTTCTTGAGCAGCTACGAGACCTGAGACGAGTCAGCGGACGGTTCAAGCAGCCGAGCGCGATCTACCCTCCACTCTCTGTTCCCCAGCCCGGCATGGTCACGCGACCGACATCGCCACCGTACCGAGCCACTGGGCGACCGTCTCTGCGGTCGCCGGGGGAGCGGACGGATGCTCGGCCACCGCTGGTCGAGGTCGATCAGGTGCTCGAGCGTGACCTCGGCCGTCGCCGGGTTGTGGGCGATCTTCCGCAGCACCTCGCCGGGCATCTCGGAGCGACTCGAGTAGGCAGGCTTGTCCCGCATGGACCATGAGTCCATCAGGGGACACACGGTTCAGGTTGCGGAGCGGATCTACACCACTCACGGCGTTCCGGAGTGTGGACCGGAGGCGCTGGGGCGTCCTCCAGCTCGGACTTCAGCGGAATCAAAAGCCTGACAAAAGTCTGATCGGAGCGATTTGAGCATCCGGGTTTCCGCAGAAAATACCGCTTGACCTGCTGTTTCGTAGCCCAGGCGGGGCTTGAACCCGCGACCGACGGATTATGAGTCCGCTGCTCTAACCAGCTGAGCTACTGGGCCGTGCGCCCTCTGCAGGGCCGCGACGAATCTACCATGGTCACGCCCTGTGACCTGGAGAGATGCGGCGCCTCGCCGCGTTCGGGGTGACGACAGCAGGCGTGCGGCGCGAGTCGCTCCGCACGACGCTCAGCGTCTGCTCAGGCACCCACCCGAGTGGCCGCGGCGCCCCCGGTGCGGGTGTCCCCGGCCGTCACGTCGGCGCGCTCGCGCACGACCTCCACGGTGGGCCGCTCCCCGGCTCGGGAGGCGTCCATCCACTCCTCGAACACCGAGCCGCCAGGCGCGGCGGCGCTGCGGCGGAGCAGCGGATCGGGGCCGACGGGCAGGGCGATCGCCCGGCCGCGCGGCGCCGGGGGAGTGGACTCCCGGGCACCGGCGATCGCATCGCGGAAGGCCTCGCCGGCCCCCTTGATCCGCCCGTGCTCGTCGAAGAGCCCGAGCGTGTGCTCCAGAGGTGGGAAGTCCGCGAGATCGCGGGAGACGTCGTGCGAGCACCACCAGGTGATGCCCCACAGTTCGGGGCAGTCCAGGGAGGTCTCCACGGTGCTGCGCACGAACCAGGGCACGTCCTTCGCCTCGAGGATGCTGCGCGGAGCGCCCACCTCCTGCAGCCACAGCGGACGCTGCGGTGCGGGGGAGAAGGCCCGGGCGAGCTCGAGGTAGTACTCGGCGCGGTGCGCGACCTCGTAGGAGCGGGCGCCGTAGCGCTGACCCGTGCCGTCGAAGATCCAGGAGTGCACCACAGTGGCGTCACCGAGCGCAGCGGACTGGTCCGGGGTGAAGGCGTGGTCGTCCATGAACCAGGCGGCGTCGTAGTTCGCGACCGTGTGCATGCCGCGCGGCGCGCCGTCACGAGCAGCTCCCAGCAGCGTCGAGGTCCATGCGCTCGCCTGCGCGACGTCGATGGCGTCCGGATCGGGGTGGTTCGAGGCGGAGAACTGGTTGACCTCGTTGCCGAGCGTGAGGCCCAGCAGGTTCGGGGCGTCTGCCACACGATCCGCCAGTGCGCGCACCAGCGCGGCGCTGGCGGTCACCACCTCGGGATCCGTGAACATGTTGCGGCGATGCCAGGTGGTCAGCCAGCTGGGGACGAAGTCGAAGCTCGACAGATGGCCCTGCAGTGCGTCGACGACGACATCGAGGCCCACGGCTGCGGCGACGTCGACCACGGCGCGCACGTCGTCCAGGCCCCGGGGCCGGATCAGCGTGCGATTGGGTTGGAGCAGCGGCCATAACGGGAAGATCCGCACGTGGTCCGCGCCGAGCGAGGCGATCGCCGAGAGGTCCTCGCCGACGGCGTCGAGGTCCAGGTCGAGCCAGGAATGGAACCACCCTCGGCGTGGGGTGTAGTTCACGCCGAAGCGCACCGGGCGGGCGCCGGTCGAGTCTGGGGCGGAGGCAGACATCCTCGTCCTTCCGTCGAACAGGTGTGGTGGTCGCCCTGCAGGGGGCAGGATCGCGGGTGGAGCACGATCAACCACCCGCAGGATCAGCGGAGAAAATATCCTCCAACTGTTACTATAGCGCTCAAGTAGAGGCGTTCGGGGCGGTGCGCTGAACTGTCTATTCAGGAGGCCTTGCCATGTCCACCAGCAGCACGTCCGGAGCACGCGGCAGCGGCAGGGGCCAACGGGTCACGATCGCAGACATCGCTCGGCGGGCCGCCGTGACCTCCGCTGCCGTCTCCCTCGCCGTGAACGGCCGCCCGGGCGTCTCCGACGCCACCCGCGAACGCATCATGGACATCGCCCGGGAGCTCGACTGGGAGCCCTCGCCCGCAGCGCGGGCACTTGCCGGAGCACCCGTGCTCACCGTGGGCATGGTCCTCGCACGCCCCGCCGAGGTGCTCGGCAACGAGGCCTTCTTCGGGGCGTTCACCGCCGGGCTGCAGGAGGTGCTCAGCGCCCAGGACTACTCGCTGCAGATGAAGATGGTGCAGTCGCCGGAGGCGGAGATCGAGACCTACCGACGCTGGTTCGCCCAGCGACGCGTCGACGGCGTGGTCATGGTGGACCTGCGGGTCGATGATCCACGGATCTCGGCCCTGGAGAAGATCGGCCAGCCCGCGCTCGTCGTGGGCGGGCCCGGGCATCATGGCTCTCTTCCCTCGGTCTATGTCGACGATGCCCAGGCGACGAACCTGCTCGTGGACCATCTGGCCTCCCGCGGGCACTCTCGGATAGCGCGTGTCGCCGGCACCGCCGAGTTCCTCCACACGGCACAGCGCGATCGGGCGTTCCTCGACCGCTGCGCCGAGCACGGCATCGACGGGACCCTCCAGGACGCCGGATACGGCGCGCAGGATGCGGCGGTCGCCACGGCCGAGCTGCTCACCGCCACGAAGCCTCCGACGGCGATCATCTTCGACAGCGACGAGATGGTCCTGGCCGGCATCCACGTGCTGCTGGAGAGCGGGATCCGGGTGCCCGAGCAGATCGCTGTGGCCAGTTACGAAGATTCCGCGCTGGCACGTATGCACCGCCCGGCCATCACCGCGATCGGCCGCTCGGCCGTCGAGTACGGCCGACTCGCCGCGTCCCGCCTGCTGGAGGTCATCGCGGCGAGCAGGAAGCGCCCCCAGGGGGACGTCCCCTCGACGACCGCTTCCGGTGCCCCCGGAGCGTCCGGAGCACCCGGAGCCGAAGCCGGCGAAGTCAGGGCGATCGAACCCGTGCTCCTCGTGCGCGCGTCAACCGATCCGGAGGCAGAGCCGGTCCTGAGCACCCCTCCCGCCCGGGGTTAGATAGGTCATACTCGCCGGTCGGAGCCGCAATCGGAGGTGCGACCACCGAGGAGTCCTGCTACTGTTGCTCAGGTCGATCCCGCATAGCTCAATCGGCAGAGCATTCGACTGTTAATCGAAGGGTTGTTGGTTCAAGTCCAACTGCGGGAGCCACAGCAGGTACGCAGCCCCGGGGATTTCCCCGGGGCTGCGTTGTTCCCGCCCGATGGTTCTCGCGAAGGAGAGCACGATGCCCGCCGACCCCGATGAGGTCTTCCCGATCCCGGACTCCGCCGGTCCCGACAGCGTCTGGGCGGACCGATCGGGTCCGCGCACCCTGGTGGGTCGCAACCAGCGCGGGGTCGAGATCGCCATCGGCAAGGGCGAGGGCGAGATCAGCCCCGGCGAGCTCCTGAAGCTCGCACTCATCGGCTGCGCCGGGATGACCTCCGACGTCAACCTCGCCCGCCGTCTCGGCGATGACTTCGCGATGCGGCTGTGGGCGCACGGCGACTCCGACGACTCCGAGAACCGTTACGCCCGTATCAACGAAGAGGTCCAGCTGCCCCTGGACGGCCTCACCGAAGCCGAGATCGCGTCGGTCGCGAAGGTCTTCGGACGCGCCGTGGCCGCCGGATGCACCGTCGAACGCACCGTCGTCCCCGGCACCGAGGTCACCCACACGATCCTCGGGGTCGACGACCTGGGCGGGCAGGAGGACGCATGAGCATCCGCCCGATCCGCGTCGTCGGAGACCCGGTGCTGCGCACCACCTGCGATCCGATCCGTACGATCACCGACGGCACCCGCGGCCTCGTGCGCGACCTCATGGACACGGTCGACGACGACGGCCGCGCCGGGGTCGCCGCGAACCAGATCGGCGTGAGCCTGCGAGCGTTCTCCTGGAACCTCGAGGACCACGGGATCGGCTGCATCCTCAACCCGGTCATCGTGGAGCTCTCCGACGAGCTGCAGGACGACGACGAGGGCTGCCTCTCCGTGCCGGGCCTGTTCTTCCCGCGCACCCGCGCCGCTTTCGCGCGCTGCGTGGGCATCGACGTCGAGGGCCAGGAGATCGAGCTGGCCGGCGAGGGCATCACCGCCCGTCTCATCCAGCATGAGGTCGCCCACCTCGACGGCGAGCTCTACATCGACGGGCTCGAGCGCTCGGTCAAGAAGAAGGCATTGCGCCAGATCAGGGAAACCCTCTAAGCTCTGCATCAGCAGTAGAAGCATGAGCAGTCCGGCATCTCACACCACCCGGGCGGTTCCGATTCGTTGGGGAAGACGTATCGGAGACCGGAAGGAACGAGATGACTCAGGGCGTTCTCTATATTCACTCCGCGCCGCGAGCCCTCGCACCACATATCGAGTGGGCCGCCAACGGAGTTCTCGGCACGCCCTCCCGCATTCGCTGGGAGGAGCAGTACGTGGGCCGCGGCCTCGTGCGCGCCGAGCTGACCTGGCGGGGCCGTGACGACACCGGCCCCCGGCTCGTCAGCGCCCTGCGGGGAATGCACGACGTGCGCTTCGAGGTCACCCAGGAGGCGACCGTCTCGAGCGACGGCGCCCGCTGGAGCTGCACCCCGGAGCTGGGCATCTATCACGCGGCCACCGATCGCGCCGGCAACGCCGTCCTCACCGAGGACCATGTGCGAGGGTGCATGGACCGCGCCGGCGAGGATGCCGGGGCCCTGCGCCGGGAGCTGTCGATCGCGCTCGGCGAAGCCTGGGACGAGGAGCTGGAGATCTACCGACACGCCGGCGAGGGCGTCCCGATGCGCTGGCTGCATCGCGTCAGCTGAGCCCTGAGCCCTGAGCCCTGAGCCCTGAGCCCAGAACGCGGCTGCCGGATCATGTCCGGCAGCCGCGTTCTGTGCGTCGTGCCCCGTGCACGGGGTGGAGCGCCGAGGATCAGGCGCTGGTGAAGACCACCGCGATGTCGTGACCGCCGAAGCCGAACGCATTGTTCAGCACGGCGATGTCGCCGCCGGGCAGATCCACCGGGGTGTTCTGCGCGATCCGCATCGGGGTCTCGGGATCGAGGTTCTGGATGTTGATCGTCGGCGGGGCGACGCGGTGGTACGCCGCGAGCGTCGAGAAGATCGACTCGAGCGCGCCGGCGCCACCCATCAGGTGCCCGGTCATCGACTTCGTGGACGTGACCACGATCTGGTCGGTGACACCGTCGAGGGCCGTCGCCACGGCGTTGAGCTCGCCGATGTCTCCGAGCGGGGTGGACGTGCCATGCGCGTTGACGTGCACGATGTCCTTCGCCGAGATCTCCGCATCTCCGATCGCCTCGCGCACCGCGCGGGCCTGGCCCTCTGCCGAGGGGGCGGAGATGTGGTGGGCGTCCGATGCCATGCCGCGACCGGAGGCGTAGGCGTACACGCGCGCTCCGCGTGCGGCGGCGTGCTCCTCGCTCTCGAGGACGAGGATGCCGGCGCCCTCGCCCAGCACGAAGCCGTCACGGTCCACGTCGTAGGGCCGTGAGGCGGTCTGCGGGTCGTCGACGCGGCCCGAGAGAGCACGGATGTTCGCGAAGGCGGCGAGCGTCATCGGGTGGATGCACGCCTCGGTGCCTCCGACGACGACGACGTCGGCCCGGCCGTCGCGGATCATGCTCATGCCCAGGGCGACGGCCTCGGCGCCGGAGGCGCAGGCCGAGACCGGGGTGTGCGCACCGGCACGGGCGCCGAGCTCCATGGAGATCTGGGCGCTCGAGGAGTTCGCCATGAGCATGGGCACGGTGAAGGGATTGACCCGACGGGCGCCGCGCTCACGCACCACATCCCACTGGTCCAGCGTGGTCCAGATGCCTCCGATCCCGGTGCCGACCACGACACCGAGCCGCTCGGGCTCGACCTCGGGGGAGCCGGCATCGGCCCAGGCCTGACGGGCCGCGACCATCGAGTACTGGCCGGAGGGGTCCAGCTTCTTGGATTCGGGCCGCGTGAGGGAGTCGAGGGCACCGGGAACGACCTGGCAGGCGAAGTCCACGGACAGGCCGTAGGTCTCCTTCCAGTCGTTGTCCAGCGTGCGGGCGGTCGACGTCCCGGCCAGGGCCGCCTCCCAGGTGGAAGCGATGTCGCCGCCGAGAGGATTGACGGTGCCGAGACCGGTCACGGCGACGCGAGAGCGGGAAGCGGACATACGGGCGGACCTCCGGGTCGGGGAGCGTGGAGCGAACGGCGACGCCCGGGACAGAAGCGTCCCGGGCGTCAGGAGGGGGTCAGGACTGCGCGCCCTCGATGAACTTGACGGCGTCGCCGACGGTGGCGAGGTTCTTGACCTCTTCGTCGGGGATGCGCACGTCGAACTTCTCCTCGGCGTTGACCACGATGGTCATCATGGAGATGGAGTCGATGTCGAGGTCGTCGGTGAAGGACTTCGCGAGCTGGACGTCCTCGGTCGCGACACCCGTCTCCTCGTTGACGATCTCGGCCAGGCCCGCGAGGATCTCGTTCTCGGTGTGTGCCATGGGGTTCTCCTTAGGTGAATGGATTGTGTGGCGGTGACAGACTACCCGCGCTGCAGCCGGTGTTCCGGCAGCGGCGACGATGTGGCCCGGGTGGCGTGATGCGGGCGACAGCCCGCCCGCACGCCGCGGTGATCAGGGGAGGACCAGCACCTGTCCGGCGTAGGCCAGACCGGCGCCGAACCCGAACTGCACGAGCACGTCACCGCTCTTCGCGGCGCCCTCCTCGAGCAGACGATGGGTGGCCAGCGGGATCGAGGCGGCCGAGGTGTTTCCGGTCTCGGCGATGTCGCGGGCGATGACGACGCTCTCGGGGAGCTTGAGCTGCTTGGCGAGCTCGTCGACGATGCGCATGTTGGCCTGGTGTGGCACGAACACGTCGATGTCCTCGACCGTCAGCCCGGACTGCTCGAGCATCTCGCGGATCTTCTTCGCGGTGTGCCAGACGGCCCAGCGGAAGACGGTGCGGCCGTCCTGCTCGAGAGTGGGCCACGGTCCGTTCCCGTCGCGGAAGTCCACGAGCGAGTTGGTCATCCGGATGGTGTTCCAGTTGTCGCCGTCGCTGCCCCACACGGTGGGGCCGATCTTCGGCTCGTCGCTGGGTCCGACGATCGCGGCGCCCGCGCCGTCACCGAGCAGGAACGAGATCGAGCGGTCCGTGGGGTCGACGAAGTCGGAGAGCTTCTCCGCCCCGATGACCAGCACGTGGCGGGCGGCGCCGGTGCGGACGAGGGCGTCGGCCTGTCCGATCCCGTATGCGAAGCCGGCGCAGGCGGCCGAGATGTCGTAGGCGATCACATCGGGGCGACCCAGCTCGCCGGCCAGCAGGGTGGCGAGCGAGGGGGTCGGGTACGGGAAGCTGATCGTGGAGACGATGATCGCGTCGAGGGTCTCCAGGTCGATGCCGGAACGCTCGATGGCCTCCTTCGCGGCGGTCAGGGAGAGGTCCTTGACGCCGACGTCCTTGCTGGCGCGGTGGCGGGTGATGATGCCGGTGCGCTGCTGGATCCACTCGTCCGAGGAATTGATGGGCTCGATGAGGTCGTCGTTGGGCACGATCACGTCGCCGCGGGCGGCGCCGTAGGCGAGGACCTGCGAACCCGGCACGGTGGGCCGGGGCTTGAGCGAAACGGCCATGTCAGTTCTCCTGGTCCGCGGTGGGGGCGACGCCGGCATGCTCGCGCACGAGCGAACGGGCGGCCTCGAGGTCATCGGGGGTGTTGAGGTTGGCCAGCGCGATGCCCTTGAGCTCCCGCTTGGCCAGCCCGGTCAGGGTACCGGCCGGAGCGACCTCGATCATCGCGGTCACGCCGCGCTCGCGCAGGGCGGCCATGCAGGCCTCCCAGTCGACCGGCGATGCGACCTGCGTGACGATCAGGTCGAGGTAGCGCGAGCCGCTCGTGACGATCTCGCCGCTCGCGTTCGAGACCAGCGGGACGGCCGGATCGGCGGGGGACAGGCTCGGGGCGAACGTGGCCAGCTCCTCGCGGGCACCGGCCATGTAGGGCGTATGGAAGGCTCCGGCGACCTGCAGCGGGATCACGCGGGCCTTGGCCGGTCCGTCCTCGCGGAGCGCCGCGAGGGCCTCGAGGGAGCCGGCGGCCACGACCTGTGCGGCGGAGTTGATGTTCGCCGGGTGCAGGCCATGACGCTCGATGGTGGCCAGGACCTCGTCCCGGGAACCGCCGACGACGGCGGCCATCCCCGTGGGCTCGGCGCCCGCGGCCGTCGCCATCGCCCGGGAGCGCACGGCGACCAGGCGCATCGCGTCCTCGTCGCTCAGGACATCCGCCAGCGCAGCGGCGGTCAGCTCGCCCACGCTGTGCCCGGCGATCAGATCGGCTCCGGGGAGATCCCCGTCGGCGCCCAGCTGGGCGGCGGCGACGATCCCGGCGGCGACCAGCAGCGGCTGGGCCACCGCGGTATCGCGGAGCGTGTCGGCGTCGGACTCGGTGCCGTGGCGCAGAAGATCCACGCCTCCGGCCTCGGAGAGAGAGGCCAGCGTCTGCTCGACGCCCGGCAGCTCACGCCACGGGCTCAGGAATCCGGGCTTCTGCGCCCCTTGGCCGGGGCAGACGATCGCGAGCACGGGAACCTCCAGGAGGGAGAGAAAGAGAAAGAGGACGAAGGAGAGGCAGGGTCGCCGGGTCCCGCGAGGTGAGGGCCCGGGACGGGGCGGGAGAACACAGCCACCGGCTCGCCCCTCCCGGAGGAGGGACGAGCCGGTGGGGGGATCAGGACTCGCCGCCGAACGAGCCGGACTGGCCCGCGTTGACGTTGGTCAGGTCGTACTTGTCGATGGCCTGGCGCACGAGGGACGGATCGACCTTGCCCTCGCGGGCGAGCAGCTGCAGGGCCTTGACGACCATGGAGTGCGCATCGATCTTCAGGTGACGGCGGGCCGCCGGTCGGGTGTCCGAGAAGCCCCAGCCGTCCGCTCCGAGCACGCCGTACTGGCCGGGGATCCACTCGCGGATCAGGTCCGGCACCAGGAAGTCGTAGTCGGAGGTCGCGACGAACGGGCCGTCGATGCCCTCCAGGCGCTGCGAGATCCACGGGGTGCGCGGGTCCTCGGGGTTGAGCAGGTTGTGCTTCTCCGCCTCCTGGGCGTCCTTGCGCATCTCTGCCCATGAGGTCACCGACCAGACCGTGGCGCGCACGCCCCAGTCCTCGAGCAGGAGCTGGCGGGCGTGGCGTGCCCACGGCACGCCGACACCGGAGGCCAGCAGCTGAGCCTCGGGCCCGTCGCCATCGGCGGCCTCCTCGAGCACGTACATGCCCTTGAGGAGTCCTTCGACATCCAGATCCTCGGGCTCGGCCGGCTGCACCATCGGCTCGTTGTACACGGTGATGTAGTAGAAGACCTCCTGGAGGCGGTCGTCCTCGCCGTACATCCGCTGGAGGCCATCACGGATGATGTGGCCGAGCTCGTAGCCGTAGGCGGGGTCGTAGATGACCGTGCCGGGGTTCGTGTAGGCCAGGATCGGCGAGTGGCCGTCCATGTGCTGGAGGCCCTCGCCCGCCAGCGTGGTCTTGCCGGCCGTCGCGCCGATCACGAAGCCCTTGGCCATCTGGTCGCCGGCGGCCCAGAAGAAGTCGCCGGTGCGCTGGAACCCGAACATCGAGTAGAAGATGTAGAACGGGATCATCGGGAAGTCATGCGTGGCGTACGAGGTGCCCGCCGCGGTGAAAGCCGCGGTGGAGCTGATCTCGTTGATGCCCATGTGCTTGATCTGGCCGGAGGTGGACTCCTTGTAGGCCAGGAGCAGGTCGCGATCCACCGACAGGTAGTTCTGACCATCGGGGTTGTAGATCTTCGCCGTCGGGAACAGCGAGTCCATGCCGAAGGTACGGGCCTCGTCCGGGACGATCGGGACCCAGCGCTTGCCGGTCTCCTTGTCGCGCATGAGGTCCTTGAGCAGGCGCACGAGAGCCATCGTGGTCGCGATCTCCTGCTTGCCGGAGCCCCGACGCATCACCTCGTAGGCCTTGTCCCCGGGCAGGTCCAGCGCCTTGTGCTCGGTGCTGCGCGAGGGGACGGGGCCGCCGAGCTCCCCGCGGCGCTCCTTCAGGTACTGCATGACCGGGGTGTCGTCGGACGGCATGTACAGGGGCGCGTCGTAGACGCTGCCGCTCTCGAGCTGCTCGTCGCTGAACGGGATGCGCAGGGTGTCGCGCAGTGCCTTGAGGTCCTCGAGGGTGAACTTCTTCATCTGGTGGGTCGCGTTGCGGCCGGCGAAGTTCTTGCCCAGGCGGTAGCCCTTGATGGTGTGGGCGAGGATCACGGTGGGCTGGCCCTTGTGGTCCATCGCGGCCCGGAAGGCGGCGTGGATCTTCTTGGCGTCGTGGCCACCACGGTTGAGCTTCCACCAGATGTCGTCATCCGAGAGGTCCTCGACGAGGGCCTTCGTGCGGGGGTCCCGACCGAAGAAGTTGTCGCGGATGAAGGCGCCGTTCTCGGCGCGGTACGTCTGGTAGTCACCGTCGGGCGTGACGTTCATCAGGTCGATGAGCGCACCGTCGGTCGAGGACTCCAGCAGCGGATCCCAGCCCGAGCCCCAGATGACCTTGATGACGTTCCAGCCGGCGCCGCGGAACTGGCTCTCCAGCTCCTGGATGATCTTGCCGTTGCCGCGCACCGGGCCGTCGAGGCGCTGCAGGTTGCAGTTCACGACGAAGGTCAGGTTGTCCAGGTGCTCCTTGGCGGCGATGTGCAGCGCGCCACGGGACTCGACCTCGTCCATCTCGCCGTCGCCGAGGAATGCCCAGGTGTGCTGCTCGCTGGTGTCCTTGAGGCCACGGTTGGTGAGGTACTTGTCGAAGGAGGCCTGCTCGATCGCGGCGACCGGACCGATGCCCATGGACACCGTCGGGAACTCCCAGAAGTCCTGCATGGCGCGAGGGTGCGGGTACGACGGCATGCCGTGCTCGCTGGAGAACTCCTGACGGAAGCCGTCGAGGTCCTCCTGGCCCAGCCGGCCCATGAGGTAGGCGCGGGCGTAGATGCCGGGGGAGGCGTGACCCTGGAAGAAGATGTGATCGCCGCCGCCGGGGTGGTTGCGGCCCCGGAAGAAGTGGTTGAAGCCGACCTCGTACATCGTGGCGATCGAGGCGTAGCTGGAGAGGTGGCCGCCCACTCCGATGCCGGGAGCCTGCGCGCGGTGCACCAGCATCGCGGCGTTCCAGCGGTTGATGTTGCGCAGCTCCTTCTCGAGCTCCACATCACCCGGGTACTCGGGCTGGTCATCGACCGCGATGGTGTTGATGTAATCGGTCGCGAGGGAATCGGGAAGATGCAGATCCTGGTCACGAGCGTGCTGGATCAGGCTCTGGACGACCTCGGAGGCGCGGTCGGAACCGCGATGCTCGACGAGGCCGTCGAACGAGTCGATCCATTCCTGCGTCTCCTCAGGATCCGGATCCTGCGCATGACTGGGCAGATTGATGCCGATGGGGCGAGGGGTCTCGTGCGAAGTCACGATGTCCTTCTCTCTACGGGAGGCGATGGACCGGCCGTGGGGAGCTGTGGAGCGCCGGTGGGCACGGCTCCTCGGCCTCGGTTCCGGCAAGCCTACCGTTGCGAAAGGCGCTGGGAGCCTTCACAAGACCTCCCCACATGTGAGACGCCGAACACCCTCCATGGTGCGCAGGGCCCCACGATCGTCGGTGTCACGAGCCTGTCATGTCCGGGTCGGGACGTCGGCATCCGGGTATGCGCTCCTGGTGAATCTCACGCGTGTGCGTGCTCGAAGTGCGATGGGTTCACTCGTGACATAGCATGAGGGCCGCACAGCGCGTTCCGGGCACCTCAGGTGCTTCGGAAACTGCTGCGAATTCTTATCCCTACCTGTGAGGAGCTCTTTCTTGTCAACGTCGGCCGACGCCCCTTCGTCCAGCTCTCCTGCCGAGGCGCTGGCCTTCAGCTCGGGTCAGATCGTGCAGGAGTTCGGCTATGACGACGATGTCGATCTCGACCTGCGCGATGCGATCGAGGACGTCCTCGGCGACGAGCTCGAGGACGAGGACTGCCAGGAGATCGTCGACGGCGTCATCATGTGGTGGCGCGAGGGCGAAGGCGATCTGACCGACGCCATGGTCGACACCCTCACGACCCTCGCGGCCGGAGCCCCCGTGTGGGTGCTCACGCCGAAGGCCGGTCGCGACGGGCACGTCGCCCCGGCGGACATCCAGGAGAGCGCCGGCACCGCCGGTCTCCGCGTGATGAGCACGGTGAGCCTGGCCCAGGACTGGACCGGCACGCGCCTCGCGAGCCGCACCAACTGATCTCACGCACGATCGGCACCTCGTGTGCGAGGTGCCGGCCCTCCGCCTGCGGAGGATGAGGGGCGTCCAGCCCCGCTCGGGTCGTTAGCTCAGTTGGTCAGAGCGCCTGGTTTACACCCAGGAGGTCGGGGGTTCGAGCCCCTCACGACCCACCCTCGAGAAGGCCCCTGATCCGCACCGGGAGTGCTGGAGCAGGGGTCTTCTCGCATCGTGGAGCCGAGGGCGGGACAGAAGGCAGGCGCTGCTGCCCGGTGCTGCGCGCGTCGTCG
Source organism: Brachybacterium sp. 107 (assembly GCF_052379725.1). NCBI lineage: Bacteria > Bacillati > Actinomycetota > Actinomycetes > Micrococcales > Dermabacteraceae > Brachybacterium > Brachybacterium sp. 107. The sequence goes on along the minus strand of NZ_JBQSYW010000002.1, from coordinate 410,923 downwards.
GGAAGTGCCCGCCTCGCTCAGCGGGAGACGACGTACAGCAGTACCAATGCACACGGCACCAGGAGCACGAGGCAGCCCCAGATCTTCGCCGTCTGCCCGTCCCGGGCCTTCTGCTCGTCGGTGCGGGGCATCTCGCCGGACGGGAACCCGGCCGCGCGGGCTTCGTCGCGGGTGCGTCGGCGCAGCGCGATCATCCGGTAGATCGCGACCGCGAGGAGACCGACGGTGGCGACGCCGAAGGCGAGCAGGATCAGGGTGTCGATGGCGCAACCTCCGAGAATGAGCGGGACCGGTGCGGACAGGTGCCAGGGGCGGGTGTGGACAGCGTCTCACGGCCGCCCGGCGCAGCCTGGACGGTTCCTATACTGGCACCAGCGTCGCGCGCGGGCCGAGCAGTTCCTTCCGGACCTGGTCAGAGTCCCGCGAGCGGCATCGCATGGAGGAGGAACCGCGCAGGTGAGTGCACCGAGCAGACCGTTCGACAGCGAGGCGATCCGGGCTGACTTCCCGATCCTGGGCCGCATGCTGGATCCGGAGACCCCGATGATCTACCTCGACGGCGGCGCCACCTCGCAGCGCCCCCGTCAGGTCATCGACGCCGAGGTCGCCTATCTGACCCACGACAACGCCGCCGTCAAACGCGGTGCGCACCGGATGGCGTCGGCGGCGACAGATGCCTACGAGGACTCGCGGGAGACCGTCGCGCGCTTCCTCGGCGCCCCCTCGCCCGATGAGGTCGTCTTCACGAAGAACGCCACGGAGGCGCTGAACCTCGTCGCGTACTCCCTGGGCAACGGTGACGCCTCGACCCCGGCGCATCTGCGGGTGCGCGAGGGCGATGAGATCCTGGTGACCGAGATGGAGCACCACGCCAACCTCGTGCCCTGGCAGGAGCTCGCCCGGCGCACCGGGGCGACGCTGCGCTGGATCCCGATGGCCGATGACTTCACCTTGGATCTGACGGACCTGGAGTCGCTGCTCACCGAACGGACCCGGGTGGTGGCCTTCGCCCACCAGTCCAACGTGCTCGGCACCGTCAACCCGGTCGCGCGGCTGGTCGAGGCCGCTCGGGCCGTCGGCGCGCTCACCGTGCTGGATGCCGCGCAGTCGGCGCCGCACATGCCGTTCGACGTCGCCGAGCTCGGCGTCGACTTCGTGGCGCTGTCCGGGCACAAGATGCTCGGACCCACCGGCATCGGCGTGCTGTGGGGCCGCTATGAGCACCTCGCGGCGATGCCCCCCTTCCTCACCGGCGGCTCGATGATCGAGATCGTCCATCTCGACCACTCGACGTACGCCGAGCCGCCCGCCCGCTTCGAGGCCGGCACCCCGCCGATCAGCCAGGCCGTCGGTCTGGCGGCGGCGTGCGACTATCTCTCCGCGCTCGGCATGGGGGCCATCGCCGAGCACGAGCGGGCGCTGACCGACCGTGCGCTGCGCGGCCTGTCGGGCATCGACGGCGTGCACATCATCGGCCCGGCGGCCGGTCCGGAGCGCACCGGCGCGGTGTCCTTCGACCTCGCCGGTCGACACCCCCACGACGTCGGCCAGGTGCTCGACTCGCTCGGCCTCGAGGTGCGGGTGGGTCACCACTGCGCGTGGCCGCTGCACCGCCGCTTCGGCCTGCACGGCACCACACGGGCCAGCTTCTCCGTCCACACGACCGCTGCGGAGGTCGACGCCCTCATCGCGGGCGTCGCGCACACCGCCGACTTCTTCGGAGCGTTCGCATGAGCTCTGCCTTGAACTCCCTGTACACCGAGCTGGTCATCGAGCACGACCGACGACCCCTGCACGCGGGGCTGCGTGAGCCGTTCCAGGCGGAGGTCCATCACGTGAACCCCACCTGCGGTGACGAGATCACGCTGCGCCTGCAGCTCTCCGGACGCGGCGAGGAGCAGCGCATCGAGGACCTCTCCTACGACGCGATCGGCTGCGCGATGAGCCGCGCCGCGGCGTCGATCATGGCGGACCTCCTCATCGGACGGACCGTCGCCGAGGTGGAGCCCGTGCGCGAGCACTTCGAGGCCGCCATGGGCTCACGCGGTCGGATCGAGGGTGACGAGGACCTGATCGGCGACGGTGTTGCCCTGCTGGGCGCCGCGAAGTTCCCGGCCCGGGTCAAATGCGTCCTCATGCCCTGGAAGGCGTACCAGGCGGCCCTCGTCGAGCTCCGGACGTTGGAGGCGTGATGCCCGATCACACAGCGAGCGTCGGCTCCGTCACCGGGATCCTCGAGGAGGCCTTCCCCCTCGCCTGGGCGGAGGACTGGGACCGCGTGGGCCTGGTGCTCGGGGAGCGCACCGCCGACGTCAGCCGGGTGCTGCTGGCCGTGGACCCCACCGTCTCCGTCGCCCGGGAGGCCATCGACCGCGGCGCGCAGCTGCTGATCACCCATCACCCGCTGCTGCTGCGGGGCGCGAGCTTCCTGCCGGCCGATCAGGGCAAGGGTGCGGTGGTGACCGACCTGCTGCGGGCCGGCACCGCCCTGTGGTGCGGGCACACCAATGTGGACCGGTCCACCCGTGGCACCGTCGGTGCCTGGATCCGGGCGCTCGACCTGCGCGATGCCCGCCCGCTGGTCCCGGGCCGCGCGGCCGACGACGGCGCTCATGGATCGGCGCTGTTCGGACTCGGCGCGGTCGGTGCCCTTCCGGCCCCGACCACCGTCGCAGCCCTGACCTCCGCGGTCGCCGGCCTCGTCCCGGCCACAGCGCGCGGCATCCTGCACACGGGGGATCCCGGACGAGAGGTCCGCACGGTGGCCGTGTGCCCCGGCGCCGGGGACTCCTTCCTCGAGGCCGCCGTCGCCGCCGGAGTCGATGCAAACATCACCTCGGACCTGCGGCACCATCCCGCCCTCGAGCATCTCGAAGCCGCTGCGGATCACCGCGCCGTGCCCGCGCTCGTGGACGTCCCGCATGCGGCGAGCGAGGCGCTCTGGCTGCCGCTCGCACAGGAGCTGCTCGCGGAGACCGTCCCGGACCTCGAGGTGCTGATCAGCGAGCAGATGACCGACCCGTGGAGCGGACGCGCCGGCTGAGCCGGCCCCGCCCGACCGTTCTCAGCTCACCCGGTCCACGACGACCAGCCGATCCCCGTCGAGCTCGACCTGGAGCCCGGTGCCGAATGCGGCACGGACCACGTCGACGACCTCGTCGGCGGTCGTCGGGGTGCCTTCGACATCCACCAGGGCGCGCGTGACCAGTCCGCGGTACCGCTTCGCGTCATGCGAGATCACCTTCCGCACCCCGCCGCGCTCCTGCACCGGGGACACCTCGAGCACCCGCACGCCGGCCCCGCTGCGCATCGACATCATCGAGCGGTAGGAACCGGACCGGCTGTCGACGACCAGCGGGGAGCCGCTCTGTGCGAGCTCGGTGCGCAGCCGTGCGGCCACCGGCTTCAGGCGGGGTGCCCACCAGGATCCTGCCTTGCCCAGGCGCGACACCGTCGACGCGGCCGAGAGCCGGTAGGCCGGGATCCGATCGGTCGCCGCGTCCACGAGCCCGAACAGCGCGCTCTGCACGAGGACCCGTCGGTCGTCGGGGAGAGCGCGAGAGGGGTCCAGCTGGTCGTAGAGGACCCCGGAGTACACGCTCAGCGGCGCGGCTGCCGGCTCCTGCTCGACCTGCGCCATGCGCGCCACGAGCTCGGGGGAGGAGGCCGGGACGCCCAGCTTGTCCGCACCGCCACGGGCCTCGGCGGTGCGCACAGCGGCGCGCAGCATCATGCGGCGGGAGTCAGCGAGGTCCGGCAGGCCGAACGCGTCGAGATCGAGCGGTGCGGCCTCCGCGGGCGCTGGGCGGGTCTTGGTCTCCGAGGGGGGAAGCAGGATCAGCACCCCACCATTCTCGGCCGCGCCCAGGTGCTCCGCGATCCCTGACCCGCGAGACGTTCGGCACGTCAGAGCGGTGACGGCGTCGGTCGTGATGACGGCCGACGGTGCCGATCGGCGTAGACTCCGGGGCGGACCAGTCGGCCGGGCAGTCGCGTCCTCGGGGCTCACTCCCCGGGGCCGAGGAAAGTCCGGGCTCCATCCGGCACGGTGGTGGGTAACGCCCACCCGGAGTGATCCGCGGGACAGTGCCACAGAGAGCAGACCGCCGCCTGCGCCCCTCGGGGCACAGGCGGTAAGGGTGAAAGGGTGGTGTAAGAGACCACCGCGGCCTCGGTGACGAGGTCGGCACGGTAAACCCCACCGGGAGCAAGGTCAGACAGGGAATGTTCGAGGGCGCCGGCCCGAGTTCCCGGGTAGACCGCTGGAGGTCGTCGGCAACGGCGATGCGAGATGGATGGCTGCCGATAACAGAACCCGGCTTACAGGCCGACTGGTCCGCCCCACGTCCTGACCCGGGCCGCGCATCCGTGCGCGACCCGGGTCAGCGGGGACTCCTCGCGGCGAGGACCTCCCTCGAGGACCTCCTTCGATGAGCTACTTCGATGAGCTCTTCGTGTCCTTCTCGGACTTCTTGTGCTTCTTGGGCTTCCTGTCCTCGGTGCCCTCTTCGCCCTTCTCCAGCGCCTTCTGCTCCTTGCGGGCGAGCACTGCGGCACCGATGATCCCGGCCTCGTTGCGCAGCTCGGCCGGCACGATCTCGGTCTTCAGATCCAGCAGGGGCAGGAACTTCTCGTGCTTCTTGGAGACGCCGCCGCCCACGATGATCCTGGTCGGGGAGAAGAGGAACTCGATGTGGGAGAAGTACTCCTGGAGGCGCCCGCCCCAGGTCTCCCAGTCCAGATCCTCCTTCTCCCGGATGGAGCTGGCCATGTACTTCTCGGCGTCGTCGTCGTGGAGCAGGACGTGCCCGAGCTCGGTGTTGGGGACCAGCTTCCCGTCCACGAACATCGCACTGCCCACTCCGGTGCCCAGAGTGATCACCAGAACCACCCCGGACGAGTTGCGGCCGGCACCGAATTCCATCTCCGCGATCCCCGCGGCGTCGGCGTCGTTGACCACGAAGACGTCGTGGCCGGTGCGCTCGGTCAGCAGGGCATCGACGTCGGTCCCGATCCAGGCGTCGTCGACGTTCGCCGCCGTGAGCGCGACGCCGTTCTGGATGACGGCCGGGAAGGTCACGCCCACCGGCATGCCGTCGGCGATGTCGAAGGAGCTGATCAGCTCGGCGACCGTGTCGGCGACCGCGTCGGGTGTCGACGGCTGCGGGGTCGTCAGACGGACCCGGTCCGCAGCCAGATCACCCTTCTTGAGACCCACGGGCGCGCCCTTGATGCCGCTCCCGCCGATGTCGATCCCGAACGCTGTGCGGTGCTTCGCCTTGGACATCGCCACTCCTGATCGCGGTGAACCGGGCGGAGGGACCGCCCGGCAGAGCGCCCCGTCCTCGGGGCACCTACGGTGCGTCCACGATACCGGGCGGCCGGGTGCCGCGGAGCAGGGGTCCGGAAGCCGGGCGGCGTCCCGGTGAGCGCCCGACTCAGACGACGGTGAGCAGCTCGGGACCCTCCGCGGTGATGAGCATCGTATGCTCGAACTGAGCGGTGAAGGAGCGGTCCTTCGTGACCACGGTCCAGCCGTCGTCCCACTGCTCCCAGGCCTGCGACCCGATCGTCACCATCGGCTCGATCGTGAAGGTCATGCCCTCCTCGATGACGTCGTCGAACATCGGGGCCGAGTCGTAGTGGGGGATGATCAGGCCGTTGTGGAAGCCTTCGGCGACGCCGTGGCCGGTGTAGTCCTGCACCGACTCGTAGCCGTGACGTGCCACGAACTTCTCGATCACGCGACCGATGACGTTGACCTGGCGGCCGGGCTTGGCGACCTTCACCCCGCGCATCATCGCCTCATGGGAGATATCGATCAGCTGCTGCGCCCTCGGATCGATGTCCCCGACTGCGAAGGTGGCGTTGGTGTCGCCGTGGACGCCGTGGAGGAAGGCGGTGACGTCGACGTTGAGGATGTCCCCGGACTGCATGATGGTGGAGTCGGGGATGCCGTGGCAGATCACCTCGTTCAGGCTCGTGCAGCACGACTTCTCGAAGCCGAGGTAGCCGAGCGTCGAGGGATAGGCACCGTTCTCGACCAGCACGTCGTGCACCACGGCGTCGATGTGGTCGGTCGTGACGCCGGGCTCGGCGGCCTCACCGGCGGCCTGGAGGGCGAGGGCCGCGACGCGGCTCGCCTCGCGCACCCGCTCGATGATCTCGGGGGTCTGGACGCGGGGGCCGGAGTCGGAGACCGCCTCGTCCTTGCCCACGTACTCGGGGCGCTCGATGCGCGCGGGCACCGTGCGTCGGGGGCCGATGGTGCCGGGCACCAGCTCGTCGCGGCCTTCTGGACGGAACCACACCTGCTCTACAGTCATACCCACCAGTCTCTCATCGACGCGGAAGGAGACCGACGTGACCGACGGCACGGAGTTCTTTTACAACCTCAGCACGGGCGACGTGGAGGAGGGGCGGCAATCGCCGGTGACGGACCTGATGGGCCCCTACGCCTCTCGCGAGGAGGCCCAGAAGGCGCTGAAGATCGCTGCGGCCCGCAACGACAAGTGGGAGCAGGACGACGACGCCTGGGAGGGCGCCGACGAGGCGTAGCATCACACGGCACGCCCGGGCCCGGAGCCGCTCAGTCGAAGGAGTGCTCCGGGCCGGGGTAGGTGCCCTCGGCGACCTCGACCCGGTACTGCTCGGCGGCGTGCGTGAGGTCGCGGCGCAGATCCGCGAACGCCTTGACGAACTTCCCGTGGAAACCGGACAGTCCTGCCATGTCCTGCCACACGAGCACCTGGCCGTCGCAGGAGGGCCCTGCCCCGATGCCGATCGTCGGGACCTGCACGACCTCGGTGATGCGGGCGGCGACCTGCGCGGGGACGAGCTCGAGCACGATCGCCGAGGCTCCGGCCTCCTGGATCGCCAGGGCGTCCTCGGCGAGCTGGTCCGCGCCGGCGGCATCTCGGCCCTGCACCCGGTGACCGGAGAGCGCGTTGACGGACTGCGGGGTGAACCCGAGGTGGCCCATCACAGGGATGCCGGCCTCGACGAGCGCCCGGATCTGCGGGACGATCGCGCGCCCGCCCTCGAGCTTGACCATCTCCGCGCCGGCGCGGATCAGGTCGACGCCATGGCGCACGGCGTCGGCCGGACCGGTCTCGTAGGTGCCGAAGGCGAGGTCCGCCACGATCAGCGGGCGGTGCACGCTGCGGGCCACGGCACCCGTGAAGGTGAGCATGTCCTGGTGCGTGGTCCCGGTGGTCGAGGAATGGCCGAGCACCGTGGTGCCCACGGAGTCACCGATCAGCAGCACGTCGATCCCGGCCGCCTCGAAGGCCTGGGCCGAGTACTGGTCGTAGGCCGTCAGCATCGAGAAGGGACGCCCGCGATCCTTGGCGTCGTGCAGATGACGGATACGGACCTTGGCCGGGCCGACGGGACCGGTGCCGGAGGGGGTGCTCACGATGTGCTCCTGGGCGGGTGGCTGGGTGATGCGGACGTCCTGCGGTCCTCGCGTGGACGAGCTGCCAGAGCGGGACCTGCGGATCCGGCGCGGACCCAGCCTAGCGGTGATGGGGAGTTCTCCCCCTGGCAGTCCATGGGTCCTCCGTGCCAAAGTTTTCCCTTGTCGGTATCAGTGCCGGCGTCGAGAGGGAGGAAACGAACATGACGTCGATCATGCGCAAGTCAGTGCGGGGCGCGGCAACAGGTCTGGGAGCTCTCGCCATCGTCGCGGGCGCATCGGGCTGTGGAAGTCTGCTCGGGGGAGGCGACGACGGCGAGCAGAAGCCCGCCGACGAGAAGGAGCAGCCCGCCGAGGATGACGGCGCCGCGAAGGACGACGGTGCAGCAGCCGAGGACGACGGCAGCGCCGGTGCCTCCGATGCGGGCGGCGACACCGAGGCCGCCGGTGCGGGATCTGCGGCGTCGGACGGCGGAGGAGACGCGGCGGCCGCCGGCGAGCTGAGCGACGAGGATCTGACGGCCGGCAGCGAGATGTTCGTCGAATTCCTCCAGGTGCTCGATGACGACACGACCGGCGCCTGCGAGATGATCTACGACCCCACGACGAAGGGCGCACCCAGCGACGAGTTCGTGACCGGGTGCGCGCCGGGACTGGAGTCCGGGTTCGAGGCCCAGGGGATCCAGCTGGAGCCGGGCATGTTCGACGCCTTCGACGCCTCCATGGTCGAGCTGACGGACAACGGCGACGGGACTGCGGCCGTCGCCGTGGCCGGGACCGACATGGGTATGAACGTGATCAAGGCCGATGACGGCGAGTGGTACGTCCAGGCTCCTATGTGATCCATCGCGGATCACCGCGTCGCGCCCCGACATCCGCTGCGGATGTCGGGGCGTCGTGCTGTCGTCGGCGGGCACGACCTGAGGCAGACTGGGCGCATGGAACATCTCCACGACGACGTCATCCGAACGGTCTCCGATCGCGACGTGCGGTTCATCCGCCTGTGGTTCTGCGACATCGCGGGGACGCTGAAGTCCATCGCGATCTCCCCGTCGGACCTCGAGGCGGCGTTCACCGAGGGCATCGGGATCGACGGCTCCACGATCGAGGGGCTCACCCGCAGCTACGAGTCGGACATGATCCTGCGCCCCGACCCCGGCACGTTCGAGCTGCTGTCGTGGCGCGGCGAGACCAATGCGACCGGCCGGATGATGTGCGACGTCCTCACCCCGGACGGCGAACCGGCGGCGTCGGACCCGCGCCGTGTGCTGCGCGAGGCGCTCGCCCGCGCCGAGGAGAAGGGCCTGGAGTTCTTCGCCCATCCCGAGATCGAGTTCTACCTCTTCGAGGAGCCGTACCGGCAGGGCGAGAAGCTGCGACCGATCGACAGCGCCGGCTACTTCGACCATGTGCACCGCGGGCAGGGCCAGGACTTCCGGCGCGCCGCCATCGAGCACCTCGAGGCGATGAACATCCAGGTGGAGTTCTCCCACCACGAGAACGGGCCCGGCCAGAACGAGATCGACCTGCGCTACGCCGACGCGCTCACCACGGCGGACAACATCGTCACCCTCCGCACGGTCGTCAAGGAGGTCGCGCTGTCGATGGGGCAGGTCGCGACCTTCATGCCCAAGCCGATGATCGACCAGCCCGGCTCCGGCATGCACACCCACCTGTCGATGTTCCAAGGCGGCAAGAACGCCTTCCACGAGCCGGGTGCCCAGTACGGCCTCTCCCGCATCGGTCGGCAGTTCATCGCGGGACTGCTGCGCCACGCCCCCGAGTACAGCGCGGTGACCAACCAGTGGGTGAACTCCTACAAGCGCCTGTGGGGCGCGCAGGAGGCCCCGAGCTACATCTGCTGGGGCCACAACAACCGCTCCGCCCTGGTGCGGGTGCCGTTCCACAAGCCGACCAAGGGCACCAGCTCCCGTGTCGAGTTCCGGGGGCTGGACTCCGCCGCCAACCCCTATCTCGCCTTCGCCGCTCTGTTGGCCGCCGGGATGGCGGGCATCGAGGGGGAGTACGAGCTGCCCGAGGGCGCCGAGGACGCGGTCTGGGACCTCTCCGAGCGCGAGCGCCGTGCCATGGGCATCGAACCGCTGCCCACCGATCTGTTCCGTGCGCTGGAGAACTTCGAGAGCTCGGAGCTGATGGCGGCGACGCTCGGCGAGCAGGTCTTCGAGTTCTTCCTGCGCGACAAGAAGCAGGAGTGGGAGCGGTATCGCGAACAGGTGACCGACCACGAGCTGGCCTCGACCTTCAGCCGGGTCTGAGCCCCCGGGAGCACCTGCCCGCACCTGCCCGCACCTGACCCCGAGGGAGCGCACATGACGACGGAACCGCCCACCACGACCGGCGCCCTCGCCCGGCTGGGATTCAGCAGCACGGACCGGGTCCACCGGTTCCTCGCCGACCCCGTGCTCGCCGCGCTGGGACCGGGGGGACCGGCGCGCCTCGGCGCGACGGCCGACGGCGACGACGCCGTGCTCGGGCTGCTGCGCCTGGCGGAGTCCGCCCAGGAGAGCGGACAGTCGGCGCTGATGGACGACTTCCTCGCCTCCGTCGGCACGAAGGGCAGCCACGGGGAGCGCCTGATCCGTCTGCTGGGGACGTCCGTCGCCCTTGGGGACTTCCTCGCGCGCCATCCCGAGCGGCTCGACGCGCTGCGTGACGGCGACGACCAGCTGGCCCTGCCGGCGGCGACGGTCCGCGAGATGCTGCTGGAGGCCGTCGGCGCGGACCCGTCGGCCGATCTCCCGGTGGCGGGGGAGGGCGCCCGCGAGATGCGCGATGCCCTGCGCATCGCCTACCACGAGCGCCTGGTGCAGATCGCCGCCGCGGATGTCATGGCACCGTCCCCGATGGCGCTGCAGCCCCAGGTGTCCGCAGCGATCAGCGATCTCGCCGACGCCGCGCTGGACGCCGCCTCGGCGATCGCCCGGGCAGCGGTCGACGGGCACGAGAAGGTTCGCTGGGCCGTGATGGCGATGGGGAAGACGGGCGCCCGCGAGCTCAACTTCATCTCCGATGTCGATGTCATGCACGTGGTCGCCCCGGCCCAGGACGCGGCCTCGGGGACCGCGGCGGACGAGGAGGATCTCGTCGTCATCGGATCGGCCCTCGCCCGGGAGCTGGCCCGGGCCTGCTCGGACCGCACCTCGGAGGGGTCCCTGTGGCAGGTCGACGCGAACCTGCGCCCGGAGGGCAAGGACGGCCCGCTCGTGCGGACCATCGATTCCTATGCGCACTACTACGACCAGTGGGCGAAGTCCTGGGAGTTCCAGGCCCTGCTCAAGGCCCGCGCCGCTGCCGGTGATGCGGAGCTCGGCGCGCGTTTCGAGGAGCTCGTCGAACCCTGGATCTGGCAGGCCTCCACCCGCGACAGCTTCGTCGAGGACACCCGTGCCATGCGGCGTCGCGTCGTCGCGCACATCCCGCGCGGCGAGGTGGACCGCAACATCAAGCTCGGTCCCGGCGGGCTCCGGGACGTCGAGTTCACCGTGCAGCTGCTGCAGATGGTCCACGGCCGCACCGATGACCGGCTCCAGAGCCGATCCACCCTCGAGGCCCTGGCCCGGCTCGGGGAGGGTGGGTACATCTCCCGCGACCACGTGGCGGAGATGGACGACGCCTATCGGTTCCTCCGCTGCGTGGAGCACCGCCTGCAGCTGCATCGGCTGCGCCGCACCCAGGTGCTGCCCACCTCCGCGGCGGATCTGCGCCGCCTCGCCCGCACGATGGGTCTGAGCCGGAACGACTTCGACACGCAGTACAGCCGTACCCGCCGCCGGGTGAGGCAGCTGCACGAGGAGATCTTCTACCGGCCTCTGCTGGTGACCTCGTCGCAGCTGAGCGACGGCCAGATCTCGCTGACCCCGGAATCGGCGAAGGCCCGTCTCGCCGCGATCGGCTATCGCGACGGCACCCGCGCTCTCAGCCACATCTCCGCGCTCACCGAGGGCATCTCCCGGCGCGCCAAGATCCAGCGCCAGCTCCTGCCCGCCATGCTCGAATGGTTCGCCGACGGGATCGATCCCGACATGGGCCTGCTCGCCTTCCGTCGCATCTCCGACGAGATCGGGTCGGAGCACTGGTACCTCGGTCTGCTGAGGGACTCCGGACTCGCCGCCAAGCGGCTCACCCGGGTGCTCTCGGCCAGCCGCTTCGTCGGCGAGCAGCTCGAGAAGATCCCCGGCGCGGTGCGCTGGCTGGCTCGGGACGAACATCTGCGTCCGCTGCCCCGTGACGTGCTGGGACGCGAGTTCCTCGCGGTCATCTCCCGGGTGGACTCCGTCGAGGTCGCCCAGGACGTGCTGCGCCGGACCCGGCGCCGCGAGCTCCTGCGTATCGCCCTGGCGCACCTGACCGGGGTGTCGTCCCCGCGCGAGGTCGCCCGGGCACTGACCGACCTCGCCGAGGCCGTGCTCGAGGCGGGCCTGCTGGTCGCCTTCCACGTCGTCGCCCTCGAGCGTCACGTGGTCGATGAGGACGCCGAGACCCTGGACGAGGTGGACGTGGTCGACGTCGGCACCGCGAAGAGGCTGCGCGAGCGGCGCTCGGATCCGGCGCGCGCGCTCGGCGTGGAGATGGCGATCCTCGCGATGGGCAGCTTCGGGGCCCGCGAGATGGGCTACTCCTCCGACGCGGACGTCCAGTTCCTGGCGCTCGACCGCGGCGCCGGCGCGGCCACTGGGGAGATCGCGATCGCCGTCGCGACCCAGACCCAGCGGATCCTCAACGCCCCGGCCGCCGGGGCGGACATGAAGGTCAGCGCCGATCTGCGCCCCGAGGGCAGGGTGGGCCCGCTGGCCCGCAGCATCGAGGCGTGGACGACGTACTACCGCCGGGACGCCCAGACCTGGGAGAAGCAGGCCCTGCTGCGCGCACGGCCGGTGGTGGCCTCCGAGGCGATCGCCGCCGAGCTGCGGGAGGAGATGGACCGGCACCGCTATCCGGCAGGCGGTCTGGACGCGGGCGCCCGGCGCGAGATCACTCGGATGAAGGCTCGCGTGGAGTCGGAGCGGCTGCCCCGCAACGCCGACCCGTCCCGGCACGTGAAGCTGGGCCGCGGCGGGATGACCGACGTCGAGTGGAGCGCGCAGATCCTGGCCCTGGAGCACGGGCACGAGATCGAGGGCCTGCGCACCACGTCGACCATGGATCAGCTCCAGGCGGCCACCGAGGCGGAGCTCATCTCGGGCCGCGAGGCCCGGGAGCTGACCAAGGCGTGGGACCTGGGCTGGCAGGTGCGCCGCTGCCTGTTCCTGTGGAAGGGACGCGAGGGAGATGTGCTCCCGTCGGACCGCAACGAGCTGCGCGCCCTGGCCTGGCTGATCGACGGCGACGACTGCACGGCGTCGGACCTCGAGGAGCGGTATCTGCGCCGCACGAGGCGGGCCCGGATCATCGCCGAGCGTCTCATCTTCGGCACCGAGGAGTGAGGAATGAGGAATGGGGGATCAGGGATGGGGAGTGAGATCGACGAGACCGAGCACCCCGTCACGCCGTGACGTGGGCGTCGTGCGCGGCGCGTCCGTCCCCAGCGCCCCCGCGGAGACCCCGGCAGGCCGTACCGTGGTCGCTGTCCCTGCACCCCGTGCACCGTGCAGCCTCCGCACGCCCTCGCACCCTCCTGAGGAGCTATGACCACCCCGAAGCTCAGCGCCGACACCCCGCGCGGCCGCATGTACCGACTCGAGCCCGACGGTCCGCTGCTGTACCCCTCGATCACGAACGTGGCGGGGATGCGGGCGAAGGATTTCCTGCAGGGCTGGTACGCGACCATGGCCTCGAAGCGGGCACTGGAGATGTACTCCTGGCTGGATCGCAATCCTGATCGCGCCGCCGCCGAGATCTCCCGCGTCTCGCGGGACAGATGGGGCACTCAGAAGCGCATCGCCGCGGCCGCCCCGGAGTACACCCGCACCACCGCCGATTTCGGCACTCTGGTCCACGCGGCCTGTGAGCTGTGGGGCACCAGCGGCTCCCGGCCCTCCGACGCCGAGATCGGTGAGCTCGCCGACTCGATGCGAGCCTCCCAGGGAGCATTCGCCACGGAGAAGGACCCGCAGGCGCTCATCGCACGCGCCGGGATCCGCCTGGACGGCTACGGCCGGTTCCTGGAGGATTATCAGCCCGAGTTCGTCGAGATCGAGCAGACTGTCGTGAACCACACCGTCGGCTACGCCGGCACCACCGATGCGATCGTACGGATCGGCAACACCCTGCTCAGCGCCGACATCAAGACGTCCAAGAAGGTGCGCGGCGACTATGCGCTGCAGGGCGTGGCGGTGTGCCGCGCCGAAGAGCTCCTGGACGACGACGGCACGCTGCGCGAGATGCCGGAGCTCACGGGGGCGTTCATCATCCACCTGCCCGAGGCCGGCGGTTACCAGGCCGTCCCGCTGCGCACCGGGGACGCCGAGTTCGAGGTGTTCCGCGCCCTGCGCAGCGCCTGGTCCTTCGAGCCCGACGAGTGCGCGCTCGAGGCGAGCTCGGGGCCCAAGGACCTGCTGCTGTCGCTGCTGCGGGCCAAGGGCGGGATGGACGGACTGGGCTGAGCGAACCGGGATGATCCGCCGGGGCTGTCCGGCCCGGCCCGGCCCCGCGGCCTCGACCGGCTCGGACGACGGGTCGGACGGTCGCGCCGGGCATCGAGATCACTCGGGTCGCAGCAGCCCCGTGGCGCGGGCGCGGGCGACCGCCTCGGTGCGCCGGGTGACGCCCAGCTTGTCGAAGACATGCACCAGGTGGGTCTTGACCGTGGCCTGGGAGAGGAACAGGTCGCTCGCGATCTGGGCGTTGGTGCGTCCGGCCGCGACCAGGGTGAGCACCTCGAGCTCCCGCGCGCTGAGCGCGGTGTCCGTGCGCCGCTCCCGCAGCCGTTGCGAGATCCGAGGATCGACGGTGCCGGCGCCGTCGGCCGCACGGCGCACGGCGGAGACCAGCTCGTCGGCGGGGGAGTCCTTGAGCAGGTAGCCGCCGGCACCGGCATCCATCGCGGCGGTGACGTCCTGATCGTTGTCGTAGGTGGTCAGCACCAGCACCGTGGGTGGCGGCACCAGCTGGCTCAGCGCCGGGATGATGTCGGTGCCGCGCTCCTGGCCGACCCCGAACTGCAGGTCCAGCAGCACCACGTCCGGGGTGGTGGAACGCGCCAGCAGCACCGCCTCCTGCGGTGTCGAGGCTTCGGCGACCACCTCGAGGCCGTCCTCGGCGCTGAGCACGGCGATCAATCCGCGGCGGACGATCGCATGGTCATCGGCCAGGAGAACTCGGATCATGCGGACTCCTCAGGAGCAGGGACAGAGTGGGGGAGCGGCATGACCACCTGCACGGCGGTGCCGCTGCCCGGGGTGGATTCGACGAGCAGGGTGCCACCTACCGAGGCGGCCCGCGCGCGGGCGGATCGCAGCCCGAAGCCCGCGACCTGCTCGGGGACGAAGCCGCGGCCGTCGTCGACCACGTCCAGCATCACCTCACCGTCGTGGACTTCGAGCGTCACCATCGTGCGCGAGGCCTGTGCGTGCTGGACCGTGTTCGCCAGCAGGGACTCGACCAGGCGCAGCACGGCGCGAGCGGTGCTGCGGGGCAGGGCCTCGAGCTCGTGGTCCGTGATCTCGTCCCGCAGGGTGACCTGCGAACGGCCCACCCGCCCGGCATCGGCCACGAGGCGGTGCAGCTCGTCGCGCAGGGCGGTGCCCGAAGGGATCTCGGGATCGGCGGCGTCGACGAAGCGGCGGGTCTGCATGCCGGTGCGGGCCGCGGCGGCGCGGGCCTCCTGCACGAGAGTGCGGGCCTCCTGCGTGTCCGCGCGGTCCAGGGCGACATCGGCGGCATCCAGCAGCAGATGGATCGAGAGGTTCGACTGCGCGACCGTGTCATGGAGCTCGCGGGCGATCCGGTCCCGTTCGGCGGCAGTGGTCGCCGCACGGGTCTGCTCGGCGATGGTGTCCCGCGCGGTGGCGAGCTGACGGGCCAGGCGGGTGCGGCGATCGACCTCCCGCTGCAGGGCACGGACCGTGATGACCACGGCGAGTGCGACCAGCGCCCCGATCATGGGGCCGGCCACTTCCCCCGGCATCGGATCGGAGGACCACGCGGTGTATCCGAGCACCGCGATGGCGGTGACGACCGCGAGCGCGACGAGCCCGCCGGCGAGCGGCAGTGCGTAGAGCACGGCGAAGTCCAGGCCGAAGGCCACCCATACCGTCTCCGGCCCCAGGGTGAAGGTGCTTGCCCAGACCACGATGCTCGGTGCCAGATACGCCAGGGCGCTCCAGGATCCCTCGGGTCCCGCCCGGTGGCGCAGTGCGCGCCGGGCGCCGATGGAGTAGATGGTGGTGAAGACGGCCAGCAGCGCGACCACGATCCAGCTGCGGGAGGTCGCGGGTGGAGCCAGCACGAGCCCCGTGACCAGCATGACCATGAGGTAGACGAGGGCATGGACGGCCCAGCGCAGGGAGGCGGCGAAGGGGGTCGGGGCGAGGTCGGCGTGCGACACCTCGGGGGCCTGGTCGTCCACGCCGTCGGTCGCCTCGTGCTCGGTCATACCGCGACCCTATCCGGCGAGGAGACAGGATGTTCCCCGTCAGGGACTGACCACGCGTGCAACGGGACCGAACCGACAGGATGGGCCCCTGCCCCGCGATGCTGCGGAACAGGGGCCCATCCTCGACAGTGCTGGGACGCGGAGGTCTCAGAAATGCCGGATCGCTCAGGCGGCTCGAGAGAGTCCGGTGACTCAGATGTCGTAGTAGAGCTCGAACTCGTGCGGGTGCGGGCGGTAGCGGAACGGATCGATCTCCGTGGTGCGCTTGAGCTCGATCCAGGTCGTGATGAGGTCCTCGGGGAACACGTCGCCCTCGGTGAGGTAGTCGTGATCGAGCTCGAGGGCGTCGAGTGCGGCGCCGAGGGACTCGGGCAGCTGCTTGATCTGCTTGTGCTCCTCGGGCGGCAGCTCGTACAGATCCTTGTCGATCGGCTCGGGCGGCTCGATGCGGTTGCGGATGCCGTCGATACCGGCCATCAGCTGTGCGGCGAACGCCAGGTACGGGTTGGCCGACGGGTCCGGCGCACGGAACTCCACGCGCTTGGCCTTCGCGGACGCACCGGTGACCGGGATGCGGATCGCGGCAGAGCGGTTGCGGGCGGAGTAGACCATGTTCACGGGGGCCTCGAAGCCGGGCACCAGACGCTTGAAGGAGTTCACCGTGGGGTTGGTGAAGGCCGTCAGCGAGGGGGAGTGCTCGATGATGCCGCCGATGTACCAGCGGGCGATGTCGGACAGACCGCCGTAGCCGCGCTCGTCGAAGAACAGCGGCTCGCCGTCCTTCCACAGCGACTGGTGGGTGTGCATGCCCGAGCCGTTGTCGCCGAACAGCGGCTTGGGCATGAACGTGGCGGTGCGGCCGGCATCCCACACGGTGTTCTTCACGACGTACTTGAACTTCATGACGTCGTCCGCCGCCTGCAGCAGCGTGTTGAAGCGGTAGTTGATCTCCTGCTGGCCCGCGGTGCCGACCTCGTGGTGGGCACGCTCGACCTGCAGGCCGGTCTCCTCGAGGACCGCACAGATCTCGTCACGCAGATCCGCCATCTGGTCGTTCGGGGGAACCGGGAAGTAGCCACCCTTCAGGCGCGTCTTGTAGCCCTTGTTGCCGCCGAACTCCGACTCGTCGCGGTCGGTGTTCCACACGGCCTCGTCGGAATCGATGCTGTAGAAGCCGGAGTTGACTCCGGTCTTGAACCGCACGTCGTCGAAGATGTAGAACTCGGCCTCGGCGGCGAACAGGGCGGTGTCCGCGATTCCCGTCGACTTCAGGTACTCCTCGGCCTTCGACGCCACGGTGCGCGGATCGCGGGAGTACGGCTCGTCCGTGAAGGGGTCCACGATCGAGAAGTTGATGATGAGGGTCTTGCGCTCGCGGAACGGGTCCAGGTAGGCGGTCTCCAGATCCGGCACGAGCTTCATGTCGGATTCATGGATCGCCTGGAACCCGCGGATGGACGATCCGTCGAACAGCTGTCCGGTCTCGATCGCCTCCTCGTCGAACGTGCTGGCGGGCACGTTGAAGTGCTGCATGATGCCTGGCAGATCGCAGAAGCGGATGTCGATGAACTCGACGCCCTCCTCTTCGATGTACTTGACGACCTCGCTGGGATTGTTGAACACATCTCCTCCATCCGCACCGTGGGGGCGCGTGTTGTGCTGACTGTCCCCGTGGGGTGTTCACCGGGCCGAGCTCCGCAGAGCCCGGCGGTCCGGGCGTCCGGGCCGGGGCTCGGGTGCGTCCAGCTTATGCCGTTCGGCACCCGGCTCCGGGAGGAACCTGGATCTCCCAGCCGCGCCCACTAGGGTCGACCCGTGATCGATCGCAAGGACCTGGGCTCCTGGATGGAGGGTGCCCCGAGCACCCCGGACTACGTCAAGGGCTCCTCCCTCGGACTGCCCGCCGACGGACCGGGATCCGTGGCCCCCTTCTGGCGCCGTCCGCTCTCGCTGCTCATCGACTGGGGCCTGTGCATGGCCATCTCCGCCGTCGTGTTCCACGGCGACGCCCTGGCCAACCTGCTCCTCTTCGTGAGTGTGAACGTCCTGTTCCTGACCCTTTTCGGCGGTACTCCAGGCCAGTTCGTCCTGCGGATCCGCGTGCACCCGGTACGGGGCCGCACCCCGATGGTGCTGCGCGCCCTGGCCCGCACGGGAGCGATGCTCCTGCTGCTGCCGGCCTGTGTCTGGACCCGCGATTCCCAGCCCCTGCACGACCTGGCCGCCGGCACCGCGGTGGTCCGGATCTGACCCCAGGAGACGTCATCACGGGCCCCGTCATCGACGCGGCCCGGACGGTCTGCGCGCTCCTGATTCCCTCGGTCGGCAATGATGCAACCCTGCGTATTAGTTCCCTGACCTGCATCGACAGCAAATGTCACGATAAGGTCACGGAGGTAACGGAATGGTCACGACAATTGGACCGTGACGTCCGCAATTGCTCCGGAACGCCCTGAAACTCGGGAGCCGGGAGCCGGGAGCCGGGGGCCAGAGGCCGGGACGGCACGTACGCCGTGCACGACGAAGCCCCCCGTCGGCCGTCGGGCCGATCGAGGGGCTTCGAGCAACAGCGTCGCGCAGCACTGTCATGCAGCGGCGCGTGGGCTCAGCGGCCGCGCATCGCTTTGCGATTGGGGCGGGCACGTGAGGGGTCCACGCCCTTGGGGACGGACTGGCGGATCGAGCGGTGCAGCGCCGCCAGGCGCTTGCTGACCTGAGCCGACTCGTCCTTCGTGAGGGTCTTCTTCATGCGGGTCATGTAGCTGGGCAGCTTGTGCAGCGCCACCTCGCCCTCCCCGTCGCCGACCACGATCTGATGGACCGGGACGTTGTCGTGCTGGAGCACGCGCCGGATGTTGCGACGCTCCTTCTCGAGCAGCTTCATCGAGAGCGACGAGGAGTCCTCGGCGACGATGGCGATGCCGGCACGCCCGGAGGCGCGGAACAGCATCTTCTGACTGCGGGGATCGACCTGCACGGGCTCTTCGGCCACGTCCCAGCCACGGCGGATCGACTGCATCGCCGCGAGCGCAGCGCCGGGCTGGCCCTTGATGCGGCTGAAAGCGGCACGCTCGGCCTTGCGGGCCAGGATCAGCATGGCCACGAGCAGGCCGACGGCCAGGCCCATGAAGATGCCGTACCAGGGGCTGTTCAGCACGAGCCAGCTCACGAGCACGCCGACGACGACGGCCGCGAGGAGCGCACCGATCATCCACGGCAAGGTGGTGCGGTCCACCTCCTGGGTGTACTTGAACACCTCGATCATCTGCTTGAAGCGACCGGGCTTCTTCGTGCCGTCGGCCTTCTTCTCACCCTTGGCGGGTTTGGTCTCGCTCTTGCGGGCCATCATGTGTGGGGGATCCTCTCGGGGGCGCGCGAGCGTCAGCTCGCGGCGGCCTGGTTGCGGCGTGCGACGACGCTCGCTGCTTCTTGACGGGCGGGCTGGTTCTGGTCCAGGTGGCGCAGGTTCTCGGGGATCTCGCGTCCCAGCTTCTTCATCGACTGCGCCCACAGCTTCCCGGCGCGGTACGAGGAACGGACCATCGGTCCGGCCATGACGGCGAGGAAGCCCATCTCCTCGGCGGCCTCCGAGAGCTCGACGAACTCCTCGGGCTTCACCCAGCGATCGATGGGGTGATGCAGCTTCGACGGGCGCATGTACTGGGTGATGGTGATGATGTCGCAGCCGACGTCATGGAGGCGCTGGAGGGACTCGAGGATCTCCTGCGTGGTCTCGCCCATGCCCAGGATCAGGTTGGACTTGGTGATCATCCCGGCGTCCTTGCCCATCGTGATCACGTCGAGCGAGCGCTCGTAGCGGAACGCTGGGCGGATCTGCTTGAAGATCCGCGGGACGGTCTCGAGGTTGTGAGCGAACACCTCCGGCTGAGCCTCGAAGACCTGCTCGAGCGCCTCGCCGTTGCCCTTGATGTCGTCGATGAGCAGCTCGACGCCGGTCCCGGGATTCATGGTGTGGATCTGGCGGCAGGTCTGTGCGAACAGCCCGGCGGCACCGTCGGGCAGGTCGTCGCGGGCCACGCCTGTGATCGTGGAGTAGCGCAGGCCCATCTCCTTGACGCTCTGGGCGACCTTGAAGGGCTCCATGGGGTCCACGGCCATCGGCTTGCCGGTGGCGATGTTGCAGAAGTCGCAACGGCGCGTGCAGGTGTCGCCGCCGATGAGGAAGGTGGCCTCGCGGTCCTCCCAGCACTCGAAGATGTTCGGGCACCCTGCTTCCTCGCAGACGGTGTGCAGTCCCTGGCCGTGCACGCGCTTCTTCATCGCGGTGTACTCCGGGCCCATCACGGCGCGCGTCTTGATCCATTCCGGCTTGCGTTCGATGGGAACTTCGGCGTTCCGTGCCTCGACGCGCAGCATGCGCCGGCCTTCGGGAGCAATGGTCACCCTCATGCCTCCTACATTCGACGTTTCGGGAAGTCTATCGAGCGCCTCGGGCCCGGGGCGCCTCATACGGCGTGTGCGGAGGTGCGGTGCGCCACGAGTTCGGTCATCGCCTCCGCCGCGGAGTCGACCACATCGGCGACGGCGATGCGTCGTCCCGCCTCCTGGCTGAGGCTCGTCACCCCGGCATCATCGATGCCGCAGGGGATCACGTTCCGCGCCCAGGAGAGGTCGTTGGCGCAGTTCAGCGCGAAGCCGTGCATCGTGGCGCGTTTGGAGACCCGCATGCCGATGGCGCACACCTTGCGTGCCTCCTCGCCCTCCGGCGCGACCCAGACCCCGCTGCGGCCCTCGACCGGGACGGTTGCGACGCCGTGCCGGGTGCACACCTCGATGAGGGTCCGTTCGAGATCCCGGACGAAGCCGACGACATCGATCGGGATGGGGAGCTTCACGATCGGATAGCCGACGAGCTGCTGAGGGCCGTGCCAGGTGATCTTGCCTCCGCGATCGATGTCCACGACCTCGGCGCCGTCACGCGGCCTCTCGTGCTCCGCGGTGAGCTTGCCGGCGGTGTACACAGGGAGGTGCTCGAGCAGCAGCAGCGTGTCAGGACGTGTCCCCGCCACGACCTCGGCGTGGATGCTCCGCTGCAGCGCCCACGCCGCGCGATAGTCGACCGGGCCCGCGGGCAGGCCGAACTCCTCGTGGCGGTCGCCACCAGGGAGGGATTCGCTGAAACCGAGTCGGATCACATCGAGCACGAGCTCAGGCTACTCCGGCTCCCACCAGTGCGTTGTGGATGACCACCGGGGCGTCCGCGTGCGATGGGGTTCACTGCGACCATGGACGACTTCGACGTAGCCCGGTACGCGCAGGGGCCGTCACCCCTGCCTGGCTCTCCGGTGCGGCCGCGGCACGCGGCGAGGGCGGCCGGCGAGCAAGCGGTGAGCGCACCGTCCTGGCTGCGCGAGGAGGTGGACGTGGTGGAGACGGTCCTCCCTCCGCACGGGGCCGGGGCTCCGGTGAAGGTGCAGGGGCTCACCGCCGGAGGCCGGATCCGGGTGCGGGCGGAGATGCAGCTGCTGGCGGCGCTCGAGGTCGCCGGGGCTCTCGCGGTTCCCGGCATCGTCTCGATCGAGGACGACGGCTATGTCCGGGAGTCCGCACCGTCCCTGGATCCGCGGGGCGGGCGCCGTGCGGCGGAGTTCGGCACGCCCGCCACGGCGGAGCGCGCAGGGACCCGACGGGCCCGGGATCAGCTCGATGCGCTGGTCGATGCCCTGCACCAGCGGGGATGGGTGCTCGGGGCGGAGGACGGGCAGGGGGTGGGCCTGCGGGAGGACGGCACCGTCGTGGTGCTCGATCTGCGGGGTCTGATGCCCCATGACGATCTCGCGTCCTGCAGGGCGGATCGGCGGTGGGTGGATTCCGTGCTCACCGACTCGGAACGGACGCTCCGGCGACGGATCCAGGAGCCGGGTCCCGCCGGGCTGTACGGGGGACTCGCCCCTGAGGGGGCCGAGCCGGCAGCGGAGCTCGCTGACACTGCTCCGCGCGGCACGCCCGGCGCGATCCCCGCGCCCAGGGACGTGGGGCATTCCGAGCCGGCAGCCGTGAGACCCGTGGTCCGTGCCGGACAGCATCTCGCGCCGGCCGCACAGCGCTCTCCGGACCCATCGATCCCATCGATCCCATCCGGCCCCTCGGGTCCATCGGGTCCATCGGACAGATCGCGGGAGACACGTGGACGTCTCCGCCGGTTCCTGCCTCGGCTGCGGGAGCCGCTGCTCGCCCGGCGGTCGCGCCGCACTGTGCTGACGACTGCAGCCGCGGTGCTGCTCGCGGGGTCGGTGCTCGGGACCGGCACCTGGCTCGTCATGCCGTCCACGGGCCACCAGCCGAGCGATTGGGCCACGGGGGCCGACGGAGCGACTGCTCCCGCTCCGCCGATCGACGATGCCTGGGCGCTGGCCGCAGAGCTCGCCGGGGCCCGCCACGCCTATGTCACGGGGCTGTCCTCGCAGCCCATCGCGACACCGGGGAGCGACGCCCTGACAGCCGACATCGCGGTGCGTGCGGCCTACGAGGGGTACACCGTCGACGGAGGCGGCCCGGTGATCCACGAGGCGGAGGTCCTGGAGGAGCCGACGGCGGAGGGCACGGCATTGCTGCGGGTGCTGACGTCCTCCGAGGAGGCGGAGCTCGTCGCGGCCGACGGGTCCCGGCGCCTGGTCCCGGCCACCGCGCAGGAGAGCATCGAGCTCGAGATCCGTTGGGACGGGACGGGGTGGAAGGTGCAGAGCACGAGGCCGACCCCGGGATCTGCCCGGGGATGAGCACGCCGATCACCGGACGAGGGCCCGGCACCGTGAACGGTGCCGGGCCCTCGTCGATGGGCTTCTGCGGGGTGAGCGGCTGTCCAGAGGAAACCGCTCAGGGCATCAGAGGCCGAGCTCGGCCTCGAATGCCCCGTCCTCGAGGCGCTTCTTCATGAAGGTGAGGAAGCGTGCCGCGTCGCCGCCGTCGACCAGGCGGTGGTCGTAGGACAGGAACAGGTACATCATCGAGCGGATCGCGATGGAGTCATCGCCCTCGGCGTTCTGCACGACCGCCGGGCGCTTGGTGATGGTGCCGCAGCCCAGGATGGCGACCTGCGGGCTCGGCACGATCGGCGTATCCCAGAGGGCGCCGCCCGAACCGGTGTTGGTGATCGTGAAGGTCGCACCCTGCAGATCGTCCGGCGTGAGCTTGTTGCCCTTGGCCCGGGAGCCGAGGTCACCGATCTGGCGGGCCAGGCCTGCCAGGTTCAGGTCGCCGGCGTTCTTGATGACCGGGACCACGAGGCCACGCTCGGTGTCCGCCGCCATGCCGATGTTCTCGGAGGCCGCGTACTTGATGGTCTCCTCATCGATCGAGGCGTTGACCTTCGGGTACGTCTTCAGAGCCTCGACGGCCGCCTGCATGATGAACGGCAGGAAGGTGAGCTTGGCACCCTCTCGCTGGGCGAAGGGCTCCTTCGCCGAGGCGCGCAGCTTCGCGATACGGGTCATGTCGACCTCGACCGCGGTGGTCAGCTGAGCCTGCCCGTGCAGCGACTCCATCATCCGCTTGGCCGTGACCTTGCGGATGCGGCTCATCTTCTCCTCGGTGCCGCGCAGCGGGGAGACCTCGACCTTGGCAGGTGCCGCTGCCGCGGCGGGGGCGCCGGCAGCAGCCGAAGCAGGGGCCGACGCAGCGGCCTTCTGCGCATCGATCGCCTTCTGCACGTCCTGCTTGCGGATACGGCCACCCAGACCGGTGCCCGCGACGGAGGACAGGTCGACGCCGGCATCGGCGGCCATCTTCCGCACCAGCGGGGTCACATAGCCGGATGCCTCGGCGCCGGTGACGGAGTCGGCAGCCTTGGGTGCCGGGGCAGCAGCGGGAGCGGACGGCTCCTGGGACGTCTGCTCCGGTGCCTTCGGAGCCACGGTCTTCTCGCTCGCTGCGGGCTTCTCCGCCGGCTTCTCAGCGGGCTTGTCCTCGGACTTGGGCTCCTCGGCCGGCTTCTCTTCGGCCTCGGGGGCCGGGGCGGCGGGCTTCTCCGCCGGAGCGGAAGCCCCGGAGGAGTCGCCGACGACGGCCAGCACGGAACCGACCTCGGCATCCTCGTCCTCCTGGACACGGATCTCGAGCACGGTGCCCGCGACGGGCGAGGGGATCTCGGTGTCGACCTTGTCGGTCGAGACCTCGAGCAGGGGCTCGTCGACCTCGACGGTGTCGCCGACGGCCTTGAGCCAGCGGGTGACGGTGCCCTCGGTGACGGACTCGCCCAGAGCCGGCATCGTGACGTCCTGTCCGGAGGCCGCGCCCCCGGCGGTCCCGGACTCGGCGCCGGCATCGGCGGGCTTCTCGTCCTCGCCGGCGGGTGCTTCCTCGTCGGTGGACGGTGCGGTGGTCTCGTCGGAGGCGAGGTCCTCACCGCTGTCGGAGGGCTCGTCCTGCTGGGCCTCGGACTCTCCGGCGTCGGCCCCGGAGTCGTCGGAGGACGACCCCTCGGAACCGGACCCATCGCCGATGAGGACGAGATCGGCGCCGACCTCGGCGTCCTCGTCCTCCTCGACCAGGATCTTCTCGATCGTGCCCGCGACGGGCGAGGGGATCTCGGTGTCGACCTTGTCGGTCGAGACCTCGAGCAGGGGCTCGTCGACCTCGACGGTGTCGCCGACGGCCTTGAGCCAGCGGGTGACGGTGCCCTCGGTGACGGACTCGCCGAGAGCCGGCATCTTCACGGTTTCAGACATGGGGATTCTCCTCTGGGGGACTCAGGCGTGTGCGTGCAGCGGCTTGCCGGCGAGGGCGAGGGCGGCCTCGCCCATGGCCTCGTGCTGCGAGGGGTGGCCGTGGATCAGCGAGGCGACATCCTCGGGGTAGGCCTCCCAGTTCACCATCAGCAGCGCCTCGCCCATGAGCTCGGAGGTGCGGGCCCCGATCATGTGCACGCCGATGATGGGCCCGTCCTTCTCGCGGATGAGCTTGATGAAGCCGGTGGTGCCGAGGATCTGCGACTTGCCGTTGCCGCCGAGGTTGTACTCGTAGGACTCGACGCCCTCCTCGCCGAACTGCTCCTTGGCCTGCTTCTCGCTGAGGCCGACGGAACCGACCTCCGGCTCGCAGTAGGTGATGCGCTCGATGCCGGACTCGACGATCGGGGCGGGATTCTGGCCGGCGATGCGCTCGGCGGCGAAGATGCCCTGCGCGAAGCCGCGGTGGGCCAGCTGCAGGCCGGGGACGATGTCGCCGACGGCGTAGATGCCGGGGACGTTGGTCTCCAGGGTCTCCTTGTTCGCGAGCACGAAACCGCGATCCATCTCGATGCCCTGGTCCTCGTAGCCGAGGCCCGAGGTGTTCGGGCCGCGACCGACGGCGACCAGCAGGTAGTCGCCCTCGAGGACCTTGCCGTCGGCGAGGGTGACCGTCACGCCGCTGTCGTTCTGCTCGGCCTTCTCGGTGAAGACACCGAGCGAGTAGGCGATGCCGCGCTTCTTGAACGCGCGCTCGAGCGCCTTGGAGATCGACTCGTCCTCGTTGGCGACCAGGTGGGGGAGGCCCTCGACAATGGTCACCGACTCCGCCCCGAGGGACTTCCAGATCGAGGCGAACTCGACGCCGATGACGCCGCCGCCCAGGATGATCGGGTTCTTCGGGACCTCGGGCAGCTGCAGAGCCGTCTCGGAGTCCAGGAAGCGACCACCCAGGTCGATGCCGGGGATCGACTTCGAGAAGGACCCGGAGGCCAGGATGATGTTCTTGGCGGTGAGCTCGCGCGTCCCGCCGTCCGTCTCGACCGAGACCGTCTTCGGCCCGCTGAGGCGGCCGAAGCCCTCGACGTACTCGACCTTCGAGGACTTCACGAGTCCCTGCAGTCCCTTGTAGAGGCGCGAGACGATCTTGTCCTTGAAGCCGAGGACCTTCTCGGCATCGATGGAGTTCAAGGTGAGGTCCAGGCCGACGGCCTTGGCCTCGGACGGGGCGTCGGCGAGCTCGCCGACGTGCAGCATGGCCTTCGTCGGGACGCAGCCTCGGTGCAGGCAGGTGCCGCCGAGCTTGTCCTTCTCCACGAGGGCGATCTTCTGGCCGAGCTGGGCTCCGCGCAGCGCGGCCGCATAGCCGCCGCTGCCACCGCCCAGGATCACGACGTCGAACTGGTCAGTGGATGTGTCAGCCACCTGTGTGCTCCTCGGTGTGTACGTTTCTCCGCAGCACGCGCTGACCCTGATGGCCGACGGCGCCGCCTGCGTGTCCCATGCTAGGCCACGAGGCGGCGCCGACAGGCCCGCTCCACGGGATGTTCCATGCCGTGGCGCGGCGAGGATCACTCGCCGGAGGCCGCCGCGCGGTCCTCGAGCACCTGCAGGACCGTGCGCACGCTCATACCGGTCGCACCCTTGCCCATGTACCCCAGGGGGGCGGAGGCGAAGCCGGGGCCCGCGATGTCCAGGTGGGCCCACTCGGTCTCGCCCACGAACTCCTGCAGGAAGACGCCCGCGGAGAGCGCTCCGCCGGGACGGTCCCCGATGTTCCGGAGGTCCGCGACGCGGCCGGTGAGATCAGCGCGCAGCTCCGCCGGGAAGGGCAGCGGCCAGAAGGGCTCTCCGGTGGTGCCGGAGGCCGTCATGACCACGTCGCGTCCGAGCTCGGTGCCCATCACCGCGGCGGTGCGCTTGCCCAGCGCCACCACGGCGGCGCCGGTCAGCGTCGCCACGTCCATCACCAGATCCGGCTTCTCAGCCACGGCGTCGACCAGGGCGTCGGCCATGACCATACGTCCCTCGGCGTCGGTGTTGAGCACCTCGACCGTCTTCCCGTTACGCATGGTGACCACGTCACCGGGGCGCTGGGCACCGCCACCGGGCATGTTCTCGGCGATCGCGAGATAGGTGGTGACCTTGACGTCGAGGCCGAGCCTGGCGGCGCCGATGGTCGCGCCGAGCACGGTGGCCGCGCCGGTCATGTCAGAGGTCATGTCGTCCATGCCGGCGGCAGGCTTCAGCGAGATGCCGCCGGTGTCGAAGGTGATGCCCTTGCCGACCAGGGCGACGGAGCTGCGGGCGCTCTGGGGGGCGTAGTCGACGCGCACCAGACGCGGCGGACGGGTCGACCCCTGGCCCACACCCACGATGCCGCCGTAGCCGCCGTCGGCGAGCTGCTTCTCGTCGAGCACGGTGACGGTGAGGGGCAGGCCCTCCACGAGCTCCTGGGTGCGGCGCGCGAACTCCTCGGGGTAGAGCAGGTTCGGCGGGGTGTTGACCAGGTCGCGGGTGAGATCGACGATCTCGGAGAGCACGGTGGCGCGCTCGGCGGCGCCCGCTGCCGACTCCTCGGAGCTCAGGGCGGTGACCGCCGTGAGGGCGCCCTTGGGGGCCGGGCCACCGGTGGCGGTCTTGTGTGCGACGAAGGCGTAGGCCCCCAGGGCTGCGCCCTCGAGGGCGGCGGCAAGCTGGTCGGCGGTGCCGCCGGGCAGGGCGATCGCGGCGGAGCCGACGCCGGCCAGAGCTCGGGTCGCCGCGCCGAAGGCGAGACGGAGGTCCTCGGCGGAGGTCGCGGCGAGATCCTCCTCACCGAGACCGACCAGCAGCATGGAGCCGGCTCCGGTCAGTCCGAAGGCAGGGATGCGGTGCACGTCGCCGCGGGCGGCGGAGGGGTCGAGACCGGCGATGGCCTCGGTGATCTCGGGTGCGCCGGGCACGCTCGAGGGGGCGTCGCCCGCTCCGCGGAGGAGGGGCAGGATGAGGACGTCGGCCTCGACGTCGCGCAGGGATGTATCGGTCACTGAAATGGTGGGCATGGTTCTATCGTAGAGGCGGCCCGGACCGGATGTCCGCGCCCCACGGAGCCACGTCGGATCGTCGACGACGGTGCCGTGCGCGCTCACGCGAGCGAGAACACAGGAACAGGACGGGCGGGTCGATGCTGGCACTGAGCATCCTGGTGTCGGTGGTGTGCTCCCTGACGGCACTGCTGGGGATCTACTACGCCGTGCGGGACCTCAGCGCGGATCTGGTCCTCCTCGGTGCCTGCGCACTGGTGGCCCTGGTCTGGGCGATCTTCGGGATCACGCTCGGCCTGCGGGACCTGGGCGGTGGACATCCCGAGGATCGGATCACCCTGTACGGCTATCTCCTCACCGGCTTCGCCATGGTGCTCGGCGGCGGCTGGGTCTCGCTGTGGGAGCGCAGCCGCTGGGGGAGCCTCGTCATCGCCGTCGTCTCGCTCGTGGCCATGGTGCTGCTGATGCGGCTCCATCAGATCTGGCCGGGAGGCTTCGCATGACCGACAGGGACACCCGCAGGGACACCGACCTCGGGACGACAGTCGCCGGCAGCAGCTCGCAGGGCTCCCGCAGCCCCCGCAGCGGGAGCCGTGGATTCGAAGCGGTGCTGATCATCCTCTATGCGCTCTTCGCCACCGCGGCGACGGCCCGCAGCGTGGTCCAGATGCTCCGGGACTTCTCCTTCGCCCCGGTCGCCTATCTGCTGTCCCTGGCCGCCGCGCTCACCTACATCGCCGTGAGCATCGCCCTGGTCAGGGGCGGGAGGCGCTCGCGCATCGCCCTGGTCCTGTGCCTGGTCGAACTCGTGGGCGTGCTGGGCGTGGGCACGCTGAGCCTGCTGGACCCGGCCCTGTTCCCGGACGCCTCCGTCTGGTCGGTGTTCGGCGAGGGCTACGGGTACGTGCCTCTGCTGCTGCCCGTCATCGCCCTGGTCTACCTCCTCCGCGGACGGCACCGCGCGCCGCAGACGGCGGACGACGCCCGCTGACCGCGTACGGTATCCCCGTGACCACGAACGACACCTTGCACGAGAGCACGCACGCCACCACGCGGCGCGGGCCGTACGCGGCCCTTTTCCAGCATGTCCTCAGCCGGCTCGACGCCGAGCAGGCCCACCGTCTCACCGTGAGGTCCCTGCGGCTGGCCCATTCCCTGCCCGGCGGTCCCGCAGCCCTGCGCACGCTCTTCAGGACGCCCGACCCGATGCGGGATCCGCGGCCCGCCCGGCGCGTGCTGGGCGTCGAGCACCGCAGTCCCCTGGGGCTGGCGGCCGGCTTCGACAAGGACGGCGAGATCCCGCTGGCACTGCTGGACATGGGCTTCGGCCACGTCGAGGTGGGCACCGTGACCGCGAAGGCGCAGCCGGGGAACCCGGCCCCGCGCTCCTTCCGGTTGATCCCGGATCGCGCCCTGATCAACCGCATGGGCTTCAACAACCATGGCGCCGGGGCGCTGGCGAAGTCACTCGCCGTCGCGCGCCGCACCGAGCGGGGACAGCGCGCCGTGATCGGCGTGAACATCGGCAAGTCCAAGGTGACGGCCCTCGAGGACGCCGCCGAGGACTACCGCTTCTCGGCCCGCATCCTGGCCCCCTATGCCAGCTATCTGGCGATCAACGTCTCCAGCCCGAACACGCCGGGACTGCGCGACCTGCAGACCGTCGACATGCTCCGACCCATCCTGGAGGCCGTGCTCGACGAGGCCCGCCAGGCGGAGCGCCGTCTGGGTCGCGATCTGCCCGTCCTGGTGAAGATCGCGCCCGACCTGCACGACGACGACGTGCGTGCCGCCGCCGAGCTCGCGACCGAGGTGGGGCTCGCCGGAGTGATCGCCACCAACACGACCATCGCACGGCCGGAGTCGCTGCGGACCGAGCGTGCCCGCATCGAGGCGATCGGCGCGGGGGGACTCTCCGGGCCGATGCTCGGCGATCGCTCGCTCGAGGTGCTCCGGCTCCTGCGCGGGACCCTGCCCGCCGAGTCGGTGATCATCAGCTGCGGGGGAGTCACCACGTCAGCGGACGTCCGCACCCGCCTCGAGGCCGGCGCCGATCTCGTGCAGGGCTACACGGCGATGATCTACGAGGGTCCGTCCTGGCCCGGCCGGATGGCACGTGAGCTCGGCCCCCTCTCATGACGCGGTGCGTCCGGACCGTCGGCGGCTCGGCCTAGGCTGGGACCATGGACGAGGATCTCTTCTCGCTCGGCGGAGACGCGCCGGCGCCGCGCACGCTCTCTGATCGCAACGTCGATCATCGGGCGCCCCTGGCCGTCCGCATGCGCCCGCGCTCCCTCGAGGAGATCGTCGGGCAGAAGTCCGCGCTCGAGCCCGGCAGCCCGTTGCGCCGACTGGTCGCGGCGGACGACTCCCGGACCTCCCCGAGCTCGGTGATCCTCTGGGGTCCCCCCGGCACCGGCAAGACGACGCTCGCCTATGTGGTGGCGCAGTCCGGGGACCGCGAGTTCGTCGAGGTCTCCGCGGTGCTCGCCGGGGTCAAGGACATCCGTGAGGTCGTCGACCAGGCTCGCTCCCGGCTCCGCACCGTCGGCCGCGAGACGGTCCTGTTCGTCGACGAGGTGCACCGCTTCTCCAAGTCCCAGCAGGACGCCCTGCTGCCCAGCGTCGAGAACCGCTGGGTGACCCTGATCGCCGCGACCACCGAGAACCCGTACTTCTCCGTGATCTCGCCGCTGCTCTCCCGCTCGATCGTGCTGACCCTGGAGTCCCTCGAGCGGACGGACCTCGACACCCTGGTGGACCGGGCGCTGGCGGATGACCGCGGGCTCGGCGGGGCCGTCACCCTGACCGACGATGCCCGCGAGGCCCTGCTGAGGCTGGGAGGAGGGGACGCCCGCAAGATCCTCACCTCTCTCGAGGCCGCTGCGGCCGCCGCCCTCATGAAGGAGTCGCGCGAGATCGATGCGGGCACTCTCGCCCAGGCCGTGAACAGGGCCGCCCTGCGCTACGACCGCGCCGGGGACCAGCACTACGACGTCACCAGCGCCTTCATCAAGTCCATGCGCGGCAGCGATGTGGACGCCTCCCTGCACTACCTCGCCCAGATGATCGAGTCGGGGGAGGACCCCCGGTTCATCGCCCGCCGTGTGGTGATCGCGGCCGGCGAGGAGGTGGGCATGGCCGATCCGACCGCGCTGCAGGTCGCGGTCGCCGCTATGCAGGCGGTGCAGATGCTCGGCATGCCGGAGGGCCGGATCCCGCTCGCGCAGGCCGTCGTGCACATCGCGACGGCCCCGAAGTCCAACGCCTCCTACCGGGCCCTGGACGCCGCGATCGCCGATGTGCGCGCGGGGAAGGGCAGCGGGGTTCCCGCCCATCTTCGCGATGCCCACTACGCCGGCGCGAAGAAGCTCGGCCACGGGACCGAGTACCGCTACGCGCATGACGCGCCGCACGGCGTGGTGGCGCAGCAGTATGCGCCGGACGATCTCGTGGGGATGGACTACTACCACCCCACGGGGCACGGCAACGAAGCCCAGACCAGCCGACGGGTCGAAGCGCTGCGACGGATCCTGCGCTCTGCCGAGGGCTCCTGATCGGGCTCGTCGGACGAGGCGGAGCGCCCCTGCGTGAGCCGCTCTGGCGGCCGCTCTGTGGGCCACTCCACAGGAACTCGAGGTCACACCGACGGGTCAGGTCGTTGAGTCGATGCTCGACCTGCGGTAATCTTGGGCGTTGAATCCGCGGCTGCATGACTGGATTCACCACACGAACAAGAGGTATACCTCGTGACCAACGTCACCCGTGCGCGCCGCCAGGCGCGCCTCTCCCGAGCTCTCGGGCTCCCGCTGACCCCGAAGTCGGTCAAGTACTTCGAGAAGCGCCCGTACCCCCCGGGCGAGCACGGCCGTGCTCGCCGTCGGACCGAGTCCGACTACGCCGTGCGCCTGAAGGAGAAGCAGCGCCTGCGTGCTCAGTACGGCATCCGCGAGAAGCAGATGCACCGCGTCTACCTGGACGCCAAGAAGGAGCCGGGTCTGACCGGTGAGAGCATGGTCGAGCTGCTGGAGATGCGTCTCGACGCTCTCGTGCTGCGCTCCGGCTTCGCCCGCACCACGCTGCAGGCTCGTCAGGCCGTCGTGCACCGCCACGTCCTGGTCGACGGCAAGATCGTGGACCGTCCCTCCTTCCGCGTGAAGCCGGGCCAGACCATCCAGATCAAGCCCAAGAGCCAGGCCATGGAGTCGTTCCAGATCGCTGCCGAAGGCGGCAACTCGGACGTTCTCGCCTCGGTCCCCTCGTACCTCTCCGTCGAGCTCCCCGAGCTCAAGTCGCAGCTCGTCGCACGCCCCAAGCGTGCCGAGGTCCCTGTGACCTGCGAGGTCCAGATGGTCGTCGAGTACTACGCGCGCTGACCTCTCCTCACTGCGGCGCGAAGGCCCCGGCGGGTGTACTCCGGTACCCTGACCGGGGCCTTCGCGTCCGTTCAGCTCGTCGGGCGCCTCTGCGCGCCCTCCCCAGGTTTCCCCGGAAGGACCTCACCAGACCATGCGCACATCCGAGATCCATCGTCGCTGGCTCGACTTCTTCGCGAAGAAGCAGCACGAGTTCGTCCCCAGCGCCTCGTTGGTGTCGTCCGATCCGTCGATCCTCTTCACGATCGCCGGCATGGTCCCCTTCATCCCGTACATCGTGGGCACCGAGAAGGCCCCGTACTCGCGCGCGGTGAGCGTGCAGAAGTGCATCCGCACCAATGACATCGAGAACGTCGGCCGCACCACGCGCCACGGCACGTTCTTCCAGATGGCCGGGAACTTCTCCTTCGGCGACTACTTCAAGAAGGGCGCCATCGACTTCTCCTGGGAGCTGCTGACCACCCCGCAGGACGACGGGGGCTTCGGTTTCGATCCCGAGTCCCTCTGGTTCACGCTGTGGGAGAAGGACGAGGAGTCCTACCAGCACGTCACCGAGGTCATCGGTCTGGACCCCTCCCGGGTCGTGCAGCTGCCGTGGGAGGAGAGCTGCTGGGACACCGGTCAGCCCGGTCCCGCGGGGTCGACCGGCGAGTGGCACGTGGACCGTGGCCCCGAGTACGGTCCCGACGCCCCGAGCGGCCGTGTGCCCGAATGGCCCGGGAGCCCGGACGCCGAGGACCGGTACATCGAGATCTGGAACCTGGTGTTCGACCAGTTCCTGCGCGGCCCGGGCACGGGCAAGGACTACCCCCTGCTCGGCGAGCTCGACCAGCGGTCGATCGATACGGGTCTGGGCGTCGAGCGTGTGGCCTATCTGCTGCAGGGCAAGCAGAACATGTACGAGATCGACCAGGTCTTCCCGGTGATCGAGAAGGCCCAGGAGCTCTCCGGTCGGGTCTACGGCGCCGACGAGGAGGACAGTGTGCGCCTGCGCATCGTGGGCGACCACGTGCGCAGCGCGCTGATGCTCGTGTCCGACGGCGTGCGCCCGGGCAATGAGGGCCGCGGCTACGTGCTGCGCCGGATCATCCGCCGTGCTGTGCGCTCCATGCGTCTGCTCGGCTACGCGGACCCGTCGATGCCCCACCTGCTGCCGGTCTCCAAGGAGGCGATGGTCGAGTCCTACCCGGAGCTCGCCGCGGACTTCGGCCGGATCAGCGAGATCGTCTACGCCGAGGAGGAGGCCTTCCGCCGCACCCTCGTCACCGGGACGGCGATCTTCGACCAGTTCGCCGGCGCGGTGAAGAAGGAGGGCGGCCGCAGCCTGGCCGGCCCCGATGCCTTCCGCCTCCACGACACCTACGGCTTCCCGATCGACCTCACCCTCGAGATGGCGCAGGAAGTGGGCCTGACCGTCGACGAGGAGGGCTTCCGCACCGCGATGTCCGAGCAGCGCGAGCGTGCGCGGGCCGATGCCGCCT
The DNA here is from genome assembly GCF_052379725.1 of Brachybacterium sp. 107. NCBI lineage: Bacteria > Bacillati > Actinomycetota > Actinomycetes > Micrococcales > Dermabacteraceae > Brachybacterium > Brachybacterium sp. 107. The sequence goes on along the minus strand of NZ_JBQSYW010000002.1, from coordinate 377,382 downwards.
CCAAGAAGTCCGGACACACGGACACCGCGCTCTACAACCAGCTGCTGGGAGAGCGCGGCGAGGCCGTGCCCTTCGTCGGCTACACGGAGTCGACGCTCTCCACCACGGTCGAGTCCGTCCTGGTGGACGGTGCGCTGGTGGACTCGGTGCAGGCTCCGGCGGAGGTCGAGCTCGTGCTCGCCTCGACCCCGTTCTACGCGGAGATGGGCGGCCAGCTGGCCGACCAGGGACGCATCACCCTGGCCAGCGGCGGCATCGTCGAGGTCGACGACGTCCAGGCTCCGGTCAAGGGCCTTCCGGTCCACCGCGGACGGCTCGTCGAGGGCGAGGTGCACATCGGCGCCGGCGCGGTCGCCGCGATCGATGTGGCGCGTCGCGGCGCGATCGCCCGGGCGCACACCGCCACGCACATGGTCCATCAGTCCCTGCGCGAGGAGCTCGGCGACGGTGCCACCCAGGCGGGTTCGGAGAACTCGCCGGGACGCATGCGCTTCGACTTCCGCTATGGGCAGGGCGTGCCGCGCAGCGCGCTCGCGCAGATCGAGGGGCGCGTGAACACGCTCCTCCAGGACGAGCTCGCGGTCACCGACCAGCAGATGCCGATCGACGAGGCGCGGGCGCTCGGCGCCCAGGCGCTGTTCGGCGAGAAGTACGGCGACATCGTGCGCGTCGTCTCCATCGGCGGCGACTGGTCACGCGAGCTGTGCGGCGGCACCCATGTCGACTCCACCGGTGCGATCGGCACGGTTCAGCTCATGGGCGAGGCCTCCATCGGCAGCGGCGTGCGGCGGGTGGATGCCCTCGTGGGTCTGTCGGCCTACCGGTTCCAGGCGCAGGAGCATGCCCTGGTCTCCCAGCTCTCGGAGATGCTCAAGGTGGGCTCCTCCGCTGATCTTCCCGAGCGCGTGAAGACGATGACCCAGCGCATGAAGGACATGGAGAAGCAGCTCGCCGCCCTGCGCGGCCAGCAGCTGCAGGCCGAGGCCGGGAAGCTCGCCTCCAGCGCCACGGACGTCGGGGGAGCGCGACTCCTCGTGCACGACGCCGGTGAGGGGATCGCCGCCGGCGACCTGCGCACCCTGGCGCTCGACCTCCGCACGCGCCTGGGCGAGGACTCGCCCTCCGTCGTGGCCATCGCCGGGCACGAGGACGGCCGGGCCGCGCTCGTCATCACGACCAACGCTGCAGCGCGGGACCTGGGCCTCGCCGCTGGGGCCCTGCTGCGCACCGCCGCCGAGGCGATGGGCGGCCGCGGCGGCGGCAAGCCCGACATGGCGCAGGGCGGCGGCGGTGAACCCGCACGGATCCCCGACGCGCTCTCCGCCGTCCGCGACGCGGTCGCCGCGGCGCTCCCCGCATGATCGGGGCCGATGGCCGAGGCGCCGCTGACCGAGATGCCGCCGACCGGGACGAGGACCCGGGGCTTCCCCGAGGGGTGCGGCTCGGGGTCGACGTCGGCGACGTGCGCGTCGGGCTCGCCCGCAGCGACCTCGACGGGATGATCGCGACCCCGGTCGAGACCCTCGACCGGGAGAGCGCGACGCGCCGGGTCGTCGACGAGGCGGCAGAAGCGGACGCCCGTGTGATCATGGTGGGGCTCCCGCGTTCCCTGAACGGCACCGAGGGTCGTGCGGCCGAGAAGGCGCGAGCCTTCGTCGCCGAGCTCTCGGTGCTCCTCGAGGGCAGCGGTCGGGACGTCGAGATCCGCCTGCTCGACGAGCGGCTGACCACGGTCACCGCGCATCAGGCGCTGCATTCTGCGGGCCGGAAGGGGCGCAAGCACCGGAAGGTCGTGGACCAGGTCGCTGCCGTGATGATCCTCCAGCAGGCATTGGACATCGAACGGTCCACCGGGCGACGCGCCGGTGAGCTCGTCGAGTCAATCCCTGGTCGCACCCCATCAACCGATCAGGAGGACGACGGATGAGCGAGGACGAGAACTACTCGTTCGACGAGGTCGCCGAGCATCAGACCGCTGCCGCGGCCACGCACCGGGGTCGCCGTCGGGCGAAGACGCCCCAGCGGCCGAAGCGCGGGGGACTGCTGCGCGGAGTCCTTCCCGTGCTGCTCGTGCTCGTCGTCCTCGGGGGTCTCGGAATCGGCGGATTGCAGGGATACCGCTGGCTCACGTCGAACGTCACCGTCGAGCAGGAGGACCCGGAGTTCCCGGGTCCCGGCTCGGGCGAGGTGGTCGTCGAGATCGCCACCGGCGATACCGGCACGGACATCGCCTCGACACTCGTCGACAAGGGCGTCATCAAGACGTCCGGCCCGTTCATCACCCTCTTCTCGAACACGCCCGACGCCGGGAAGATCGAACCCGGGGTCTACCGGGTCAAGAAGCAGATGACCTCCCGCGATGCGCTCGACGCGCTCCTGGACCCGTCGAACCTCGCCGGGCACCGGGTGATCATCCCCGAGGGTCTGAACCTCTCCCAGATCTGGCCTCTCCTGTCCGAGGCCTCCGGGATCCCGGAGAAGGACTTCGCGAAGGCCGCCAAGGACTACACCAGCTACGGCATCCCGAAGAACTCGGCCGGGACGCTCGAGGGCTACCTCTGGCCGGGACGCTATGACATCCCCGAGGAGGCGACCGCCGAGGAGATCATCCAGATGATGTGGGACAGCATGGAGGAGCAGCTGACCTCCCGCGGCATCCCCGAGAAGTCCTGGCACGAGACGCTCACGATCGCCTCGCTCGCCGAGCTCGAGGTGCGCAAGGCCGACGACTACGGCAAGGTCGTCCGCACGATCCATAATCGGCTCGAGGGCACCGGCGAGGCGAAGGGCACCCCGATGCCCCTGCAGTTCGACTCCACCGTGCACTACGTCACCGGCAAGGCGGCCAGCGTGGGCACGACCTCCAAGGAACGCAGCAGCGACAGCCCGTTCAACACCTACGTCCACACCGGCCTCCCGCCGGGGCCGATCGGGGCACCGGGCGCCGGGTCGCTGGATGCGGCGGCGGATCCGCCCGCCGGCGACTGGCTGTACTTCGTGACGGTGAACACGGACACGGGCGAGACCAAGTTCGCCGCCACCTGGGCCGAGCACGAGGAGAACGTCAAGGAGTGGCAGGACTGGGCCGAGGCGAAGAAGGGCTGATCATGACCGGCAGGACGGCCTCGAGCGGCATCGGGCCACATTTCGGCGTGATCGGCTCACCGGTGCAGCATTCGCTCTCACCGGTGCTCCACCGCACCGCCTACGAGGTGCTCGGGCTCGACGGACCGACCTATGACCGCTTCGAGGTGCCTGCGGGCCGGCTCGCGTCCTTCCTCGTCGACGGACCCGGCCGAGAGCTGTCCGGGGCCAGCGTCACGATGCCCGGCAAGCCGGAGGCCTTCGCCCTCGCCACGGAGACCGACGCGACCTCCCGGGCGCTCGGCATCTCCAACACCCTGATCCGTCGCGAGGACGGGACCTGGCGCGCCGAGAACCATGACGTGCACGGGATCGTCGCGGCTCTGCGGGACCACGACGCCCGTGCGCCGCGCACCGGCGCGGTGCTCGGATCCGGCGCCACGGCGCTGAGCGCCGTCGCCGCTCTGCTCGAGCTGGGGGTCCACGAGATCCTGCTCAGCGCACGCACCCCGCACAAGCTCGCCCCGCTGGAGGCACTTGCCGGAGCGGAGCAGGTTCCCGTGCGCCAGGTGCCCTGGGCATCCAGTCATCTGCTGCTGGGTGCCGAGGTGGTCATCAGCGCGCTGGCGGTGGAGGGCGCGCACGCCGTCGCGACGGAGTGGACCGCACGATCGTCGCTGACCGCACCGACGCTGTTCCTGGACGTGCTCTACGATCCGTGGCCGGCGCCGCTGGCGGCTGTGGTGGCCGCCGTGGGCGGCGAGGTCGTCGACGGGTTGGAGATGCTCGCCCATCAGGCGGACCAGCAGGTCCGCTCGATGCTGGGGGTGCCGGCGGCTCCTGTCCCCGCGATGCTCGCCGCAGCTCGGAAAGAGCTGGCGGGCAGGAACTCCTGACTCCTCGGCGGAAAGCTTGTCCGGCAGAGTAAAGAAGTAGTAAAGTCGTCGGTGTCGGCCGGACCCTGTCGACATCGTCGGACGCAGCACGAGGACGTGACCCATGGACCTGGAGCGAGGAATCGTAGGCGGCACCGACGGTGTGCTCGGCCGTCCCGCGGAGTCCCCGGAGATGATCGGTCCAGATCTCACCACACCCCTCCTGCGGCGGTGCACGGCTCTTGCCGCGCGCGCCCGCGTGGATCTCCTCTCCGGAGGGCGTCACGATGCCTGCGACGAGCTCGAGCACCTCCTGGTGACGATCGACGCCTGGGACCGGTCGGGCATCGTGGACCCCGATCCGACGATGGTGGTGCTCGCCGCCGCAGCGCTGCAGGACCTCGGTGAGAGGCTTCCCGCGTCGGTCGCCTGCGCGCTGGGCATGCGGATCACGGTCGTGCTGGACCTGCTGCACACCCTGATGGATTCTCGGCGCATAGACGCCCTGGCGTGATTGTCTTCACGTTTCTGCTGGCAGGGCGCTTTTCGGTAGACGACCATCGCTGTCTGCGTGCTATATTTATGAGGTCGCTACGGCGGTCACCTGTCCGGGTGGCGGAATTGGTAGACGCGCTAGCTTGAGGTGCTAGTGCCCGTATTAGGGCGTAGGGGTTCAAGTCCCCTCTCGGACACGTACGAACCCCTCCTGTCGGTGAGAACCGACAGGAGGGGTTCTTCGTCGTCCCCACGCACCGCGGATCGACCGCGCCGCGGAGGGGACGATCCGCGGTGCGTGGGAAGATCAGTGCATGGTCCATGTCTTCCTCCACGAGCCCGCCATCGCCGGGAACACCGGCAATACGATCCGGCTGTCCGCCGTGACCGGGGCGCGCCTCCACCTCATCGAACCGCTCGGCTTCGACCTCGAGGACTCGAAGCTGCGACGCGCAGGCCTCGATTATCACGACCTCGCCGATGTCTCGATCCATCCCGATCTCGACCATGCGCTGGACGCCCTGCCCGAGTCCCGGGTCTTCGCGTTCACCGCGCGCACCGACGTCTCCTTCGAACAGATCGAGTACACCCGTGACGACGTGCTGCTCTTCGGCACCGAGCCCACCGGGCTGCCGCAGGAGGCGATGGACCATCCCCGCGTCACGGCGACGGTCCGCATCCCGATGCTGCCGGCGCGTCGGTCCTTGAACCTGTCCAACGCGGTCTCGATCGCGGTCTACGAAGCCTGGCGACAGCTCGGCTTCGACGGAGCCGGGGCATGAACCGCCCGGAGAACGCGCGCGGCAGCTCCCTGCCCACTCGGCTCGAGCGCCGCAATGCTCTGTTCCAGCAGTGGCAGGCCCTGCTGGGCAACCGCACGAAGCGGACTCGCAGCGGCGAGATGATCGTCCATGGGGTGCGCCCGATCAGCCAGGCGATCGCGCACGGTGCCGAGATCCGCGCCCTGCTCTCCGACGGGCGGGAGCGGCCCTCGCGCTGGGCGCTCGAGCTGCTGGAGGACCCACCGGCCCCGGTCGTGGTCCTCGCTCCCGAGCTGATGGCGGAGCTGGGGGAGCGCCAGGACGGCGCCCCCGAGCTGCTGGCCCTGGTCGGCATCCCCTCGGACGATCTCAGCCGGCTCGCCCCCTCGCCGACAGCGGTCGTGGTCGTCTTCGATCGACCGTCGGGCCCGGGGAACATCGGGTCGCTCGCCCGGACCGTGGATGCCCTCGGCGGGGAGGGCCTCGTGATCACGGGGCACAGCGCCGACCCCTGGGACCCGGCGGCGATCCGTGCGAGCACCGGGTCGATCTTCGCGGTGCCCGTGGTGCGACAGGCCTCTCATCGAGAAGTGCTCACCTGGGTCCAGGAGCAGCGCGAGCAGGGCGTGCCGTGGACGGTGGTCGGCCTGGACGAGGCCGGGGGCTTCGAGCTCGCGCAGACGGATCTGACCGGTCCGGTGCTGATCGTGGTGGGCAACGAGACGATCGGGATGAGCGCCGGGTGGCGTGAGGCCTGTGACGTGATCGCCGAGATCCCGATGGGCGGGAGCGCATCCTCCCTCAACGCGTCCGTCGCGGGGTCCATCGCCCTGTACGAGGCGCGGCGCCAACGACGCTGAGCTGCAGCGGGGCAGCGGGGCAGCGCGCAGGGGTGGAGGGGACGTGGCGGAGCGCGTCGAGGCGGAAGTTCACCCGCCGGCCCCGAGCGCCGCGCGGACCAACGGTGCCCCGAGCAGGCCCAGGAACGGGCCGGCCAGCAGGACCGGTCCGACGGCGAAGCGCACCCCGGGGCGCCTGGTCACGATCATCACCACCGCTCCGGCGAGGCCGCTGATCACCGCGATCCCCAGCAAGGAGGCGAGGAGGGCGTCTCCGCCGAGCGCCGCGCTCATGAGCACTACCACCGGCAACGTCTTCGCATCGCCCATGCCCAGCAGCGACGGGGCGAGCAGGGCGAGCAGGATCGCCCCGATGCCGAGCAGCAGCGCGAGCACAGCCGCTGTTCGCAGCGTGCTCCGCGCGGCGGGCATCAGCACGGCCTCGAGCAGCAGCGCCACGCTCACCGCGAGGGTCAGACCGCCCACCCAGGCGTTCGGCAGGCGGTGCTCCCGGACGTCGATCCAGGCGAGCACGAGCGCGGGCGGCAGGTAGACGCCGAGCAGCACGGCGAGAGTGATCACGGGAGCCTCAGCAGGGTTGCCACGGTGCCATTGGACCAGAGTCCGGGACATCGGCGCCGGGGCGGGCGCGTCGTTGTGGACGGAGCGCGGGCGTGTCCGCGCTCAGAGCATGGAGAAGTGGTCCAGGGTCGACTCGACGCGGAGGATCCGTCGTCGCAGCCACACCTTCTTGCCGCCGCCCAGGTACAGACGCGTCCGCGCGTGTTCCCAGCGGCCGTACTCGGCCTGCTCCGTGAGGACCGCGCGCACCTGGGACACCGAGCTGTCCCGCGGGACCGTGATGATCTGGAACTCGTAGTCCTCCGCACGGCGCCCGCGTTCGAGCGGGAGGTCCCGCAGACCTCGCGGATCACGCACGTGCTCGATGCGTGCAGCCAGGGGCTTGTGGAGTCCGGACAACGAGATCCTCCTGTGATCGATGACCTGCCGGGACGGGCGGGTCCAGGGTACGGCCGCCACGGGAGCGGAATCCGACCGGGGGCCTTCGGTTCCCTCTGTCCATTCTGCCGTCCGAAGGGGTACCGTCCAAGCATGAACACGGATCCTCGCTCCGCTCTTGCTGCGCTGATCGCTGCCCTCGAAAGACACTACGAGGCGGCCTCCGCCTCCCGCGGTGACGACGATCCTGCCCTGGACGCCGCCACCGAGCAGCTCACCACTGCCTTCGACGCGTACGACGATGCCCTTTTCGATGCGTACGACATCGCCACGCCCCTGATCGTCTTCGATGCCGACGATGAGGACGACGACGATGACGATGACTTCGACGATCTCGATGACCTCGACGAGTACGACGATGACGACGACGATGATGACGATGATGACGATGATGACGATGATGACGACGATGATCGGGACGACTACGGGGACTCCGGCACCGGGCGCTGACCTCGTACGCTGAACCTGCACGTCATCTTCACCACTGGCTCCCACGCGGCGCCGGGCTCGATGCCCGGCGCCGCGTAGTCTGTCCGGGGCCGATGAGCGCATCGGCCCGTCACGACCGCTTGCCGTCCCCGAGGAGTGTCCATGTCGTTCATCGAGGCGATCGTCCTGGGCCTGGTCCAGGGTCTGACCGAATTCGTGCCGATCTCCTCGAGCGCCCACGTGCGCGTGGTCGGCGAGCTGATGGCCCCGGGCGAGGACGCGGGCGCCGCCTTCACCGCGATCATCCAGCTCGGTACCGAGACCGCTGTCCTGATCTACTTCTGGAAGGACATCACGCGGATCATCGGCAAGTGGTTCAAGGCCCTTGCCGGCAAGGTTCCGCAGTCCGATCCGGACGTGCGGATGGGCTGGCTGGTGATCCTCGGGTCGATCCCGATCGGCGTCCTGGGTCTGCTGTTCGAGAGCCAGATCGACCATTCCCTGCGCAACCTGTACATCACCGCCACGATGCTGATCGTCTTCGGCATCCTGCTGGGGCTCGCGGACAGGATCGCTCCCCAGCGCAAGGAGCTGACGGACCTCACGCTCCGCGACGGCATCCTCTTCGGCCTGGCCCAGGCTCTCGCGCTGATCCCCGGGGTCTCCCGCTCCGGCGGGACCATCACCGCCGGCCTGCTGATGGGCTTCACCCGCCAGGCGGCCGCCCGGTACGCCTTCCTGCTCGCCGTCCCGGCCGTGTTCGCCTCCGGCCTGTACAAGGCGGCGAAGGAGGTGCCGGCGCTGCTGAGCGCCGATGGTCGCGCGGCCGCCGCGGCCGCCGGGGAACCCTCCTTGATGGCGATCATCGTGGCCACCGTGGTGGCCTTCGCCGTCGGCCTGGCGATGATCGCCTGGTTCATGCGCATCATCGAGAACCACTCGTACCTGATGTTCGTCGTCTACCGGGTGATCGCCGGCCTGCTGCTGCTGGGTCTGCTCTGGCTGGGTGGAGTGGACCCGCTCGGCGGCGCCTGAGACCCCTCCCACCCTCGTCATCCGTCCTGTTCCGGGACCGTATGATCGAACAGTGGAATCTTGGATCTCTCCGACGCTCTCGCCCCTTCCCGCTTCCGGTGTGCCGCTGAAGCTGCACGACACCCGGACAGGTCGAGTGGCCCCCCTGATGCCGATCACCCCGGGCCGCGCCCGTCTGTACGTGTGTGGCATCACCCCGTACGACGCGACCCACCTGGGACATGCGTCCACGTACCACGCAGCGGACCTGATGCGCCGGGCCCTGCGGGACACGGGGCTCGAGGTCGAGGTCGCGCAGAACATCACGGACGTCGACGACCCGCTGCTGGAACGGGCCGAGCGCGACGGTGTGGAGTGGCGGGAGCTCGCCGCCTCGCAGACCGCCCTGTTCGCCGAGGACATGGAGGCGCTGCGGGTCGTCGCCCCGGAGACCTACCTCTCGGTGAGCGAGTCGATGGAGGGCATCATCGCGACCGTGACCACCCTCCTGGAGCGCGGGCGCGCTTATCAGGTCTCCACTCCGGATGCCTCCGGAGACGACTGGTACCTCGACCTCGACATCGACGGTGCCCTCGGCGACGTCTCCGGCTGGAGCGAGCAGCAGATGCTCGCCGTCTTCGCCGAGCGCGGGGGAGACCCCGATCGTGAGGGCAAGCGCGGCCGCTTCGATCCGCTCGTGTGGCGCGCCGAGCGCGACGGCGAACCCGCCTGGGACGCCGGGGTGCTGGGCCGTGGCCGTCCCGGATGGCACGTCGAGTGCGTGTGCATCGCCGAGGGCGGGCTCGGCCTGCCCTTCGACATCCAGGCCGGCGGCAGCGATCTGATCTTCCCGCACCACGATCTCAGCGCAGCCCATGCGGTCGCCCTGGGTCGCGGCTTCGCGAACGTGTACACCCACAGTGGCATGGTCGCCCATGAGGGCGAGAAGATGAGCAAGTCATTGGGCAACCTGGTGTTCGTGCACCGCCTGGTCCGCGACGGCGTCGACCCGATGGTGATCCGCCTGGTGCTGATGGCGCACCACTACCGGGCCGACTGGGCATGGTCCGACGATTCTCTCGCCCTCGCCGCGAGCCGCCTGGAGAGCTACCGGCTCGCGGCGTCCCGCGGTGGCTATCATCCGCGGACCGTCGAGGCCCTGCGTGCCGCACTCCGCGAGGATCTGGACACTCCGACGGCGCTCACCGTGCTCGACGGGTGGGCCGCTTCCTCGGACACCGTCGCGACGGCTGAGACGGAGGCGGAGGTGGAGGTGGAGAGTCCGGAGGGCACGTCGGCCCCCGGTGACGTCCTGGCCGCGGCCGACGCGCTGTTCGGCCTCGACCTGCGCGGCTGAGCCGCCTCCAGCCGGCGCGGCTGAGTCGCCTCCGGCCGGCTCGGGCAGGTCCGGGCCGGCTCGCGGCCTCAGTCGGTCTCGCGCCGTCGGCGCAGGAACTGCTCGAACTCCTTGGCGATCGCCTCGCCGCTCGCCTCGGGGAGATCCGCGGCATCCTGGGCGCGCTCGAGGCGCCGCACGTAGTCGGCGACGTCCTCGTCCGTGCGGGCGAGCTCGTCGACGCCGCGCTCCCAGGCTTCGGACTCCTCGAGCAGGTCGTCGATCGGGATCGGCGCGCTGACCAGCGACTGCACTTCCCGGAGGAGACCGAGCACGGCCTTCGGGGAGGGGTTCTGGGAGACGTAGTGCGGGACCTGCACCCACACGTTCGACGTGCGCAGGCCCGCGCTCGCAGTACGCCGGGCGAGGATCGTCGGGACGCCGACGGGCCCCGAGTACAGCTCGGAGCCCGCGACCGGCTGGGCCGATCCCGGTTCGATCGAGGAGGAGACCGGCAGAGGGCGGCTGTGCGGGGAATCCGCCAGGAGCGCACCGAGCGAGATGACCGAGCTCACGTCCAGCAGCTGCATCTGCTCGAGCACCTCGTCGCAGAAGCGCTTCCAGTGCAGGGACGGCTCGGGACCCAGCACCGTCACGATCTCGGGGCCACGCGGCGGCTGCACGATCCGCAGCTCGGTGTCCGGCCAGTCGAGAACCCGCAGACCGTCCTCGTCCGTGCTGATCTCGGGTCGGTTGACCTGGAAGTCGATGTACTCCTCGGCATCGACCGCGCCGGCCGGCCGTGACGGCCACACCTCGAGCAGATGCTCGATCACCCCGCTGGCGGCTTCTCCCGCGTCGTTCCATCCGCTGAAAGCCGTGATGGCGATTCGACTCATCCCTCCATCATAGGCTCCATCGCGCTCTCCGAGCCGAGGCGCAGGACCACCGGATATCCTCGCTGTGCCCCGGGGATCCACCACCCCGGCCGGAGGAGTGTCCACCCCATGAAGAGCCCCACGCTGAGACTCGGCGCACTGCCGCCGATCCAGGTCAGCCCGGGCACGCTCGTCACCGTCGCGGTGTTCGCGCTGATGCTGTACCCGTCGTTCTCCGACGGCAGCGGCAGCTTCTCCGCGGCCGCTCTGCTGCCTGCCCTGGGCATCGCCCTGTTCCTCGTCCTGTCCGTGCTCGTCCACGAGGTGGGGCACGCCGTGAGCGCTCGAGCCTTCGGTGCGACGGTCGACCACATCGCCCTGACGCTGTGGGGCGGGCACACGCAGTACACGGGGCGGCCGATGTCCGCCGCGGCGTCGATCGTCATCTCGCTCTCGGGCCCGGTCAGCAACCTGGCCCTCGCCGCGCTCGCCACGGCCGCCGGGACGCTGACCGATGCGGGGACCACCGCGGACGTCTTCTGGTATCTCTGCTCCCGCCTCAATCTCGCCCTGGCACTGTTCAACCTGCTTCCCGGCCTGCCCATGGACGGCGGACGCGCCCTGGAGTCCCTGCTCGGCGGTGTGCTGCGCAATCCGCTGCTGGGTACGCGCGTGACCGCCTGGATCGGACGCGGCATCGCCGTGCTCGTCGTGCTCGTCCCGCTGCGGTGGATCCTGCAGAGCGAGGGAGCAGGCACTTTCCTGCTGCTCGCGCTGCTCTGGGCGATGCTGATCGCCGGCATGCTCTGGCAGGGCGCCTCCCGGGCGCTCGGTGCGGCGACGCTGCAAGCGCGCATCGACACGCTCGCCGCGCGCTCCCTCGCCCGCCCGCTGCGTCTCGTCGCGCCGCAGCAGATGCTCTCCGACCTCGGCCCCTCCTCGGAGCTCGACGCCCTCCTCGTCCTGGACCAGCGCACCGCCCGGCCGGGGGTCGTCGGTCACGTCCTGCGCGTCCAGCCCGCCGCCGCCGCTGCGGTGCCGGACGGCGAACGCTCCCGCACCCCGATCAGCGCCGTGGCCGGCCCGGTGGGGGAGATGGGGGCGCTGCGGGCGTCGCTCCGCGGCGACGAGCTGGTCTCCGCGATCCTCGCGCGACCGTTCCCCCTCTATCTCGTGCTGGAGGATTCGGGCCAGGCGCTGGGCGTGATCCTCAGCGACGAGGTCAACGCTCTCCTGCGCGGACGGTGACCCATACGACTCCTGGGCGCGGACGTCTCACACAGCGTCATATGCTGGACGCATGACTGATCAGCCGCAGCCGCCGCAGCAGAGCGCCGCCACCGACGAGGCTCCGGCCACCGCCCACCGAGACCTCGGACTCGGCCTGGATCGCACCGGCCCCTTCGCGGTCGGCGACAAGGTCCAGCTCGCGGACGTGAAGAACCGCCTGCACACGATCACCCTCAAGGAGGGCGGCGAGTTCCACACCCATCGCGGCGTGCTCAAGCACGACCTGCTGATCGGTGCCGAGGACGGCGTCGTGATCGAGGACGGCCGCGGCACGCGCTACCAGGCGCTGCGACCGCTGTACGCCGACTACATGCTCTCCATGCCGCGCGGCGCGGCGATCATCTACCCCAAGGACTCCGCTCAGATCCTCATGTGGGGGGACATCTTCCCCGGTGCCCGGGTGCTGGAGGCCGGCGTCGGCTCCGGCGGCCTGACCACCGCGCTGCTGCGCGCCGTCGGCCCCGAGGGCACCGTGCACTCGATCGAGCGCCGCGAGGACTTCGCCGAGGTGGCCCGTGAGAACGTCGAGACCTACTTCGGGGGGCCCCATCCCTCCTGGGACCTCTCGATCGGGGACTTCCAGGACCTCGCCCCGACGCTCTCACCCGGTGAGCCCCAGGTGGACCGCGTGGTGCTCGACATGCTCGCCCCGTGGGAGTGCGTCGAGTCAGCGGCCGAGGTGCTCGTCTCCGGCGGGGTGTACCTCGCCTACGTCGCCACCGTCACCCAGCTCTCGCGCACCGCCGAGGCGCTGCGCGACCATGGCGAGTTCACCGAGCCCTACGCCTGGGAGTCCTTCGTGCGGCCCTGGCACCTCGAGGGCCTCGCCGTGCGCCCCGAGCACCGGATGAACGCCCACACCGGGTTCCTGCTCACCGCCCGCCGCACCGCCCATGGCACGAAGGCCCTCACCCGGGTGACGCGACCCGCACCCGGCTCGCACCTCGAGGAGGAGCTCCAGGACCCCGCCAACGACGGCTTCGGCGGCTCGGACTCGCAGTGGGGCCCGAAGGACGTGGGGGAGCTGGGCGTCGCGCCCCGCAAGCTCAAGCGTGCGCTGCGGGACATCCGCCAGGGCCGGGACCGCTGAGCGGACCCGCCGCTGATCCGCCGTCAGGAAGGAGACCCAGGACGATGAAGACGTATGCGGAGATGACCGCCGAGCTGGACAAGCTCGCCGCCCACAACGAACGGCTGGTGGGCGGGCTGCGCAGCGCCCGTGCCCAGATCGTCGAGCTCAAGAGCGATCTGGAGCGGGTGGGCGATCCGCCGAACACCTATGCGACCTTCCTGCGTCGCGCCGAGGGCACGACCCTGGACGTGCTCCACAACGGTCGCAAGCTGCGCGTGGCCACGGCCGCGAGCCTCGACCTCGACGCCCTGGACCCCGGCACCGAGCTGCGCCTGAACGAGGCGCTCGCAGCGGTCGAGGCCGTCCCGGCCGGCGACTCCGGCAACGTCGTCCCGGTCGTGGAGGCCCTCGCGGATTCCCGGATCCTCGTCGCCGTCGCCCCGGACGACACCCGGGTGCTGCGCCGAGCGGGCGGGCTCACGGAGGAGACCCTCCATCCCGGGGACCACGTGCTCGTGGATCTCAAGGCCCAGCTGGTCATGGAGCGCATCGACCGCGCCGAGATCACCGACCTCGTCCTCGAGCAGGTCCCTGACGTCTCCTTCGAGGAGATCGGGGGGCTCGGGGACCAGATCGAGGCGATCCGCGATGCCGTCGAGCTGCCCTTCCTCCAGCAGGACCTCTACCGCACCTACGGGCTGCGGCCGCCCCAGGGCGTGCTGCTCTACGGCCCTCCCGGCTGCGGCAAGACGATGATCGCCAAGGCCGTCGCCCACGAGCTGGTGCTGCGCAGCGCCGAGGTGCGCGGGGTGAGCGTCGCCGAGGCCCTCGAGAACTCCGCGTTCCTCAACGTCAAGGGCCCCGAGCTGCTGAACAAGTACGTCGGGGAGACGGAGCGCTCGATCCGGCTGGTCTTCGAGCGGGCCCGCGAGAAGGCCGCCGCCGATCATCCGGTGGTGATCTTCTTCGACGAGATGGAGGCCCTGTTCCGCACCCGCGGCACCGGGATGTCCAGCGACGTCGAGACCACCATCGTGCCGCAGCTGCTCGCCGAGATCGACGGCGTCGAGGGCCTGGACAACGTGATCGTCATCGGCGCCTCGAATCGCGAGGACATGATCGATCCCGCGATCCTGCGCCCGGGCCGCCTCGACGTGAAGATCCGAGTGCGTCGGCCCCATGCGCGGGCCGCCCGCGAGATCCTCGGCCTCTATCTCGACGACTCGGTGCCGGTGCGGGAGGACCGCGAGGAGCTCCTGGACCTCGCCGTGCGCGAGATCTACGCCGAGGGCCCGGAATCGGCCTTCGTGCGCCTGGAGTACTCCGACGGCACGCAGGAGACGCTGCACTTCCGTGACTTCGTCTCCGGGGCGACGCTGCGCAACATCACCGACCGTGCCAAGAAGCTCGCCGTCAAGGAGCAGCTGGGCAGCGGGGTCGTCGGCCTGACCTCCCAGCACCTGATCAGTGCGATCACCGCGGAGTTCATCGAGAACGAGGACATGCCCTCGGCCGCGCACCCCGAGGACTGGGCGCGGATCTCGGGGACCCGCGGTGCCGCGGGCCGACGGGTGGAGGCTGTGATCCCCCTCCAGGGCCGTTCCCGCGCCGAGGAGGAGGCCGCCCGATGAGCGCAGAAACCACCGGCACGGACCACCTGCTGACCACCGAGCGGGTGATGGGCATCGAGACCGAGTTCGGGGTGCTGCACGCCGATCTCGAGGACCGGGCCCGCGCGGGCGCCGGCAGCTCGATCCTGCTCTCCCATCTCGTGGTCGGGGCCTATGCGCTGCTGGACCCCCAGGAGGGGGAGCGGGGCCGGCGCGTGCGCTGGGACTACGGCGACGAGACGCCGCTGCGCGACGCCCGCGGCTTCGAGCTGCAGCGCGCCGCCGCCCACCCCAGCCAGCTCACCGACGAGGTGCGCGACGCCCATGTGCCCAGCGTCGAGATGGATGCCCCGCTGGCGGGCCCGGAGGTCGCCCCGGACGGGGACGACGCCGAGGTGCTCGCCTGGGCCGCGCAGCGCTCCCTGGGCAACGCCGTGCTGACCAACGGTGCCCGCTGGTACGTGGATCATGCGCATCCGGAGTACTCGGCGCCCGAGGTCATGCGGGCCCGCGAGGCCGTGGTCCTGGACCGCGCGGGGGAGGAGATCGCCCGCCGCTCGATGGACATCCTCGCCGCCGCGGACGGCATCCCCGAGGTGGCGCTGTACAAGAACAACACCGACGGCAAGGGTGCCTCCTACGGGACCCACGAGAACTTCCTGGTCGATCGGGCGGTGCCCTTCGAGCGCGTCACCGCGGCCATGCTGCCCTTCCTGGCGACCCGGCAGGTGCTGGTCGGCGCCGGGCGCGTGGGCCTCGGCACCCGGGGCGAGCAGCCCGGGTTCCAGCTCTCCTCCCGCGCGGACTTCATGGAGGCCGAGGTCGGTCTCGAGACCACGCTGAACCGGCCCATCGTGAACACCCGCGACGAGCCCCATGCTGATCCCTCGCGCTTCCGGCGCCTGCACGTGATCATCGGGGATGCGAACCTGCTGGAGGAATCCACCTTCCTCAAGCTCGGCACCGCCTCCCTCGTGCTCGCCGCCCTCGAGGCCGAGCACCGCACCGGTCGCGCGATCCTGCCGGATCTGCGGCTGGTCGATCCGGTCGCCGCGGTGCGCACCATCAGCCACGATCCGACGCTGCTGGCCACGGTGGAGCTGGTCGACGGCCGTGAGCTGACCGCGCTCCAGATCCAGCGTGCCCACCTCGAGGCGATCGCCGCGGTCGCCGACCGGGACGACGCCGAGACGGCGCAGGTGCTGGATTCCTGGGCCGAGCTGCTGGACCTCCTCGAGCAGGATCCTGCGCTGGCAGCGGAGCGCGTCGAATGGGTCGCGAAGCTTCAGCTGCTGGAGCGCTACCGGGCCCGGCACGGCCTGGAGTGGGGCGATCCGCGCCTGTCGATGATCGATCTGCAGTACTCGGACCTGCGCCCCGCGAGGGGCCTGTTCGGCAAGCTGCGGGCAGCGGGCGCCGTACGCACCCTCGTGGGACAGGACGAGGTCGATGCGGCCATGACCACCGCACCCTCGTCGACCCGCGCCCATCTGCGCGGCGGCCTGATCTCCGCGCACCGCGAGCACGTACCCTCGGCCGGGTGGGATGCGATCACCCTCGCCGGCCCCGACAGCGGGTACCGCCTGCGCCTGGCGGATCCGCGCCTGGGCTCCGCCGCCTGGTGCGAGCTGCACGGCATCGACCTGACCACCGATCCCGAGACGATCCTCGACGCGCTGCGCCGGGCCGTCTCCGTGTCCTGAGGAGGACCCATGTCCCAGCAGTCCCTGAACGGCCCCGGCACCGGACCCGAGGACGAGCAGAACGAGGTCGCCGCACCCGGCGGCCAGACCTTCGCCTCGGCGCAGGGCGCCGACGACCTGCTCGACGAGATCGATTCCGTGCTGGAGTCGAACGCCGAGACCTTCGTGCGCTCCTTCGTCCAGAAGGGCGGTCAGTGACCCGATGAAGCGTCGCGTCGGAGGTTTGGAGACCGAGTTCGGCCTGGTGTGCGTGCGGGCCGACGGCTCCCGCGCCCTCGAACCGGAGGCGGCCGCCCGCGAGCTGTTCCGCCCGGTGGTCGCGATGGGCCGTTCCTCGAACGTGTTCCTGCGCAACGCCGCCCGTCTGTACCTCGACGTGGGCTCCCACCCGGAGTACGCGACCGCCGAGTGCGACGACTGGTGGGAGCTGGTGGCGCAGGACCGCGCCGGGGAGCGCATCTTCGCCGATCTCACCACGCAGGCCAACGAGCGCCTCGCGGCCGAGGGGCAGGATGCCCGCATCCATCTGCTGAAGAACAACGTGGACTCCGCCGGCAACGCCTTCGGCTCCCACGAGAACTACCTGGTGGACCGCCGTGGGGAGTTCACACGGCTGCCGCGCTTCCTGCTGCCCTTCCTCGTCACGCGCCAGATCGTCACGGGCGCCGGCGGAGTGGCCGCCCCTGCGGACGACGAGGACGGCGCCCAGTTCGTCTTCTCCCGGCGCAGCGACCACATGTGGGAGGCCGTCTCCTCGGCCACCACCCGCACCCGCCCGATCATCAACACCCGCGACGAGCCCCACGGGGATCCCACCCGCTACCGGCGGCTCCACGTGATCGTGGGGGACTCGACCATGAGCGAGGTCTCCACCTACCTGCGCTTCGCGACCACCGACCTGGTGCTGCGGGCGATCGAGTCCGGTCGCACCCTGCCCGAGCTCGCCCTCCAGGACGACATCGCCGCGATCCGTGCCGTGTCCCGCGACCTCACCGGGCGGGCGCCTATCGCCCTCGCCGGCGGCGGGACGACGACCGCCGTCGAGGTGCAGCAGCGGTGGCTCGATGCGACCGCGACCATCGTCGAGGGCGGCGACCGCGCGGACCGCGAGGTGCTGGAGACCTGGCAGAAGGCGATCGACGCGGTGGCCACCGGTGATCGCAGCTGGGCCGCGACCCGGCTGGACTGGGCCATCAAGGAGCGGCTGTTCGGCCAGGTCGCCGAGCGTCGCGGGGTGGGACTGGGCGATCCCGCGATCGAACGTCTCGACCTCGCCTATCACGACATCGATCCCGGCCAGAGCGTGTTCCAGGCCCTCCAGCGCCGCGAGCTCGCGCCGTCCCAGCTGTCCGAGCAGCGCATCCAGGCGGCCCGCGAGACCGCCCCGCGCACCACCCGCGCGCACCTTCGCGGTCAGGTCGTCACCGCCGCCCAGGAGCACGGCGTCGATCACGTCGTGGACTGGACCACCTTCCGCCTGACCCGACCCGGCGCGATGCCCGTGCAGGTGCTCGACCCCTTCGCGACCTCCTTGCCCACGGTCGACGCCCTGCTCGAGGAGATCCGGAGCCTCGGCGGCGCCGGCAGCCCCCGCGCCTCCGGCACGGTCACCCCGCCGCCTCCTGCAGTCTGAGAACCGCCGTCCCGGCGCCCCGTACGCTGGACCCGCGCCCCGATCGGGGCTCGTCCTCTGAAAGGCCCTCTGTGATCCGCCGTCGTACCTTGCTGACCACCGCCCTCGCCGCGGCCACCGCCATCGGCCTGGCCGCCTGCTCCGACGACGGCGAAGGATCCGGTGGCGCCTCCGACGGCGGCGGCGCGTCCGACGGAGGCGGCGCTCCCGCGCTGAGCGGGGTCACCGTCAGCGACGACCTCGGCGCCGAGCCCACCGTCGAGTTCACGGCCCCGCTGCAGATCTCCGCAGCGGATGCGCAGGTCATCGTCCCCGGGGACGGTGCGGCCATCGTCGAGGGGGACACCCTCGTGTGGCGCCATCTCTACATCGACGCCAGCAGCGGCGAGACCCTCCAGTCCTGGTGGCAGGGCGGTCCCGCCGGCGGCATCCAGGTCACCGAGGAGATCGCGGGCAAGGCGGCCTTCGAGGTCTTCACCTCGATGACCGTCGGCTCCCGCTTCGCGATGGCCGGCTGGCAGCAGGACCAGTCCGGACAGGCGCGCTCCCTGATCCAGGTGGCGGACGTCGACCGGGTCGTGGCCCCGCTGCGCGCCGAGGGCACGGCGGGCAAGCCCTCGGGGACGTTCCCGAAGGTCACCCTGGGCGACGACGGCGCTCCGGCGCTCGACGGTGCACCGTCCGGCGATGCCCCCACGAAGACCACCCGCGAGGAGCTGATCGTCGGCACCGGCGACACGACCGCCGCCGGCGACTACCTGACGATGCACTACACGGGCTGGAAGTGGTCCGACGGCTCGCAGTTCGACTCCTCGTGGGACCGCAGCGCGCCGTTCTCCTTCGTCCAGGGGCAGGGCCAGGTCATCCCCGGCTGGGACGAGAACCTGCTGGACCTCGCCGTGGGCAGCCAGGTCATGCTGGTCGTCCCAACCGACGACGCGTACAAGGACCAGGGCGAGCTCGCCGGGGAGACCCTCGTCTTCGTCATCGACGTGCTGGACGCCGCCCACCTGACAGACTGATTTGGCACACTGGCCCCTGACCCTCTTCACCTCCCGAAGGAGCACCCATGGATCGCAGCAAGCCCGAGATCGAGCACCCCGAGGGCCCCGCGCCCACCGAGCTGGTCAGCACCGACGAGATCGTCGGTGACGGCGACGAGGCGGGCCGCGGCGATGTCGTCGACGTGCACTACCTCGGCGTCTCGCACTCCACCGGGGAGCAGTTCGATGCCTCGTGGGACCGTGGCGAGCCGCTGCGCTTCCAGCTCGGCGTCGGCCAGGTCATCTCCGGCTGGGACCAGGGCGTGCAGGGGATGAAGGTCGGCGGCCGCCGCCGGCTCGAGATCCCCGCCTCCCTCGCCTACGGCGACATGGGCGCCCCGCCGGTCATCGCGCCCGGTGAGTCCCTGATCTTCGTGTGCGACCTGGTGGCGGTGCACAAGCGCTGACCACGTCCCGCACAGCAGCGGCGGCGGGGGAGCCGGAGGAGGAGCAGGCGAGCCTCTTCGCGGCCCCCGCCGTTCCTGTTCCCGAACCTGCCCCGAGCGGCCCGGGCCGCGACACCGCGGCCCGGGCCTCCGGTCTGCGCACGACCGCCGGGTTCGCGGTCGTCGACGAGCTGCCGGTGGCGAGCGTGCGCCTGGTGGGCGTGCTCCCGCACCTCGATCGCCCCTTCGAGTACGCGGTCACCCCCGACACCGCCGCCGCAGCGGCCGGCATGCGGGTGCGCGTGCGCTTCTCCGGCCGGGACACCGAGGGCATCGTGCTGGGCCGCCACGAGCGCCCCTCCACCGACAGGGCGCTCGCTCCGCTGCATCGGCTCGTCTCCGAGGACGTCGTGGTGCCGCCGCCCATGATGCGCGTGGTCGAGGAGGTCGCGGCGCGGTGCGCCGGCACCGTCGGCGACGTGCTGCGCCTCGCCCTCCCTCCCCGCCACGCCCGCGCCGAGAAGTCCGACCGCGCCGCGGCCGAGAAGGACGCCGCGCAGGAGGTCGAGGGGCAGGGGATCGAGGAGCAGGAGGTCGAGGAGCAGGACGGCGCCCCCGAGGACACGGTCGACGAGGCCGCAGAACCCGGGCCCTCGCCGCGCCCGGGTGACCGCTATCCGGGCCTGGGCGCGCTGCTCGCCCGGGCCGGGAGCCCCACCGGGCCGGTGCCACGGGCCACCATCACCCTGGACTCCGCGGACCCCTGGACCACGGTCACCGCCGACGCCCTCGGCGATCTCGACCCCGGGCAGGGCGCCCTGGTCATCGCGCCGGACCGCCGCGATGTCGATCGCCTCAGCCGGATCCTCACCGAACGCGGCATCGGGCACGAGATCCTCGCCGGCGCCGAGGGTCCGGAGAAGCGCTATCGGACCTTCCGTCGGATCCTCCGCGGCGCCACCCGGATCGTGCTGGGCAACCGCTCCGCCGCCTTCGCCCCCGTGCAGGGACTGGCCCTCGTGATCTGCTGGGACGAGGGCGACGATCTGCTCGAAGAGCCGCGGGCCCCGTACCCGCACGTACGCACCGTGCTCCAGTGCCGGTCCCACGAGGAGCGCTGCGCGCTGCTGTTCCTCTCCGCGAGCGACTCAGTGCCGCTGCGGGCCCTCACCGACGCCGGCTATCTCGCCCGCCTCGATCCGATCCCGGCCCCGGTGCGCTCGGTACGACCCCACATCGTCGCCATGGACCAGTACCTGCGCGACCGGGAGGGCGCGTCCGGTCGCTCGCGCCTACCGCAGGAGGCGATGCGCGTGATCCGCCGCGGCCTGGAGCGTGGGCCGGTGCTCGTCCAGGTGCCGCGCTCGGGCTACGTCCCGGCGATCGCCTGCACGTTCTGCGGCACCCGCGCCCAGTGCCCGCATTGCGCCGCCCAGCTCTCGATCACGGGTCGTGGCGGGCACCTGCACTGCCGGGTCTGCGGCCGGCGCGAGGACGGCTACCGCTGCCCGGAATGCGATCGCACGCAGGTGCGAGCCATGGTCATCGGCTCCACCCGCACCGCGGAGGAGCTCCACCGCGCCTTCCCGGATTCGCCTCTGCGGGTCGCGGGCGGCGCCCATGACACCCTCGCCGACACCGAGGTGCCCTCCGACGCGATCGTGGTCGCCACACCCGGCGCGGAGCCCGCGCCGCCGGTGCGCTTCGCCGCGGCGCTGCTGCTGGATGCCGACGCCATGCTGGGCCGGGCGGCCTTCGACGCGGACGTCGAGGCGATCCGCCGCTGGCGCAATGCGATCGCCCTGGTGCGCACCGCCGAGGACGGCGGGGAGGTGCTGATCGTGGGCACCGCGACCCTGCCCGCGATCCGGGACCTGGTCGCCCACCGCTCGAGTGCCTTCTTCGACCGCGTGCTCGCGGACCGCCAGGATCTCGATCTGCCGCCCTTCAGCCGGGTCGCGGAGATCGTGGGCGACAAGGACGCCTGCCGGCTCTTCCTGGAGACCACCGAGCTGCCCGACGGGACCGACGTGTTCGGCCCGGTCGACCTCGAAGGCCCGGAAGCGGACGGTCGCGCGAGAGCCGTCGTACGGCTGGACCCCCGGCGGTCCCGCGAGCTCGCCGACGCCCTCCGCGCCGGGGTCTCTGCGCGGTCCGCGCGCAAGGCCCGGGGATCGCTGCGTGTACGCCTCGACCCGCCCGACGTCTTCTGATCCGGCCGACGTCTTCTGGTCCGGACCGGAAGTCCACGGATCGTGCCCGATCCTCCCGTAGTGTGAGCTCTCGCACCTGCACTCCACCGCGATGACGCGATGAAGGGACCACGCGATGCCTGCCGACTCCTCGACGACCTCGACTCCACGGGATCCATCGGAGACCTCGATCGATGACCGCCCTGATCTCTCCGAGGGCGAGCGTGCTCCCGCCGAGGGAGGCCGCACGATCCTCGTACGACGGCTCGGCCTGGCAGGCGGACTGGCTGCCGCCCTGCTCCTCTACGCGATCATGCCGGCCGACGTCCCGCACGGGGCGAAGCTCACGGCGGCGACCGCAGTGCTGATGGCCGTGTGGTGGATGACCGAGGCGCTGCCGATCCCGGCCACCGCCCTGGTCCCGCTGGTGGTGTTCCCGGTGCTGAACGCCGACGTCGGCTTCGACGACGTCGGCGCGTCCTACGGCAACAACATCATCTTCCTGTTCATGGGCGGCTTCATGCTGGCCCTCGCGATGCAGCGCTGGAACCTCCACAAGCGCATCGCCCTGGCGATCGTCGGCATGATCGGCACGAGCCCGTCCCTGCTGGTCCTCGGCTTCATGGTTGCCACCGGGTTCGTCTCCATGTGGGTCTCGAACACGGCGACCGCCGTGATGATGCTGCCGATCGGGGTGTCGGTGCTGCTGCTCGTGAACAAGCTGCGCCTCGAGGACGCCGCGGCGAAGGGCGAGGAGCCGGGGGAGGGCGTCGACCCGGATCCGACCTCCGACGGGCCCTCGAAGGCGGTGCGCTCGAACTTCGGGGTCTCGCTCATGCTCGGCATCGCCTATGCCGCCTCGATCGGCTCGCTCGCGACGATCATCGGCACCCCGCCCAACGCCCTGCTCGCCGCCCATATGAGCCAGGACTTCGGGATCACCCTGGGATTCGGCCGCTGGATGATGGTGGGCGCCCCGCTCGCCATCGTGTTCATGGTCATCGCCTGGCTCCTGCTCACCAAGGTGCTGTTCAAGCCCGAGATCACAGAGATCCCCGGGGGCGCGGAGCTCATCCGCTCCGAGCGCAGGGCCCTGGGGAGGATCGGCTCCGGCGAGGTCCGTGTGCTCGTGATCTTCGTGCTCGCCGCGCTCAGCTGGGTGTTCGTCCCGCTGCTGTGGGACCTGGTGCTCGGCGCGGAGCCGCCGATCAGCGATGCCGGCATCGCCATGGTCGTCGCCCTGCTGCTGTTCCTGCTGCCGGCCGGCGCCGCCCGCGGGGTGCGCCTGCTGGACTGGGACGCCGCGGTCAAGCTCCCCTGGGGCGTGCTGCTGCTGTTCGGCGGCGGTCTCGCGCTGAGCGCACAGTTCAGCTCCTCAGGTCTGACGGAATGGATCGGCCAGGTCACCGAGCTGATCGGTGGCCTGCCGGTGGTGCTCGTGGTGATGGTCGCCGCGGCCGGGGTGCTGTTCCTCACCGAGCTGACCTCGAACACCGCGACGGCGGCGACCTTCCTGCCGGTGGCGACCGCCGTGGCGGTCGGGATCGGGATCGACCCGATGCTGCTGGCGATCCCGGTGGCGATCGCGGCGACCTGTGCGTTCATGCTCCCGGTCGCGACCCCGCCGAACGCGATCGCCTACGGCTCGGGGTATGTGCAGATCCCGCAGATGGCGAAGGCCGGCCTGTGGCTGAACCTGATCGGCATCGTGCTGATCACGGCGACCACGATGACCCTCGCGGTGTGGGTGTTCGGCCTCGTCTATTGACCCTGCTGGTGTCTCTGCGGGGGCGCGCCGCGGAGCGTGGTGACCGCCGCCCCCGCCGCGAGCACCACGGCGATCGCGACCACGGCCACCGTTCCCGGCCAGCCGGCGCTCTCGTAGACGTGCCCGATGGCCCAGCCCAGCACGCTGGAGCCCGCGTAGTAGGCGAGGTTGTACAGCCCGGTGGCCTGGGACCGCGCCCCGTCGGCGCGGGCCCCGGCCCAGCCGCTGGCGATCGAATGCGCGGCGAAGAACCCCGCGGTCATCAGGACCAGGCCGAGCAGCACGAGCGGCAGCGGTCCGGCCAGCGTGATCCCGAGGCCCAACAGCATCGTCGCCATCGCGCCGAGCAGCACCGGCAGCCGCCCCCGACGGAAGGCCGCCCTGCCCGCGAGCGGGGAGGACACGGTGCCGCCCAGGTAGGCCAGGAACACCAGTCCGATCAGTCCGGCCGGCACCAGGTAGGGCGGGGCGCTGAGGTGGAAGGCCAGGTAGTTGTACACCGCGACGAACCCGCCCATCAGCAGGAAGGCACAGGCGAACAGGCCCAGCTGTCCGGGATCACGGAGGGTGCGCCACAGGCGAGAGGGACGGGGTCCGGCCCCGGCGCGGCCGACGGTGGGCAGGAAGCGCCGCTCCCGGGGAGCGATGAGCACGAACGTCGTGGCGGCGAGTGCGGCCAACAGGGCGACCGCGGTCATCCCCGCCCGCCAGGAGAGCGCATCCGCGATCGGCGTGGCCACGACTCGGCCCAGCAGACCGCCCACGGTGGTCCCGGCGACGAACCAGCCTGCGGCGATGGCTCGGGCGTGCTCATCGACCTCCTCGGAGAGGTACGCCATCGCGAGGGCGGGCACACCACCCAGGGCGACACCTTCGAGGACGCGCAGCGCGAGCACGAGCTCGAAGGTCGGCGCCCAGGCCGCGACGAGCGCGAGCACCGTCGCCGCGGACACCGCGAACACCATCGCCCGCAGCCTGCCGAGCCGATCACCGACGAACGACCAGGGGACCACCGAGAGCGCGAGGCCTCCGGTCGCGGCCGAGACCGTCAGCGCGGCCTGCTCCGCCCCGATCGAGAGGTCGGCGGAGATCAGCTGCAGGATGCCCTGGGGCGAATACAGCTGGGCGAAGGTCGCCACCCCGGCGCACAGCAGCGCGACGAGCATGCGTCGGTACCCGGGCGAGCCGAGAGCATGGCCGGGTGTGACCTGTGCCCCCATCAGGAGAGGGAGGTGGGTCGGCAGCGCATGCCACCACTGTAGGCACCCAGGTGGCCCCGTAGACTCAGGCCATCATGCGTCTGCTCTTCGCCGGTACCCCTGAGGCCGCCCTCCCGTCCCTGCGCACCCTGCTCGACTCGCACCACGAGGTCGTCGGGGTGCTCACCCGCGCCGATGCCCCCTCGGGCCGCGGTCGAAAGCTCACCCCGAGCCCGGTGACATCGCTCGCGCTCGAGGCCGGGATCCCGGTGCTGACCCCGACGACTCTGCGGGACGACGCCGTGCGCCAGCAGATCCGGGACCTCGCCCCCGATGCGGCCCCGGTGGTGGCCTACGGCAACCTGGTGCCCCAGGCCGCCCTGGACATCCCCGTCCACGGCTGGGTGAACCTGCATTTCTCGCTGCTCCCGCAGTGGCGCGGCGCCGCCCCGGCCCAGCGCGCCGTGCTCGCCGGACAGCGCGAGACCGGGCTGAGCGTGTTCCGCCTCGAGAAGGGTCTGGACACTGGGGACCTGATCACGACGGCTCCGACCACGATCGGCGAGTTCGAGACCTCCGGCGAACTGCTGGAGCGGATGGCCGAGGACGGTGCCCCCGTTCTGCTCCAGGCGCTGGATGCCCTCGAAGCCGGCACCGCGACCTTCACCCCGCAGGACGACACGCAGGCCACGCACGCTGCGAAGCTCTCCACCGCCGAGGCGCGCATCGACTGGACCCGACCTGCCGAGGAGGTCAGTGCCCATGTCCGGGGCATGAGCCCCCATCCCGGCGCGTGGACGACGCTGAGCGGCTCGCGCACCAAGGTCCTCGGTGTCGAGGCGGCACCGGAGCACGACCCGCTCGCCCCCGGGACCATCGCCGCCACCAAGCGCCAGATGCTCGTGGGCACCGGCACGCACCCCATCGCCCTGTCCCAGCTCGCCCCGGCCGGCAGGAGACCGATGCGGGCCGCCGACTGGGCTCGCGGTGCCGCGCTCCCCGCCGACGCCGCGTTCGCACGAGGGGACCAGGACGAGGATCAGCAGCAGGACGGAGCACAGGCATGAGCGACGCACGACAGGGACGTGGCCGGGACGACCGGTCCGACGATCGACGGGATGACCGGCGCGGGGGTCGACAGGACGATCGGCACGGCGGCCGCCCCCACGCAGGTCGTGACGACAAGGGTCGGGAACGGTCCGGATCGCGCGGGCAGGGCGGCCCGCGCCGCAGCTGGTCCGACTCCCGGCCCTCCGAGCGCAGCCGTCAGTCGACGCCATCGCGCCAGGTGGCCCTCGAAGGACTGCGCCTGGTGCGCGAGGACGACTCGTACGCGAACCTCGTGCTGCCGCGACTGCTGCGCTCCGCCCGGGTCTCCGGCCGCGACGCCGCCTTCACGACCGAGCTGTTCTACGGCTCGCTGCGCGCGCAGGGGCGCCTCGACGCGATCCTCGCGGCCTGCGTCGACCGTCCCCTGGCCGATGTCGACCCGGCGCTCGTGGACGTGCTGCGGCTGGGCGCCTACCAGCTCCTGGACATGACCGTCGCACCCCACGCCGCGACCTCCGAGACGGTGGCGCTGGCCCGCGCGCAGGTGGGCGCCGGCGCTGCGAGCTTCGCCAATGCGGTGCTGCGCCGGGTCGGGGCGAAGAGCCTTC
Source organism: Brachybacterium sp. 107 (assembly GCF_052379725.1). NCBI lineage: Bacteria > Bacillati > Actinomycetota > Actinomycetes > Micrococcales > Dermabacteraceae > Brachybacterium > Brachybacterium sp. 107. The sequence goes on along the minus strand of NZ_JBQSYW010000002.1, from coordinate 351,097 downwards.
AGGAGTGGATCGACGAGGTCGCCCCGGACCGCGAGAAGGATCCCACCGGGCACCTCGCCGTCGTCCATTCCCACCCGCGCTGGGTGGTGCGCGCCCTGACCGATGCCCTCGCCGGGCACGGCCGTTCACGCGACGAGATCGACGAGCTGCTGGCCGCCCAGAACGCGGCGCCCGCGGTCTCGCTCGTGATGCGGCCCGGCCTCACCGACCTCGACGAGCTCATCGACAACGGGGCGAGCGCCGGCCGCCTCAGCGTCTTCGCCGCGTCCTGGCCGTCGGGGGATCCCGGCGGCATGGATCCGGTCAAGGAGGGACGGGTCGCCGTGCAGGACGAGGGCAGCCAGCTCGCAGCCCTCGCCCTCGCCCTCGGGGCCGATGACCTGGTCCGTGGTGACGACGCCCACTGGCTCGATCTGTGCGCCGGCCCCGGCGGCAAGGCCGCCCTGCTGGGCGGGCTCACCGTGGGGCACGACGCCGATCTGCTGGCCGTCGAGCTCCAGCCCCACCGCACCGAGCTCGTCGACCGGTCCGTGGCGACGCTGCGTGAGGCCGGCTGCGAGATCACGACGCTCACCGCCGACGGCACCACGATCGGCGCCGAGATGCCCGGCCGGTTCTCCCGGGTCCTGGCCGACGTCCCGTGCTCCGGGCTCGGCGCCCTGCGTCGTCGCCCCGAGTCGCGCTGGCGTCGCACCCCCGCCGACATCGGCCAGCTCAGCACTCTGCAGCGCAAGCTGCTGGGATCCGCCCTGGACGCCGCGGCCGACGGGGGAGTGGTCGCCTACGTGACGTGCTCCCCGCACCTCGCCGAGACCCGCCTGGTGGTCGCCGACGTCCTCAAGGGCCGCGACGACGTCGAGGAGCTCGACGCCCGTGATGCCGTGCGCGCCGGGGTGCTCCCCGCCGCGCAGCCCACGCTCGACCTCGGCGAGGGACCTGCCGTGCAGCTGTGGCCGCACGTGCACGGCACCGACGCCATGTACATCTGCCTGCTGCGCAAGAACTCCGCCGACAGCTCCTCCGACAGCTCCGCCCCCGATGTGGAAGGGACTCCGTCCTCATGAATGCCGCGTACTCGACCGATGGCCAGTACATCCACCCCAGCATCCTCAACGCCGACTTCATGGACATCGGCACCGAGCTCGACAAGATCTCCACCGCCGACAGCGTCCACGTCGACATCATGGACAACCACTTCGTCCCGAACCTCACCTTCGGCACGAGCATGGTCGAGCAGATCGTGCGTCGCAGCGCGATCCCCGTGGACGCGCACCTGATGATCGAGGACGCGGACCGCGAGGCCCCGGCCTACGCCGAGGCCGGTGCCTCCTCGGTGACCTTCCATCTCGAGGCCGCGACCGCACCGATCAAGCTCGCCCGGGATCTGCGCCGCAAGAACGTCGAGGTCGGAGTCGCCCTGCGCCCCGCGACGCCGATCGAACCCCTGCTGGACGTCATCGGCGAGTTCGACATGCTGCTGCTCATGACCGTCGAGCCCGGATTCGGGGGGCAGAGCTTCCTGGAGACCATGCTCCCCAAGATCCGTCGGGCGCGCCGCGCGATCAGCGACGCCAACCTCGAGGTGTCGATCCAGGTCGACGGCGGGGTCAGCCGGGAGACCATCGAGCGCTGCGCGGAAGCCGGCGCCAACGTGTTCGTGGCCGGTTCGGCGATCTACCGCGCCCAGGATGCGGCCGACGAGATCTCCGCCCTGCGTGAACTCGCGAGAACTCACACGGCGCACTGAGTCCGGACGCCTCGAGCGGGGCTATCCTGGTCCCGTCACGACCAGTGACGTGCTCCGGGGTCGGTGAAATTCCGAGCCGGCGGTGATAGTCCGCGACCCGCTTCGGCGGTGGAGCCGGTGGAACTCCGGCACCGACAGTACAGCCTGGATGAGAGGCGCACGTCCTGCATGCCCCAGGGCGCTCTTCGCGCGCTCCGGAGCCATGCCGGAACCCTTTTCCCCCGGAGCCACTGCATCCGACGGCGAAAGGACCGACATGGATCTTCTGCAGTGGCTCTTCAACGCGCGAATCGATTTCGCGGGCGGCCAGTTCATACTTCTCCGCGAGGTGCTCGGCAACGTCTTCGGACTGCTCAGCGCGCTCGGCGGCATGCGACGCAAGGTCTGGGCCTGGCCCATCGGCATCGCCGGCAACCTGCTGCTGTTCACCGTGTTCATGGGGACGCTCTTCGGCAACCCCGAGGCGGTGGACCTGCTCGGCCAGGCCGGACGCCAGATCATGTTCATCCTCACCAGCATCTACGGCTGGGTTCGGTGGCGGCAGGCGCAGCACGACGGCGGAACCGCCGTCGAGCCCCGGTGGGCGTCGTGGCGCACCCGACTCCTGCTCGTGGTCGCCCTCGTCGGCGGCACGGCCGCGCTCACCCCGATCTTCCGGGCGCTGGGCTCCTACGAGCCCGTGTGGGCCGACGCCTGGATCTTCATGGGCAGCCTGCTCGCCACCTTCGGCATGGCCAAGGGCTGGGTCGAGTTCTGGCTGATCTGGGTGGCCGTCGACCTCGTGGGCGTCCCGCTGCTCCTGAGCGCGGGCTACTACGCGAGCGCCTTCATGTACGTCTTCTACGGGGCCTTCACCCTGATCGGCTTCTTCGTCTGGTGGCGCGTGCGCAACCGGCAGGACCATCGGGAGCGCGTGTCCGTGGAGACGGCGCACCTGGACCCGACCGTGCGCCGGAACTGACCCTGCTCCCGGTCTGACCCTTCTCGCGGACTGACCCTTCTCCCGAACTGCTCGTGCCCCCGCACTGCCCGAGGACCGGTGGGTGGTCGCCTTCGTCGACCGCCCGCCGGGGCGAGTACCCTGGTGGTGTGAAGGATTTCGAAGCATTGTTCGCCGAGCTGACCGAGAAGGCACGCACCCGCCCCGAGGGCTCCGGCACCGTCCGCGAGCTCGATGCCGGTGTGCATCAGATCGGCAAGAAGATCGTGGAGGAAGCCGCCGAGGTGTGGATGGCCTGCGAGCACGAGACGCAGGAGGATGCCGCGATGGAGATCAGCCAGCTCCTCTACCACCTGCAGGTCATGATGGTCGCCAAGGGCATCAGCCTCGAGGACGTCTACCGGCAGCTCTGAGCCGCCGCACGGCGCTCTGCGCACCCGCCACCCGGCACCGATCACCCGCTCGCCCCGCCCGGCGTCCGCCGACGCCTCACCATCATCACGGGCCGCCGCCGCGGCCGAGGAGGAACCGTGCTGCGCATCGCAGTCCCCAACAAGGGCGCCCTGTCCGAACCTGCCGCCGATCTGCTCGCGGAGGCCGGCTACCGCCGTCGCGGCACGGCCAAGGAGCTCGTGGTCGTCGACCAGGAGAACGACGTCGTGTTCTTCTACCTGCGTCCGCGTGACATCGCGGTCTACGTCGGCTCCGGCACCGTGGACGTCGGGATCACCGGTCAGGACATGCTCCTGGACTCGCGCACGCCCGCCCAGGAGATCCTCCCGCTCGGCTTCGCGCGCTCCACGTTCCGCTTCGCCGCAGCCGCCGGGCTCCACGAGGACGTCACCAGCCTCGCGGGCGCCCGGATCGCCACCAGCTACGAGAACCTCGTCGAGGACTATCTCGCCGAGCGCGGCCTCAGCGCCTCCGTGGTCCACCTCGACGGAGCGGTCGAGTCCTCGATCCGCCTCGGCGTGGCCGACGTGATCGCCGATGTGGTCGAGACCGGCACCACGCTGCGCCAGGCGGGCCTGGAGCCCTTCGGCGAGGCGATCATGACCAGCCAGGCCGTGCTGTTCTCCCGCCCCGGGATGGAGCTGGACGAGGCCGGTGCTCACTCCCTGGAGGTCCTCGAGCGTCGCGTCCGCGGCGTGCTGGTGGCCCGCGAGTACGTGATGCTCGACTACGACATCCCCACCTCCCTGCTGGAGACGGCGGTCGAGATCACGCCGGGCCTGCAGTCGCCGACGGTCTCCCCGTTGCACGGCGGCGAGTGGTCCGCCGTGCGCGCCATGGTGGACCGCCGCTCGGCCCACCGCATGATGGACGACCTCTACGACGCCGGCGCCCGCGCGATCCTGGTCACCGCCATCCAGGCCTGCCGCATCTGAGTCCCGAGATGTCTACCACCGAGCCGGCGCCGAGCGCGGGGGAGGTGCGGCCCACCCTCGTGATGCGGCCGCGGATGGTGCGCGTCTTCGCGTACCTCACCGGGGTGATCGTGCTGGGCGGCCTGATCGTCGGGGCCGTGATCATGCCCGGCTTCCTGATCGGCGGCCGGCTGGGCCTGGTGGCCGTGGGCGTGATGATCTTCTTCTTCTGCCATCTCGAGGCCTCCGTGCGCCTGGTCGCGCGGCCCCACGTGCTCGAGGTGCGCAATGTGTTCCGTGCCCGCACGCTCGACTGGGCGGAGATCGTGGACATCAGCTTCCCGATGGGGGACCCCTGGGCGCACCTGGACCTGGCGGACGGGACGACCCTCGCGCTCAACGCCATCCAGCGCTACGACGGGAAGCGCGCCATCCGTACGGCGCATCGACTGCGCGGCCTCGTCCAGGAGCGCGGAGAGGCCCATCTCTAGTTCGTAGCCCGTCCCTCGGTCAGCGAGGGGGGATCAGTCCCGCCGCGCAGCGCCCGGCGAGGGCCGCGTAGCGGAAGGCCTCCGGGTCCTCGCCGAGGCTGCGGCCCATGGTCGACAGCCGCACCGGCATCTCCTCGAGGGCATCGCGCAACCCCTTCGCATCGATCTCGGAAAGTACGTGCTCGGTGCCGCGAGCCCGCGCAGGTTTGACGATCGAGGTTTTCACCTGTTCGCGCACTGACGCATGAAAAGAGTTGTAACGGTGGTCCGAGCGGGCGAGGATCGGCAGGTGCACCGGGGTGAGCGTCGCCCGGCCGTAGGTCGTCGCCGAATGATGGGACAGGCCCCGGTGGCGGTCCCGAGGATCGGCGTTGGAGACCCTCAGCGTCGCCACCGGCGCGCCGCCCAGCACGGCTGCGGCATGGAGATGCTCGGCGGCCTGCATGCCCGAGAAGCCCCAGCCGGTGCCCGTGCCGAGGTTCCCCGGGCCCTGGATGACCACGGCGACATCGGCACCCACCACGTGCTTGGCCCCCAGGAGCGCCGACTGCACCGTGACCGCCTCGAGGTCGCCGCCGAAGGACTGGCCGGCGCTGATCACGGAGGTGAGCAGGCCCGCCTCCCGCAGGCGAGCGGTGCTGCGCGAGTACGCGGCCGGCAGCGAGGCGCCGTCGGTGTGCACATAGACGATCTTCGCGCTGTGGCGCTCGGCGCGGATCCCGGCCACGAGAGCGGGCAGCGAGGAGTGGAGGTCGGCGACGAGCACCGGCATCCCTTCGAGGTCCTCCGCGTCCTGCATCGTCGCGTAGTGCTCGCCCTCCGGGTCGTCGATCGCCTCGACCATGGTCTGCATCGGCGTGTAGCGGGCCTTGACCATGTGTCCGGAGATCTGCTCCGGCGCGGGGAGCACATCGAGCCGGGCCACCACCATGGCGTCCCCGCCGGTGCCGAGCCCGCGGCGCAGGGCGTTGGTGTTCAGCAGCACTCTCTCGCCCAGGGCCGGGGTGCCGGTCAGCTCCGGATAGGCGATCGCCGACACCGTCTCCGCCTCCGCGTCCGTCTTCGCGTCTGTCTCGATCTCGACCTGCAGGCGATCCACCCCGTGCCACGATGCCCTCGTGCCGGTGACCGTTCCGCGTTCCCAGTGCAGCATGGGTCCAGCCTAGAGCCCTCAGCGCGCTCCGGCCGCTACGCTGGGCCGGTGGCCTCCAAGAGTGTGGAAAGACTTCTCAACGTCATCATGACGATCGGCTCGCGCCGCCGGATCGACCGCGCGAAGCTCTTCGCCGTGATCCCCGACTATGCACGGGCGACCTCCGAGCAGGCCGCCGAGCGGATGTTCGAGCGCGACAAGGCGGCGATCCTCGAGCTCGGGCTCCCGCTGGTGACCGACCGGGACGTGCTCGACGAGAGCACCGTGTACTACCGCATCGATGCGGCGGAGTCCGGCGCCGTCCTCGACCTCAGCACGCAGGAGTACACCGTGCTGCTGGCCGCGAGCCGCGCCTGGGACGATGCCGCCGCCGGGGGAGCGGCGCGCCGGGTGCGCTCGAAGCTGCTCAGCCTCGGGCACGACGCCGATCCAGATCTGCTGCGGCGTACCCCTCGTGGCGCGGTCGAGTCGCTGCCCGTGCTCTCGCCGCTGCTGGAGGCCGTCACCTCCGCCCGCTCCGTGCGCTTCCTGTACCGCGGGACCCAGGGCGCCCCGGCCGAGCGGTTCGTCGAACCCTGGGTGGTCGGAGTCCACGATGGGCACTGGTACGTCCACGGCTGGGATCGCGACCGCTCCGCGCCGCGTCTGTTCCGCGCCTCCCGTATCGAGTCGTTCCCGGTCGAGGGCCCGCCGGCCGTCGAACCGCGCCCCGAGCAGACGGACCTCAGCGCCGTGCTCGATGCCCTGCAGGACAGCGACGACCGGGCCCGCGCCGTGGTCGAGGCGGCCCCGTTCAAGGCTCTGGCCCTGCGCGACCGGGCCGGTTCCCCGCTCGAGGCGCCACGGTTCACGCTCCCCGACCTGCCCCGGCCCGCAGCCCGCCGGCTGCTGCTCGCCAACATCCGCTGGCTCGAGCTCGTGGAACCGGCCGCCTGGCGCGTCGAGGTCGCCGAGGTGCTCGCGAACATCGCCGCGGCCCACGAGGGTGACGGTGACACCTCCGGGGTCGAGGGCGGCGCCGTGCGCACCGCCCCGCGGATCCGCACCACCCCGACCGGCAACGACACCCTGTCGCGGTTGATCTCCGAGGCGTCCTACGTGATGAGCCGAGGAGAGGTCGACCTCGCCGAGCTGTCCTCCGCGCTCGGCATCTCCGAGAAGCAGCTGATCACGGATCTCCAGGTGCTCTTCGTCTGCGGGGACATGGGCACCGGCTGGGAGGACTTCATCGAGGCGGAGTGGGAGCACGGGATGGTGCGCGTGCGCAACGCCGAACCCCTGCGCCGCGCGCTCCGGCTGAGCGCCGTCGAGATCACCGCGCTGCTGGCCGGCCTCGCCGCCCTCGAGCCCTCGGCCGGGGACACCGAGGGCATTGTGGCCAGCGCCCGGCAGAAGCTGCTCGCGGGTATGACCGAGCAGGCGGGATCCGACGACCCCGTCGAGCCGCCCACCCGCGCCGAGCTCGCGGAAGCAGCCTCGGTCGACGAGATGGCGTCGCGCACCGCAGATCGCGCCGAGGCGATCCTGACCGCGGTCCAGCAGGCGATGCAGGCCGACGACGACTCCGATGCCTCCGAAACGTCCGAGACGTCCGAGACGTCCGCGGCCTCCGCGGACCCTGAGGGTTCCCGGCTCACGATCCGCTATTCCTCCGTCGATCGACCGGGCACCAGCGTGCGCCGGATCCGGCCGTTGCGGATCGAGACCGACGGGGCTCGTTCCTACCTGCTCGCCGACTGCGAGCTCGCCGAGGCGCAGCGGAAGTTCCGCCTGGACCGGATCGTCGAGATCCTGCCCGCCGCCACCCCGCAGTCCCGGCCGGATGCCGGTGACGGGCCCGACCTCGGCGGCCGCCTGGACGGCGATGTCTGGCTGCGCCTGGACCCGCCGGGACAGTGGGTCGCCGAGTCCTTCGGCGCTGCCGAGATGCGCGATGGGGACGGCGGCATCCTCTATGCGCGGCTGGACCGTCCGGTCCGCGCGGCGCTCGTGGACGCGGTGCTGGAATCCTCCGGTGCGGTCGAGGTGCTGTCCCCGCAGGAACTGAGAAACACGATCGTGACCGTGACGCAGGCCGCGGGCGCACGTCACACCCAGCAATAGCCGTTACTCTGGGACGACCCGCCGAGCGGCGGGCCGGATCGCTCACCGAGCGGTCCGTCACGCGCCCCATCCACTGTGGGATGATGTGTGCGCCCGTGCAGATCGCGGCGCAGTTGAAAGGGAATTTCATGGGTATGTTCAGAAGCCCCTGGGCGATCGTCGTCGTCGTTCTGGTCGTCGTGCTGCTTTTCGGCGCCAACAAGCTTCCCGGTCTCGCGCGCAACATGGGCAAGTCCATGCGCATCTTCAAGACCGAGGTCGAGGAGATGCGCGGGGACGACAAGAAGGACGAGGTCGACGACATCGACGAGCCTCGTCGCTCTTCCCGCGAGGATCGCCCGCGTGATGACCGTCCCCGCGACGATCGTCCGCGTGACGACCGTCCGCGTGATGATCGTCAGTACGATCCCCGCGACGAGGCCGAGCGCGAGCCCGTGCGCCCGCGCGAGGACGGCGACTCCTACCGTCGCGACTGAGCATCTCGTCGCGCAATGACGTCATCGGGTCCGGGCGAGGAATCGCCCGGACCCTGAATGCTGGGAGGAATCAGACCCGTGGCGAGTGATACGCAGGGACGTGAGCAGGGCGCCAAGCGCCGTTCACGCCGGGACCCCGAAGGCCGCATGGCCCTCGGGGAGCATCTCGTCGAACTCCGCAACCGCCTGGTGATCTGCGCGATCACCGTGCTGCTGCTGTCGATCGTCGGCTGGCTCGTCTACGCACAGGTCTTCGAAGCCCTCAAGCGACCCTTCACGATCGCCGCCGATCAGGGCTTGCCCGCATCCCTCAATTTTCGAGGTGTCGGCACTGGTCTCAATGTCCGCCTGCAGATGTCCGCCTATGTCGGGCTGATCCTGTCCTCCCCGATGATCATGCTCCAGATCTGGCTGTTCGTGATGCCGGGTCTGCACAAGAGCGAACGCAAGTACGCGATCGGCTTCTTCGGTGCGGCGATCCCGCTGTTCTTCATCGGGTGCGCAGCCGGCTACTGGGCTGTCAACCAGCTGGTCCCGGTCCTTCTGAGCTTCACTCCTCAGACTGACCAGGTCGATCAGCTGATCGGCTATGACGAATACCTGAACCTTCTGGTGAAGACCATGCTCGCGTTCGGAATCGCGTTCGTCATCCCGGTCGTCATGGTCCTGCTGAACTTCCTCGGCATCGTCCGCGGCAAGACGATGCTCAAGGGCTGGCGCTGGATCATCTTCCTCAGCGTCCTGTTCACCGCGATCATGGTCCCGACTCCCGAGCCGATCACCCTGCTGGTGATGTCCGGAGCGATGGCGAGCCTCTTCTTCGGCGCCATCGTCATCGCGCTCATCCACGACCGCCGCAAGGGCGTGGACGAGGAGGACGAGCTCGACGACGACCAGGCGAGCAGCCTCGACGACGGCCCCTCCTCCCTCGACGAGGACGACGGCCGGTGAGCAGGCTCCGGGTCGGGCTGCTCTCCAACCCGACTGCGGCTCAGGGGACAGCACGACGGGTCGGTCGACAGGTCGGTGACCTGCTCCGACTCGCAGGGATCTCGGTGGTCGACCTCTCCGGCCCCTCCGCGCACGTGGCACGGGCCCGGGCGGAGGAGGTGCGGGACACCCTCACCGCCCTCGTGGTGGTCGGCGGCGACGGCACCGTCGCCCTCGGGGCGGATATCGTCGCCGGCAGTCCCGTCCGCCTGGGGATCGTCCCGGCCGGCAGCGGCAACGACCTCGCCCGGGCGCTCGGCCTGCCCCTGAACGACCCCGAGGCATCCACCCGGATCCTCCTGCATGCCCTCTCGCGCCCCGTGGTCACAGTCGACGCCATCGAGGTGGTCTCCACCGGGGAGCACGCCCTGCCTCACCGCTCCATCGCGCTGGGCAATGTGAACCTCGGCTTCGACGCGCTGGTCAACGCCCGTGCCAACAGCTCCCAGCACTCCCATACCGTGCGCTACAAGACCGCCGTCCTGCGGGAGCTGCCCGCCTTCAAGCCCTTCCCCTACTGGATCGAGGTCGACGGCGGCCCGCGCCAGGACCTCGACGCGTCGATCGTCACCATCAGCAACTCCGGGATCTTCGGCGGCGGGATGCGCATCGCGCCACAGGCCCGCCTCGACGACAGCTCGCTCGAGCTGATCACGCTCGAGAGGATCGGCCGCGCCGAGCTGCTGAGGTTCTTCCCGCGCGTCTTCCGCGGCACCCACACCTCCGTCCCCGGCTTCTCGATCAAACCGGTCCGCGAGGTGACGATCGGGCTGCGTCATGGACGCGCGCTGCGGGCCTATTCCGATGGGGAGGCCCGCACCCTGCTTCCGCTCACGGCCCGGATCCTGCCCGGCGCCGTGCGACTCCTCGCCGATCTCGCCCCGGAGGACGCTCCGTGACTTCACCCTCTGAGATGTACGCCCGCTGGGCCGCCGAGAAGGAGCTCGCCGCCTCCGAGCTCGGCGCCTTCACCGACCGCTACGAGTTCGCGCTCGACGACTTCCAGCTCTCCGGGTGCCGGGTGCTGGAGGGCGGCAGCTCCGTGCTCGTCGCCGCCCCGACCGGTGCCGGCAAGACCGTGGTCGGGGAGTTCGCCGTGCACCTGGCGATCGCCCGCGGGCGCAAGGTCTTCTACACCGCTCCCATCAAGGCGCTGTCGAACCAGAAGTTCGGCGAACTGGTGGACTGGCTCGGCCACGACCGGGTCGGCCTGCTGACCGGTGACACCTCGATCCGGCCCGATGCCGACGTCGTGGTCATGACCACCGAGGTCCTGCGCAACATGCTGTATGCCGGATCGTCCCTGCTCGAGGGTCTCGGGTTCGTGGTGATGGACGAGGTGCACTACCTGGCCGATCGCCTGCGCGGGCCTGTGTGGGAGGAGGTCATCATCCACCTCGACCGCTCCGTGCAGCTGGTGGCGCTCTCCGCGACGGTCTCCAACGCCGAGGAGTTCGGTGCCTGGCTGCAGGAGGTGCGCGGCGCCACCGAGATCGTCGTCTCCGAGACGAGGCCGGTGCCGCTGTGGCAGCACGTCGTCATCGGTGATGAGCTGATGGACCTCTTCGTCGACGCCGACGGGGAGGCCGTGGTCTCCCACGGTCCCGGCGTGCGCGGCGAGCGGCTGGTCAACCCGGAGATCGAGCGGATCACCACGTTCTCGCTCCCCGTCGACGAACGCTCCGGCGGCCCCCGGGGCCGGGCCCCCAGCGGCCGCAAGGGCACCCGGGGTCGGCACCGCCCGCGCGGCTCCGGCCAGCACAAGCCGCCGCACCTGCGCAAGGGCGGCGGGCGCGACGGGCACATGGGCGGCGGGCCGGGAACCGCTCGCGGGAGCGATCGCCAGAGCACGGTCCCGCGGCCGGCCCGTCGGCCCGAGGTGATCGAGATGCTCGACGACGCCGACCTGCTGCCGGCGATCATGTTCATCTTCTCCCGCGCCGGGTGCGAGGGAGCGGTGCAGCAGTGCACCCGCGCCCGGCTGCGGCTGACCGACGAGGCCGAGCGCCGCGAGATCCGCCGCGTGCTCGACGAGCGGCTGGAGAGCATCGATGTCGAGGACGAGGACGTCCTGGGGATCCCCGCCTTCCGCAGGGCCGTGCTCGACGGCTACGCCGCCCACCACGCCGGGATCCTGCCGCTGCTCAAGACGGTGGTCGAGGAGCTGTTCGCCCGCGGCCTGCTCAAGGCCGTCTTCGCGACGGAGACCCTCGCCCTGGGGATCAACATGCCGGCGCGCTCCGTGGTGCTCGAGAAGCTCGTGAAGTTCAACGGGGTCGACCACGCGGACCTCACACCGGGGGAGTTCACCCAGCTCACCGGGCGTGCGGGTCGCCGCGGCATCGATACCGAAGGACACGCGATCGTGGTCGCGGGCGGCCGCTTCGACGCCCACGCCGTCGGCGCCCTCGCATCCCGCCGCACCTACCCGCTGCGCTCCGCCTTCCGGCCCACGCCGAACATGGCGGTCAACCTCCTGGACCGCTTCGACCTGTCGCGGGCCCGCGAGACCCTCGAGACCAGCTTCGCCCAGTTCCAGACGGACCGCTCCGTCGTGGGCCTGGCCCGTCGAGCCCGGGAGCTCGAGGACACGGCAGAGTCCTATCGCGAGGCCGTCACCTGCGACCGCGGCGACCTGACCGAGTACGCGGAGCTCCAGGAGCGGATCACCGCGAGGGAGAAGACGCTCTCGCGGGCCCGTGCCGCCGCGGACGGCGACCGCACCCGTTCCGTGCTCGGATCACTGCGCCGCGGCGACGTGATCGCGCTGCCCGGGGGCAAGCGCCGCGGCTACGCCGCCGTGCTGGGTGTGGACCGCCACGTACTCGGCGGGCCCCAGGTCGATCTGCTCGACACCGAGGGCCGGCGGCGCAGCTTGCGGCCCGGCGATGTCCCGTCCCCGCCCGCGGTCATCGACTCCCTCCGCCTGCCCAGCCAGGACTCGCTCGGCAGCGGCAAGGTGCGCAAGGACACCGCCGCCGCCCTGCGACGGGCCCTGTCCGGGCGCGACGATCCTCGGCGCGAGGTCCGCGCCCGCGTCGAGCGCACCCCGTCCACCGCTGCGGGCGACGACGAGCTGCAGCGGCTCCGGGCCGAGCTCGCAGCGCACCCGTGCGCGGACTGCCCGGAGCTCTCCTCCCACCTGCGCTGGGTGGGGCGCTGGCGCAAGGCCCGCCTCGATCTCGACGGCGTGCAGCGCCGCATCGAGGGCCGCACCAGCTCGCTGGCCCGTCAGTTCGACCGGCTCACCGACCTGCTGCGGGAGCTCGGCTACCTGGAGCGCGAGGGCGAGGAGCTCGTCCCCACCGCGAGCGGTCTGCGGCTGCGGCACCTGTTCAGCGATCGTGATCTGCTGATCGCGGAGTGCATCGAGCACGGGGCCTGGCAGGGGCTGGACCCCGCCGGCCTGGCCGCGATGGTCTCCGCCGCGGTCCATGAGGCCCGTCGCGACGATCGCGCCCCGGAGGTCATCCCGGACCCGGCGGTCGACGCCGCTCTGGCCGCGTCCGCCCGGATCGCCGCGGAGCTGCAGGTCGCCCAGACCCGCCATGGGATCGACGCCACCCCGCCCCCGGATCCGACGATCGCGGCGATCGTGCACCGTTGGGCCCGTGGGGACCACTTCGCCGCCGCCCTGAACGGGAGCGACCTGCCTCCCGGTGACTTCGTGCGCCATTGCCGGCAGGTCATCGATCTGCTCTCCCAGCTCACCGGTGACGAGCAGCTCGGTGCCGCGGCCCGGGCGGCGATCGCTGCCGTGCGCCGCGGACTGGTCGCCCAGGAGATCGATCGATGAGCTTTCTCCCAGGCAGGCACGACATCCTGGGGGACGTGACCGAGATCGACAGCGCCGCTCCGCCCCTCCAGCCAGCCCAGTCCGTGCTCTACACCGGCATCGTCCTCTACAGCAACCAGGACCCCGAGGCCTCGGCGATGCTCGTCTCCGGCGGCCTGATCGCCTGGACGGGCCCGGAGGACACCGCCCGGGTGATCCATGACGACGCGCAGATCGTCGATGCCACCGGCTGCCTGATCACCCCCGGATTCGTCGATGCGGCCGCCACCGCCGACGGCTCCGCGCCGGAACCCGGGACGGAGGCGGACGCCGCCGTCCACGGGATCGTGCTGCGCCTGCCCGGTCCGACGGGGGAGCGGGAGGGTGTGCGGATCATCGCCCCCGTGACCGAGGAGGCCGACTACCTCGACCTGGCCTCGGCAGGGATCCCGGTCGCGTTCGGCTCGGCCGGCGATCCCGACGCGGCCGATCCCTGGGACTGGGTGCGCGGCGCCACCCGACGGCCGCCCGTGGAGCACCGGATCAGCGATCGTGCCGCCTTCCTCGCGGCCTCCCGTGGAGGGCAGCGGGTCGCCGGTGCCCGCCATCCGGGCAGCCTGCAGACGGGCATCGAGGCGACCTTCGTGGTCTGGGAGCCCTGGGACCTCACCGTCCAGTCCCGCGCCGAACGCGTCGACTCCTGGTCCACGGACCCCCGCTCCCGCACCCCGCTGCTGCCGGATCTGGATCAGGGCACTCCGCGAGCACTGCGCACCGTGGTCGGGGGGCGGATCGTCCACGACCGGCTCGGGCAGGGGAGCGCATGACGCCACCGCCCCGGGACGAGTTCGATCTGACGCCCTGGCCCGTGGCGCTGATCGGCGGGGCCGCGGGCGGTCTCGCCGCGCTGGCCGCCTTCCCGCCGTACGGGATGTGGATGCTCCTGCCCGTGTCGCTCGCGCTCCTCTCGGCCTCCGTGCTCACGCGATCCGTGTGGGTCGCGGCGCTGGCCTCGCTCGCCTGGGGCGCCGCCTTCTTCATCCCGCTGACGGCCTGGGCGAACACCTATGCCGGCACGGCGCCCTGGATCGCCCTGGGCGTCTTCGAGGCGCTGTTCATCGTCCTCTTCGGCCTGCTGGCCCGCGTCGTGCTGATCCGTCGGGGGCTGTGCCCCACCTCGGCGCTCGTGGTCTCCGCGCTCTGGGTCGGGGTCGAGACGCTGCGCAGCCACGCCCCGTGGGGCGGGCTGCCCTGGGGCGCCTCCGCCTTCGCGCTCGGGGACTCCCCGCTGCTGAACCTCGGACCGTGGATCGGGATGGCCGGTCTCTCGTTCCTCGTCGCCTTCCTGGGACAGATGATCCTCCACGGCGCGCTGTCGCTGCTGGGACGACGCCACCGCGGCCTGACCGGGTTCGCCGGGGTCTGGCCCTTCGCCCTGACCGTCGGCGCGATCCTGGCCACGGTCGTGGTCCCGCACCCTGTCAACCGCGCCCCGCTCGACCGGCCCACGATGACCGTCGCCGGCATCCAGGGCTCGATGGAGAGGATCGACCCGGCCACCATGGTCATGCCGGACGACGTGTTCGAGAACCATCTCGCCGTCACCCGCTCCACGATCGACTCGGCCTCCCTCGAGGGCCGGCAGCTGGACCTCATCGTCTGGCCCGAGGATTCCACCGGGTATGACCCCCGGCAGGACCCGTGGATGGCGGACCAGCTGACCGCCGCCTCGGCCGACGCCGGGGCACCCGTCCTCATCGGCACGCAGGCTGCGGTCGGGGAGTCGGAACGGCTGAACCAGTCGGTGCTCTACACCCCCGACGGCTCCACGCCGTATGCCTACTCCAAGCGCCATCCGGTGCCCTTCGGCGAGTACATCCCGTACCGCGACTTCTTCCGGACGCTGTCCGACAAGGTCGATCTCGTCTCCCGGGACATGATCCCCGGCCAGGAGGTCGGAGTGATGGACATGGGTGAGCTCGGAGTGGGCGAGGACTCCGTCGGCGTGCTGATCTGCTTCGAGATCGCCTACGACAACCTGGTCACCGATGCCGTCGACTCCGGCGCCGAGGTGATCGTGGTCCAGTCCAACAACGCCCTGTTCGGCGATTCCCACGAGGCGATCCAGCAGCTCGCCGAGGCGAAGGTGATGGCGGTGGTCTCCGGCCGCAGCGTCGTCCACGTCTCCACCGTCGGCCAGTCCGCGATCTTCACCCCCGAGGGCCGGCAGCTGGACTTCGTGGATCACTGGGAGCAGGGTGCGGTCCTCGCCGACGTCCCGCTGCGCACGGGCATCACCCCGGCCGTCGCCGGTGGACCCTGGATCGCCGTGGGGATCTCGGCCCTCGGGCTCGTCGGCCTGCTGGCAGCCCTCTCCGGCCGACGGCGCGCCCTCGCCCCGACCCCCACCCGACGCCGCCCGAGGAGCTGACCGTGCGACCATCCACCGCCCCGCTGCCACCGACCCTCGTCGTGATCCCGACCTATGACGAGCGCGAGGCGCTGCCCGGCACGCTCGCCCGGCTCCGCACCGCCGTGCCGGCCGCCCATGTGCTCGTCGTCGACGACTCCTCACCCGACGGCACGGGGGACTGGGCCGACGACGTCGCCGCCCGGGACGAGAACGTCCACGTCCTGCACCGCGCGGGCAAGGAGGGCCTCGGGCCCGCCTACCTGGCCGGATTCGCCTGGGGTCTCGAGCGGGGCTACGAACAGCTCGTCGAGATGGACGCGGACGCCTCCCATCGTCCGGAGCAGCTGCCCTCCCTGCTCGAGGCCGTGCGGCGCGGGGCGGATCTGGCGATCGGGTCGCGCTGGATGCCCGGCGGCCACGTGCACGACTGGCCGCTGAGCCGACTGCTGCTCTCGCGCGGAGCGAACGTCTACGTGCGCGCAGCGCTCGGGCTCGGGGTCCGCGACGCGACCGCGGGCTTCCGGGTGTTCCGCGCCGAGCTGCTGCAGGGGCTCGTGCAGGGCGATGTCGCGTCCCAGGGGTACTGCTTCCAGGTCGACATGACGCGCCGGGCCCGGGCCGCGGGCGCCGTGATCAGCGAGGTGCCCATCGACTTCGACGAGCGCACCGAGGGCGCCAGCAAGATGTCCCCGCGCATCGTGCGCGAGGCGCTCGTGCTGGTCACGCTCTGGGGACTCTCACACCGTGTCCAGCAGGCTCTGACGCTCCTGCGTTAGTCTGGCTGGCCCCGAGAGCCACAGGAAGGGATCTCGTATGAGCACCGCACCGGGCACCGCCCCGCGCCCCACCGCAGGGACCTCCGGGTCCCCCCGCAGCAGCTCGCGCTGGGGCAGGCTCCTCCCTGTCGCGATCGTCGTGCTGGGCCTGCTCGAGCTCACGATCCTCGTGCTGATCGGCATCAACACCAGTCTGTGGTGGTCCGTGCTGATCATCGTCGTCGGGTGGGTGATCGGCGTGGCCCTGGTGGTCGCCGCCGGGCAGCAGTCCTTCGTGCGGCTCCGTTCCCTGGTCCGGGCCGTGCGTGGCCGCGGTGACATCCAGGACCACCTCTCGCGCCCCGCCTTCACGATGCTGTCGGCGCTGTGCTTCTTCTTCCCCGGGATCCTCACCGACCTCATCGGACTGATCCTGCTGGTGACTCCGGTGCAGCGGAAGTCGGTCGCGGCGATGGGTCTGGGCGGCGGTTCCGCTGGTGCGCGCAAGGTGCTCTACCGTCGCTCCGGGGAGGGCGTCATCGACGGGGAGATCATCCTGAACGCGCAGAAGCCGCCGCGCAGCGGGGATGACAGCACCCCGCCGACCATCTCGCAGGGCTGAGGGCCGCTCCCACCCGGCCTCGACGCACAGCCGGCGCAGACAGCACAGCGCCCCCGCTCCGCCATCACGGCAGGAACGGGGGCGCTGTGCTCTCGCCAGGGGCGAGGACCGTCTCAGAGGTTGCGGCGCTGGTGCAGCTTGCCGGCCCGCAGGAGCGCGAGACGCTGGTCGAGGAGCACCTGCAGGTCCTCCTCGCTGCGACGCTCGAGCAGCATGTCCCAGTGGGTGCGGACGGGCTTGCCGGGCTTCAGCTCGGGCCGCTCATGGTCACGCAGCAGCGCGGAGGCGCCGCAGCGGCACTCCCAGACGGCCGGGACATCCGCCTCGACCGAGAAGGGGAGGACGATGGTGTGGCCGTTGGGGCAGTCGTAGACCGACTCCTGACGGGGTGCGGCGAGGACGCCTTCGTCGGTCTCCATGGAGAGGGAGCCCAGTCGGGTGCCTCGGAGGCTGCGGCTGTTCATGCGGTTCTCGCTTCCTGCCGGGGGATGGTGGGCGGGCGGGATCCCGCCCGATGAGGTCTATGGGGTGACAACGCCCGAGGGCCCGGAAATGTTCCGCGGCGTCGAGAAGCGCTCACTGGCCGTCGATCAGCTCGGAGAGCAGATCGACACGATTGGTGATAATACCATCCACCCCGTTGACCAGGAGATTCCGCATGGTCACGGGGTCGTCGACGGTCCACACATGCACCTCGCAGCCCGCCCGATGAGCGGCGGCGACGTTGGCCGCGGTGACGATGGGGAGTCCCTGGTAGCTCTCGGGCACCTGGAGCGCCGCATAGGGGGCCAGGATCCGTCGGATGAGCGCATCCGGGGCCTCGGCGGCCCGCGCGGCCAGGAAGGACGCGATGACGGGGCGCGCCGGACTGCGCACCGGCAGGATCCCGGTGGCCGCCTGCACGGTCCGCACGGTGCGGCGCACGACGGCGTGGTCGAAGCCGGCGATGCAGACGCGGTCGGCGCTGCGCGTGCGGGCGATCGCCGCGACGGCCGGTCCGATCGCCGAGGCCGCCTTGACATCGATGTTGACCGGCACGTCCGGGAAGGTGCCGAGCACGTCCTCGAGCATCGCGAGTGGTTCGTCCCCGGTCAGCCGGATCGCCCCCGCCTGGGCCGCGGTGAGCTCGTCGATCCGTCGCGGGTCCCCGGCGAGACGTACCAGGTCCTCGTCGTGCACGGCCAGGGCCAGTCCGTCGGAGGTGGCGTGGGTATCGGTCTCGAGCATGTCCGCGCCCGCGCCCAGGGCGGCCTCGAAGGCGCGCAGGGTGTTCTCGGCGACGTCGAGCGCGAGACCGCGATGGGCGATGCGACGCGGGCGGGGGCCGGGCAGGAACCGGGACCCGGGGACCGACCCGTGCTCACGGCTCCCAGTGGTCGATGAGCGCATCTTCTTCCTCCTCGTCCTGACCGCGCTGTCGGGCACGCACGGCCCGGCGCGGTCGATGATCAGTGGTCGTGCTGGGTGTCGTGGTGGGATCCTCGGCGCGTCCGTCGGCAGGTCCATCGGCGGGTCCGTCGTCGGCCGGTTCCTCGTCCATCTCCTCGAGGTCCAGGATCGTGCGACGGGTGCGATAGATCAGCGCCGCCGGGAAGAACAGGGCGAAGATCCACCACTGGAACGCATAGGAGAGGTGCGGGCCGAGCCCGGTCTCGGGATCCGGCAGCGCCGCAGGCCGCGGGCCGGCGGGGGCTTCCGCGTCGAGGTCCCCGTACGCCCCGTGGAACATGGTCCCGTCATGCTCCGGCAGCAGCGAGTCGATCTGCGGCGGGTTCACGGAGTGGACCTGGCCCGGAGGGATCCTGCGGTCCAGCGTCGGCTCCGCAGGCCTCAGGCGCACGACGATGTCCAGGTCGCCCTCGGGGACCGGCGGCGCGGCGACCGGCTCGGAGACATCGCCCTGGGAGCTCACCCAGCCGCGTACGACGAGCAGGGTCGAGCCGTCGTCGGTCCGGAAGGGCACCAGCTGCCAGAAGCCGACCTGGCCGTCGAGCTGGCGGTTGCGCACGTACAGCACGCACTGCGCATCGGTGCAGTAGCTGCCGTGGAGGGACACCGGGGTCCAGTCGTCCTCGGGGGCGAGCGTCGACCCGGGGGTGGGGAGGACGCTCTGCAGGGTCACCGGCTCCGCGTCGAAGTTCGCGTGGATGACGGCGGCGACATCGCGTTTGTGCTCGAAGCGTCCGAACTGCCAGAGCCCGAGGCCGACGCAGAGCGCGGAGGCGAGCAGGACGCCGAGCAGCGCGAGCAGGGTCTCACGGCTGAGGAGAACGCGCCGGAGGGTGGAGCTGCGGGTCATCGACGGACCGGCTCGCCCGTCGCGCTCCCGGCGGCAGAGATCGACACGTCGTGGGATCCGGGGTCCATGAACCCGGCGGATCCGGCGATCCTGCCCGGGAGGTCCTCGATCGCGAAGTCGACCAGCAGCACGAACATCACCGCGGTCAGGGCGGCCAGCACGAAGCCGAGGGCGGTCACGGCGATCGTGACGCCCAGGCGGAGCTGCGGGCGGTCCTTGATCGGCTTCGCCGGTGGGAACCCGTAGTCCTCGTCCTGGAGATGGTTATCGGACCACATGCCGGGGTTGATCACGGAGACGGGGTAGGTCTCCACCCGTTCCCGGGGTCGGGCGCCGCTGGCCGGGACATCCTCGGAGTCCAGCAGCGGCGACGCGTCCGTCCCGTCGGCGGCCTCCGGCACCCAGAGACGCCACCCGGCCGGGATCGGACCCCAGGTGTACTGGGGTCGGAAGTCCGCCGGCGGGTTCCATCCGTCGTGCGGCGGTTCCGGCCAGTTCGGCGGCGGGTTGAAACGCTGGGTCACGCAGGGACGTCCCAGGTGTACACATCGACGTAGTTGTCGTACTGGAGCGTGTTGCCGCCGGCACGCACGAAGTCGTAGAGGAGCACGATGGTGTAGCTCTCGCCCTCCGTGAACTCGTAGTTCGTGTCGTAGTCGCGCCCCGAAGCGTCGAGCCCGTAGCCCTCCGAGGAATCATCCACGGCGCCGCCGTACGGGGTCATCACCTGGAAGAAGTAGGACGGGAACGCCATCTGGCCCTCGGTGACGGTCATCTCGGCGGTCACGACGAGGTACTCGCCGTTCTTCGCCGGCTCGACGGTGCCGCCGTAGCTGCTGGGGAGGTCCTCGGCCTTCTTCCACTCCATCTGGACGGCGAGGCTCCCGGAGCCGTTCTCGCCGACGATGTCCTTCGCCTCGGCGTCATCACCGATCACGGGCAGGTCGGTCGTCGGATCCGGGGAGGCCGGCTCCTCGGAGTCGGACGTGGCCTCCTCCTCGGGAGTCGTCTCCTCCTGGGTGGTGGTCTTCCCGCCACCGCCGGCGGTCTCGGGGCCGTCACGGAACAGGTAGATGCCGCCGGCGATCGCGACGATCAGGGCGACGACCAGGAACAGCACGATGCAGCCGACCCACCAGAACCGGGCGATCGCCCCCTTCTTGGGCGCCTCCCCGGTGGCGGTGGCGGCGGTCCACTCCGAGCCGGAGCTCGGGCTTCCCGCCATCGAGTTCGCGGACTCCTGGCCGAAGGCGGGGGACGCCGGGTAGTCGGATCCCGCGTGGGTGCCGTAGCCCTGATGCTGCTGGTCGTAGCCCGCAGCAGGTGCCGCCGGCGCGGAGGTCGGAGACCCCTGCTGCGGGGCAGCCGCCTCGTACGGTTCGGCAGTCCCGTACGGCTCTGCTCCCTCCGCCGGCTCCGCCGTCTCGTACGGGGCCTGCTGGGCCAGATCGGCCTCGAGGTCCGGTCCCGGGTACTCATCGGTCGCCGGAGCCGCGGCGTCCTGCGGGGAGGGGTCCGGCCCCGGTGCGTCCGCGGAAGCTTCTGCCTCCTCGGACGGCGACGTCACAGCCTGCTCGTCCGCCGGAGCGGAGGACACCACGGTCCCGGCCTCGGAGTCATCGGCGTTCGCAGAATTCTCGGGGTTCTCGGGGTTCGCGGCGTCCTGGGACGGGAGGTCGGCGTCGGCCACCTCGTCCTGGATCCAGAAGTTCCAGCCCTCCGGTGCGGGACCCCACGACGGGTCCGGCTGCCAGCCCGGGGGCGGGCTCCACGCAGCGTCGTCGATCGGCCAGTTCGGCGGAGGATTGAAGCGGTAAGCCATCTGGATAGCACCTTCCGAGGCTGAAGTTCGTGACCGGGCTTCCCCCCAAGGATCCCGACGTGGTCTCGCCCCGTATCGTAGAGCACTCAGGCCTTCCGAGACTGCATGACGCACCTCGTGGGCCGACCCCAGCCGAACAGTTCTCAGCAATCCCGCAAGGAGCCCAGATGTCCGACGCCATCACCGAGCCGCGCAGTGTCCTGATCACGGGAGGCAGCCGGGGAATCGGCTACGCCATCGCCGAGGAGTTCCTGCGCCGGGGCGACAAGGTCGCCGTGACCAGCCGCTCCGGGCAGGGCGGGCCCGAGGGAGCGCTCACCGTCGCGGCGGAGGTCACCTCCGGCGAGAGCCTCGACGCCGCCGTCAAGGCCGCCGAGGAGGCTCACGGGCCGATCGAGGTGCTCGTCGCCAATGCCGGGGTCACCGACGACCAGCTGCTGCTGCGGATGAGCGACGAGTCCTTCGAGACCGTCCTGGACACGAACCTCACGGGGTCCTTCCGCACGGTCAAGCGGGTCATCAAGTCCATGATGCGCCGGAAGAAGGGGCGCATCGTGCTGATCGGTTCGGTCGTCGGCCTCTACGGGTCGCCCGGTCAGGTCAACTACGCGGCCTCGAAGGCCGGACTGCTCGGCATCGCGCGGGCGATCACTCGGGAGCTGGGGTCGCGCGGTATCACCGCGAACGTCGTCGCGCCCGGCTACATCGACACGGAGATGACGGCAGCGCTGGCAGAGGACGTGCAGGCCTCCTACAAGAAGTCGATCCCGGCCGGCCGCTTCGCCGACCCCTCGGAGGTGGCCCGGGTGGTGGCCTTCATCGCGAGCGACGACGCGTCCTACATCTCCGGCGCCGTGATCCCCGTCGACGGCGGCCTCGGCATGGGACACTGATCCGGATCCTCGGTCCGAGGACCGCACCCCACCGACATCCCACACCGAAGGCGTGAACGTACCCCCATGTCATCTTCCGACCCCGCCAGTCGTCTCCTGCTGCTGATGCGTCACGGCAAGGCGGACGCCGGCTCCGGTCAGCCGGACCACGAGCGTCCCCTCGCCGAGCGCGGGCTCACCCAGGCACGGCTGGTGGGGGAGTACCTCGCCTCCCAGAACGTGCACCTGGCACGGGTCCTCGTCTCCGACGCGGTGCGGACCACGCAGACCTGGCAGGCCGTCCTCTCGCAGATGCCGGGCTTCGACGGCACCGTGTCCTTCGAGGACGAGATCTACCTCGGCGGGGTCGGCGAGGTCGTGAACCTCCTGCACGAGGTCGACGACGAGCACGGCGCCGTGATGGTCATCGGCCACGAGCCGACGATGGCTTCGCTCATGGCGCTGCTCGGGGACGACGACTCCGACCCCGGATCCGTCGCCCAGGCGCGGCTGGGCATGCCCACCGGCGGCATGGGAGTGCTCTCGGGACGCCTCGAGCACTGGTCGGACCTCACAGAGGACTCCCTCACGCTGCACACCATCGTGCGCCCCTGAACTGAACTGAGCTCAGCGGGCCGTCGCGAGCAGGTGCGGCCAGGCGTCCAGCAGGGACTCCCCGTCGAGGACCACGTCGGCCACCTCGCGCAGGGCCGGCTTCGCCCGGAAGGCGATCCCGGTCCCCGCGGCCCGCAGCATCTCGCGATCGTTGGCCCCGTCGCCCATGGCGACGATCCGTGCGGCGGGGACGTCGTAGGTGGTGGCCAGCTCCTCGAGCATCCGCCGCTTGGCGGCGCCGTCGATGATCGGACCCGAGACCTTCCCGGTGAGATGGCCGTCCATGATCTCGAAGCGGTTCGCGAGCACATGATCGATGCCGCTGCTCGCGGCCAGCTCGTCGATCACCTCGTGGAATCCTCCGGAGACGAGGGCCGTGATCCAGCCGTCGGCCTTCGCACGGCGCACCAGCTCGAACACGCCCGGCGTCGGCACGAGCACCTGGCGCACCTGCTCCAGCACCGACTCGTCGAGCCCTTCGAGCAGCGCGACCCGGGCGCGCAGCGACTGCGCGAAATCGAGCTCCCCGCGCATCGCGGCCGTGGTGATCGCCTCGACCTGATCACGCACCCCGGCATGCTCGGCGACGAGCTCGATGACCTCCTGGGTCAGGAAGGTCGAATCGACGTCGGAGATCAGCAGCCCGGTGACGGCCGGGCTGTCGGATGCTGCGGCGGTCACGGCTCGAGGACCGTGCCCTTGCCGATCACGGTGATCCCGGAGTCCGTGACCACGAAGCCCCGGGCCCGGTCCTTCGCGGCGTCCAGGCCGATCTGGGTGCGCGGCGGCACCACGACGCCCTTGTCGATGATCGCGCGGTGGATCTGGCAGTGACGGCCGATGGACACGCCGTCCATGATCACCGAGTCCGAGATGCTGGACCAGGAGTTCATCCGCACCCCGGGGGAGACCACCGAGTTCGACACCTGGGCCCCGGAGATGACCACTCCGGGCGAGATCAGGGAATCCACTGCTGTGCCCACACGGCCCGGGCCGGCGTGCACGAACTTCGCGGGCGGCTCGTTGCGGTGGCCGGTGTAGGTGGGCCAGTCGTAGTTGTAGAGGTTGAACACGGGGTGGATCGAGATCAGATCCATGTGCGCCTCGTAGAACGCGTCCAGCGTGCCGACGTCGCGCCAGTAGTCGCGGTCGCGGTCGGTGGAGCCGGGCACGACGTTGTGGATGAAGTCGTAGACGCCGGCGGAGTCCTGCTCGACGAAGTAGGGGACGATGTCGCCGCCCATGTCGTGCTTGCTCTCGTCGTCCTCGGCGTCACGCGTGACGGCCTCCATGAGGGCGTCGGCGGTGAAGACGTAGTTGCCCATCGACGCGAGGATGGAGCCGGGATCGTCCGCGAGCCCCTCGGTGGTCGTCGGCTTCTCGACGAAGGCCTTGATCGTCGTGGGGTCCGACGGATCCGTCTCGATCACGCCGAACTGGTCGGACTGCTCGATCGGCTGGCGGATCGCGGCGACCGTGCAGGCCTTGCCGGATTCGATGTGCGCATCGACCATCTGGGAGAAGTCCATGCGGTAGACATTGTCGGCGCCGACGACGACCACGTACTCCGGCTTCTCGTCATGGATGAGGTTCATCGACTGGTAGATCGCGTCCGCAGAGCCGCGGAACCAGTGCTTGCCCATGCGCTGCTGGGCGGGCACCGGGGCGACGTAGTTGCCCAGGAGCGAGCTCATGCGCCAGGTCTGCGCGATGTGCTTGTCCAGCGAGTGCGACTTGTACTGGGTCAGGACGACCATCCGGAGATAGCCGGAGTTCGCGATGTTCGACAGCGCGAAGTCGATGAGGCGGTAGATCCCCCCGAACGGCACAGCGGGCTTGGCCCGGTCGAGGGTCAGCGGCATCAGCCGCTTCCCCTCACCGCCGGCGAGGACGATGGCGAGGACCTTTTTGGACGACATAATGCGAGGATAGACCAGACGTGGCACTGGTCACGCCCCCTCGGGGATTTTCGGACGCTCGCTGGAAGCCTGAAGCACGAAGGAGTCGGACATGCGCGTGGATCTGCTGACGAAGGAGTACCCGCCCGAGGTCTACGGAGGGGCCGGGGTGCACGTCGCCGAGCTGACCCGGGTGCTGCGTCCGTCCATCGACGTGCGGGTCCGTGCGTTCGGTGCGGAGCGCGAGGAGGAGGGCACCTCCTCCTACAGCCCGCCGGCCGAGCTCGAGGGCACCAACGCCGCCCTCTCGACGCTGGGCACCGACCTGCTCATGGCGGCCGACTGCGCCGGGGCGGACCTCGTCCACTCCCACACCTGGTACGCGAACTTCGCCGGGCACATGGCCTCGCTGCTGCACGGAATGCCTCACGTGCTCTCCGCGCATTCGCTCGAGCCGCTGCGCCCCTGGAAGGCCGAGCAGCTCGGCGGCGGCTACCGCGTGAGCTCCTTCGCCGAGCGCACCGCCTACGAAGGGGCGGCCGGGGTCATCGCCGTCTCCAGCGGCATGCGCGAGGACATCCTGCGCGCCTACCCCTCGGTCGACCCCGACAAGGTCCACGTGGTCCACAACGGGATCGACATCGAGGAGTGGTCCCCGAACCCCGAGACCTCCGCCCTGACCTCGCGAGGCATCGACCCGGACGCCCCCACGATCGTCTTCGTCGGCCGCATCACCCGCCAGAAGGGCCTGCCGTACTTCCTGCGCGCCGTGCGCGACCTGCCCGCCGACTACCAGGTGGTGCTGTGCGCCGGCGCCCCGGACACCCCGGAGATCGCCGCGGAGGTCGACGGCCTCGTCGGCGAGCTCCACGCCGAGCGCGGCAACGTGCATCTGATCACCGAGATGCTGCCCCGGCACGAGCTCACCCAGATCCTCACCCACGCCACCACCTTCGTATGCCCCAGCGTGTACGAGCCGCTGGGCATCGTGAACCTCGAGGCGATGGCGTGCGGCACCCCGGTGGTCGCCTCCGCCACCGGCGGCATCCCCGAGGTCGTGGCCGACGGGGAGACCGGCTACCTCGTGCCGCTCGAGCAGGTCACCGACGGCACCGGCACGCCCGTGGACCCGGACCGCTACGTCGCGGACCTCACCACGGCGCTGGTGACGATGGTCTCGGACCCGGAGCGGGCCCGCGAGATGGGCGAGGCCTCCCGGCGTCGCGCCGCCGAGCACTTCTCGTGGACCTCGATCGCCGAGCGCACGCTCGAGGTCTACAGGACGGTCATCGCGCAGGGCGTTTGATCAGGAGGCGATCCGCTCGACGGCCTCGATGAGCGCCCCGCGGGCGACATCGTGCAGCTCGTCGAGCAGCCCGCGCCGGGCGAGCGCCTCGGCCAGGTGCACGGTGTGCCCGTGCCCGTCGTCGATCTCGGACCGGGTCAGCAGGAGCGTGCGCGCGGCGAGCACCAGCAGATGCGCGTCTCCTGCGTCGACATGGCGGGGGAGGGCCGTCGAGATCCAGGTGGCCGGGATCCTGGCCGGCTCCACCGGCTCGTCCGGCACCAGATCCAGCTCGATGCTGCCGTCGGCCGCCCGGCGCAGCGCGCGCAGCAGCTCCTCGCGGGCGTGACCGGAGCTGGCCGCCGGCGGGACCTGAGTGCCCACGGGGGCGTCGTACCGGACCCAGCTCACGGCGGTCTTGCTCCTGCCGTCCTGCTCGGTCGGCAGGGAGAGCGGGATCAGCGTGTGGTCCGCGATCCCGGCGGCGGTCACCACGATCGCCGATTCCGCCTCGATCGCGGCAGGTAGCGCCGCCGGCGGGCCGACGACGCCGGCGATGCGACCGGGCGCGGGGAGCACCAGGCGCAGCTGGGCGAGGGGGAGCCGGCGCAGCCCGGTCATCCAGTCGAAGAGGTCCACCCCCTCGTCGCCGGGTCCGCTGCGGCCCACGCCGTAGCTCATGTCGGCGGCGTCGTCGGGCCCGAGATCACCGTGCATATAGGTCGAGGCCCACAGGGCCAGCACCGCGGCCCGGGGCAGCGCGACGAGGTCCCTGCCGGCGGCCGCCTCGCTCACGCGGCCCCGTCCGCCGCCGCGACGAACACGGCCTCGCGCTCTGCGGTGTCGACGGAGTCGAGGCGCACCCGCACCACCTCGCCCAGCGCCGCATCCATCGGCACCCAGGCGGTGACCGGAGGATCGGACAGCTGGACCTCGACGCGGGTGGGCGAGCCGTCGTGGCCGTCCTTCGCCGGGCCGGCCTCCCGCCGCTCGATCACGGTCGCCTCGAAGGTCTCACCCGTCCAGGCGGCGAGCGCCGCAGCCTCCACCAGGTCGATGGCCTTGCGCTCGAGATCACCGGACCGGGCCCCGGTGGCACGCATCGCCTCGGGGATCTCGGCGAGCGCGGCGAGGAGCTCGGCGGAGGGTCCGGTGCCCTGCACGTGGGCGTGGCAGACGAGCAGCACGAACCGATCCACGAGCCGCCGCAGGGGCGCCGTCGTATGCGCATAGGGCGCGGCGATCGCGGCCTGCTCCGGATCCTCCGGGATCTCCTCGGGGCTCGTGAACGCCGCGTACGCGGCTCCGCGGAAGAGCGCGGTGGCATGGTTGAGGAGCACCAGATGCGCCGGCTCGTGCCAGTCCAGCGACCGCAGGAAGTCCCCATAGGCCTGATCGGTCGCCCACGGGATGCCGAGCACCTCGGCCTGACGCCGGAAACGGTCCACGGCGCTGGCCTCGGCGGGCGGCATGGTGCGCAGGATCCCGGAGCCGTGCTCGAGCATCAGCTGCGCCGCGGCCATCCCGGTCATCAGCGAGATCTGGGCGTTGGAGTCCTCGATCGGTCGGGGGCGGCGCCAGGTCAGGCGCACCTGGTCGCCGTCGGCGACGACCTCCTGCTCGGGGACGTTCAGGCTCGCCCCGCCGCGAGCGGACTCCCGCTGCGCGCGAAGAGCGCCGATCTCCTGCAGCAGGACCATCATCGGATGCCCGTCACCGCGCTCGAGATCCTCCTGCACCTGGTCATAGGCGAGCTTCTCGACCGATCGCACCTGCGAGCGCTCGAGGTCGATCCTCCGCACCTCGCCGGCGGCGTCCAGGCCCAGGACCCAGACGAAAACGGGCGAGGGCTGGTCAGGGAGCAGGGAGGCGACCCCTTCGGAGAGCACCTCCGGGTGCAGGGGGATGCGCCGGTCCGGGAGGTACAGGGTCTCGCCCCGACGACGGGCCTCCCGATCCAGGGCGCTGTCGAGACCGACGAACCAGGGCACGTCCGCGATCGCGTAGAGCACACGGAAGCCGTCATCGGTGCGTTCGAGGTGCATCGCCTGGTCGAGGTCGGTCGAGCTCGCGGGATCCAGGGTCACGAAGGGCACGTCGGTGCGGTCCGAGCGCCCGTCCCCGTCGATCTCCTGGGCGGCGACCTGCTCCGCCTCGGCGAGCACATCGGCGGGGAACTCGAGCGGGATCTCGTCCGCGGCGGCGGCCAGGAGTGCGTCGATGCCCTCGCTGATCACGTCGGCCGCGACCGATCCTCGTGGGGCGCTCAGGGACACGGGACGATGCGGCACAGCGACCTCCTGGAGGGTGGTTCGGGCCCTGCCAGCTTACGGGGAGCGAGGGGGAGAACGGGGGGCGTCCGACAGGTCACGGGATGGCGAAAGCAGAGAATTCTCCTCGGGCACCTGGGCATTCCCGGGACGTGAGCTCCACGGTCCGATAGCGTTCCGGACGCGCCAGCGAGCGCTCTCCCGACTCCTCGAACCTGCTGAAGGACACTTCGTGCCGCTCCTCCCCGGCCCACGCATCCGCCTCCTCACCGCCGCGATCGCCGCCCTCGGGGTCCTCGTCGCCGGACCAGCACTGGCCGAGGTCCCCGCGGCGACGGAGGGCTCCGGGCTGCATCTGGACACCGCCTCCAGCGCCCCGGATCTGGTGACCGGCGGCGACGCCCTGGTCGAGATCTCCTCCGGGCACGGCTTCCCCCACGACCGCGTGGAGGTGACCCTGAACGGGAAGGACGTGACCTCGGCCTTCACCTGGGACGGGAGCCGCGAGGTGCTGGTCGGCCGCGTCGACGGCATGGTCCAGGGCGAGAACCTGCTGCGCGCCGCGCTTCCGGGGCAGGCCCGGGGCGCCGACGAGCTCACGGTGATCAACCATCCGGACGAGGGGCCGCTGTTCAGCGGCCCCCACGAGCAGCCCTTCGCCTGTGAGACCCAGGACTTCGAGATCCCCGGGACCGACGAGACGCTCGGCGAGCCCCTCGACGAGAACTGCTCGATCGAGGACCGGGTCGACCACGTCTACTACACGACGGCGGGGACCTGGGAGTCGTTCCCGGAGGACGCCACCGCCTATCCCGAGGACCTCGCGCGCACCACGACCGACGAGGGGATCGAGGTGCCGTTCATCGTGCGCCTCGCCCACGGCACCGCCAACCGCGGCATCTTCCAGCACGCCGCGCTGCACGATCCGCTCACCGAGGACCCGGTGACCCCCGCGGCCCGCCCCGCAGGCTGGAACGGCGAAGTGGTCTACACCCTCGGCGGCGGATGCGTGGACGGCTGGTACCGCCAGGGGCCGACGACCGGAGGGGTGCTCGACCCGCGGGTGCTGTCGAAGGGCTACGCCATGGTCTCGTCGTCCCTGAACGTGTTCGGCAACAACTGCAACGATCTGCTCACCTCGGAGACCGCCCAGATGACGAAGGAGGAGTTCATCGAGACCTACGGCCGCGACGACTTCACCATCGGCCTCGGCGCCTCAGGAGGCTCCTACCAGGGCCACCAGGCCGCGGACAACTACCCCGGGATCTTCGACGGCATCGTCGTCGGCGCCTCCTTCCCGGAGGTCGGTTTCGCCACGATCGATTCCATCACCGACGCCCGACTGCTGCAGAACTACTTCGCGGGCGGCGCCGAGGTCGACTGGACGCAGGAGCAGAAGCGGCAGGTCACCGGGTTCCAGACCCTCGCCACCACGGACAACGTCTCCGGCGGCGCGCTGCGCATCGATCCGCGCGAGTTCTGCCCGCCGACCCTGCCCCAGGAGCAGCGCTACGACCCCGAGACCACTCCGACCGGGGTGCGCTGCGACGTCTACGACCACACCGCGACCATCTACGGCACCGACCCGGAGACGGGCTTCGCACTGCGGCCGCTGGACAACGTCGGCATCCAGTACGGGCTCGCCGCCCTGGCCGACGGGACCATCGACGTCGACCAGTTCCTCGACCTCAACGACGCCATCGGGGGCTACGACCAGGACGCGAACTTCCGCCCTGAACGCTCCGTCGCCGACCTCCCCGCCGTCGAGGCCGCCTATCGCACGGGGCGCCTGACCGACGGCGGCCAGGGACTCGCGAGCACCCCGGTCATCGACTACCGCGCCTACGCCGACGAGAAGCCGGCGGGGGACATCCACATCAGGTATCACACCAGCTCGATGCGGGAGCGCCTGCGCGACGCGAACGGCTCGATCGAGAACCACGTCAGCCTGCTCGAGGACGACCGGTACGGCCTGTTCTCGACCAGGAGCCCGCTGCTGATGCACGCGCTGACCGAGATGGACGCCTGGCTCACGGAGCTCGAGCCGACGGACGACCTCCAGGACCGGCCCACGCTCACGGAGATCGGAGCGGCCCGTCCGGACTCCCTCGTGGAGGGCTGCATGGATCAGGGCGCCGACCCCGAGTTCCACGCGATGACCCTGGACCGCGATCCCGCCTCCGCGTGCGAGCAGCTCTACCCCTCGGCGAGCTTCCCCCGGGAGGTGGCCGGCGAATCGGTGAAGGCCGACGTCATCGCCTGCACCACGTCGGAGCCCGTACGGGCCGAGTACCCGGTCGAGTTCACCGACGAGCAGTGGGAGCAGCTCCTGGCCGCGTTCCCCGACGGCGTGTGCGACTACACGCTCCCGGGGCGCGGCGAGGTCGAGCATGCGGGGACCTGGCAGCGGTTCTGACGATAGGCTCGGAGCATGTCCGTCGCAGCAGCCTCCCTGACCGATGTCGTCGTGCGCCGCAGCGGGCGCAACATCCTCGATTCCGTGACCCTCGAGATCGCCGAGGGCGAGCGCTGGGCGGTGCTCGGCCCCAACGGCGCCGGCAAATCGACGCTGGTGCGCCTGCTCTCCGCCCGGATGCACCCCACCTCCGGCACCGTCGAGATCATCGGCGAGCAGCTCGGCAAGGTCGACATCTTCGAGCTCCGTCCCATGATCGGTCTGGCCAGCCAGGAGCTCGCCGACACCATCCCGGTCGAGGAGACCGCGGAGAACGTGGTGGTGACCGCCGGCTACGGCGTGGTGGGCCGCTGGCGCGAGCAGTACGACGAGATGGATCTCGAGCGGGCCCGCACCCTGCTCGCAGCCTTCGGCGTCGGCGATCTCGCCACGCGCATGTTCGGCACCCTGTCCACCGGTGAGCGCAAGCGGGTGCTCGCCGCCCGCGCCCTCATGACCGACCCCGAGGTGCTGCTGCTGGACGAACCCGCCGCAGGCCTGGATCTCGGCGGCCGCGAGTCCCTCGTGCGCACCCTGGGGCGCCTCGCGAAGGACCCTGCGACGCCGGTGACCGTGCTGGTCACCCACCACGTCGAGGAGATCCCTCCGGGCTACACGCATGTGGCGCTGCTGCGCGAGGGCGGCCTCGTCGCCGCCGGCCCGATCGAGGAGACCCTCACCTCGCAGAACCTCACCCGCACCTTCGGCCTGCCGCTGATCGTCGAGCAGCGCGGCGAGCGCTACACCGCCCGCTCCCTCTCGCTGGACTGACCCGGCGGTGGAGCACGCACAGCTGCAGCGGATCACCGACCTCGGCGATCCGGCCCTGGACGACTACCTGCGCATGACCGACGTGCGGCTGCGCTCGCGCGTCGAGGTCGAGCGGGGCCTGTTCATGGCCGAGAGCTACGAGGTCATCTCCCGCGCGGTCGACGCCGGGATGGAGCCCCGCTCCTTCCTCATGTCCGAGAAGTGGAAGGACAAGTTCGCACCGCTGTACGAGCAGTTCCCCGACGTGCCCGTGTATGTGGGCGAGGGGGACCTGATCGAGCAGTTCACCGGCTTCCACCTGCACCGCGGCGCACTGGCCTCCATGCAGCGCCCGGTGCTTCCCGAGGTCGCGGAGGTGCTGCGCACCGCCCGCACCGTCGCGGTGATCGAGGACATCGTCGACCACACCAACGTCGGGGCCCTGTTCCGCTCCGCCGCGGCGCTCGGGGTCGACGCGGTGCTGGTCACCCCGCAGTGCGCGGACCCGCTCTACCGCCGCTCCATCCGGGTGTCGATGGGCACGGTCTTCCAGGTGCCGTGGACGCGCCTGGAGGCCTGGCCCAGCGACGGCGTGGAGCTGCTGCACGAGGCCGGCTTCGACGTGCTCGCGCTCGCCCTCACCGACGGCGCCGTCGCGCTCGAGCACCTGGACCTGGGACCGGATCGCAAGGTCGCCTTCGTGCTCGGCGCGGAGGGCCACGGGCTGAAGCCCGCCACGCTGGCAGCGGTCGACCAGCACGTCGTGATCCCGATGGCCGGGGGAGTGGATTCCCTGAACGTCGCCGCCGCCAGCGCTGTCGTGTTCTGGCAGCGCCGCGCCGCGCTCATCGCCTCCGGCGCGCCAGCAGGCTGATCGCGTTCGGCAGGCGGCCGTCCCAGGCCGCCGCCGGGTTCTCGT
The DNA here is from genome assembly GCF_052379725.1 of Brachybacterium sp. 107. NCBI lineage: Bacteria > Bacillati > Actinomycetota > Actinomycetes > Micrococcales > Dermabacteraceae > Brachybacterium > Brachybacterium sp. 107. Next base: position 319,080 of record NZ_JBQSYW010000002.1, on the reverse strand, counting down.
CGTCCGGCATCCAGAACGGATCCGGATGCTCCGCCAGGTGCAGGAGCTCGAACCCCGCGCCGAGCACCGTCATCACGAGCTGCGCGAGGGTGCGCTGGTGCTCCGTCGCCCCGCGGGCCGGGAAGGTGTCGTTGACGTGGCTCGCGGCGAAGTAGCTGCGGTCCTCCCGCACCCTCGCCTCGTCGTGGTCCCAGGCCCACAGCGGCACCAGCGGATGCCCCTCATGGACGAACAGATGCCCACCCGGCCTCAGCAGCCGGTGCATCTCCGCCGCCCACGCGTCGAGATCGGCCATCCAGATCAGGGCGCCCTTGCCGGTGTAGACCAGATCCGCACTCTGCGCGGGCCGTCCGGTGTCAGGCAGCTCGGCGAGCTCGTATCGACACGGCGCGCCCAGCTCGTCGGCCCGCTGCTGGGCGGCCGCGACCGCCGTCGGGCTGTAGTCGAGCCCGAGCACGGAGTGCGCCCCGAGCCGGATCAGGGCATGGTCGTCGAGTCCGTGCCCGCTCTGCGGATGCAGCACCTCAGCGTCCTCGATCAGAGGCCGGAGCTGCTTCTCCTCGGTCGGCAGCAGCCGCGCCGTGCGGGCCTGCTCGAGATGCTCCGCGTACTCCCTCACATGCTTCGAGGAGGCCTCGTCCCAGGCTCGTCGGGTGTCGTCATAGGTGCTCATCACCCGAGGCTAGAGCGCCACGGAGCGTCGAGCGAGGGAATTCGTCCCGGATCTGTCGACGCCCGTGGCCGACGGTCAGATGGGGGAGGACGAGCAGGCGGCGGCGACCTGCGCAGTGAGCACCCGGACCGGCTCGGGATCGTCGAGCTGCACGAACAGGACCCGATCACCGAACCAGGACGTACGCCTCCCTACATGCTGAAACGACTGTTGCATCGCGAACAGCTTGTTGAGACGATAATGATCCTCCTCCTGGAGATCACCGAGGGGGACGAAGGGGTGGAGCACTGTCACGTGCGCGGGGATCCCGTCGGCCGCAGCACTGTCGAGCTGCCCCCGATGCCTCCCGACAGCGCTCTCGGCACCCGGGACCCTCAGCAGCAAGGCTGTCGCGTCGGTGCTCTCCGTCGTCGCCGTCATATCCTCGTCCTCAGTTCGCGATCTCGACCGTGATGAGCTGCGGGAAGGTCAGCGTCGACCAGTACGACTCCGCCGCCTGGCCTGCTTCTAGGTAACCGATCTGCACGAGCCACGCGACCAGGACCATGCCGTGCGTCGCGATGACGAGGTCGCTCCCTGGGTGAGCTCCGACCGCCAGGGCGAATCGTCGCCGCGCCTGGTCCGGAGTCTCCCAGTCGCGATGCCGGGCGTCGAGCTCCCCGCGGATCCACGCTCCACGCCTCTCGGAGGAGAACTCGTCGAAGGGTTCGCCCGGCCTGTGCACCTCGCAGAATCCGATGTCTGCTGCCGGCTCCCTTCCGGCCACCAGCCGAGCAGTCTCGATCGCCTTCTGCTCCGTGCTGCTGAGGAGGATGGAGCCCGCGGGCAGCTTGTGACGCATCGAGAGGGCGGCGGCCCGGCCCTCAGAGCTCAACGTCCAGTGCGACGGCGGGAGGTGAGGGTCCGGGATCGGCATGGCGTGACGCAGCAGGTGCACCTGCCGTGTCTGCCCGGGCTCCCGCTCGCTGCCGCACGCCATGTTCAGAGCGTGATCTGCAGCTTCACGTCCGTCGGGCGTCCTTCGAGGAAGCGCTCGAAGGCCTGCACGGAGTTGTCGAAGGTGAAGGTCTCCGAGACGAAGCGGGAGAGGTCCACGGAGTCGCTCGCGGCGAGATCGATCGCCTTCTGGTAGACGTTCGCATACCGGAACACCGTCTCCAGGGAGATGCCGCGGCTCTGGGCGGTGGCGATGTCGAAGGGCACAGGGTCCACGGGCATCCCGACCAGGACGATGCGGCCGCCGGGGGCGGGCAGCGACCAGAGATTCTTGTACGCGGGAGCGGCACCGGTGGCCTCGAAGACCACCTGCGGCCCCCAGCCGCCGGTCTCCGCACGGACCCGTTCGCCGAGGTCCTCCTTCGTGGCGTCGACCGGGACGATTCCCTCGAGCCCGTCGAGCAGGGCGAGCTTCTCGGGGAGGACGTCACTGATGTAGACCGTGCTGGCGCCGCCGGCGCGGGCGGCGATTGCAGTCATGATGCCGATGGTGCCGGAGCCGATGACGGCTGCGACGTCACCGGGCTTGATGCCGGCCTTTGTAGCGGCGAACATGCCCACGGAGAACGGCTCGATGAGGGCGCCCTCGGCGAAGCTGAGGCTGTCGGGGAGCTTGTAGGTGTAGGCGGCGGAGTGGATGACCTCGTCGGTCAGGCAGCCGTCGACCGGCGGGGTGGCCCAGAACTGCACGGCGGGATCGACGTTGTAGTTGCCTTCCTTCACCGCGCGGGAGGAGGGGTCCGGCACGCCGGGCTCCATGGCCACGCGATCCCCGGGGGAGAGGTTTGTGACGCCCTCGCCGACCTCGACGACGGTGCCGGCACCCTCGTGGCCGAGGATCATCGGCTCTTCGACGACGAAGGGGCCGATCTTGCCGTCGGTCCAGTAGTGCACGTCGGAGGCACAGATCCCGACGGTGTGCATCGCGATGCGGACCTGACCCGGACCAGGGGAGCCGACGGGCTCGACCTCTTCGATGGACATCCGGTTCTTCTCCTGCAGCACGAGCGCGCGCATGGAACTCCCTTTCGACGTGATGTGTCCGAGGCCTCATGATCGCAGAGTCCTGGCACGTCATGACGGGAGGCTCGAGGTGTGAGCAGGCGCGGACCTGTGGGAGAACGCGGCGCAGGAAGCGTCGCCGATTCTGCCGGGGCACTCGGATGGTCGACTGCTCAGTCGCCGAGTCAGGAGGGGCTGTCGTCGGGTTCGTCGAGCTCGTCGGGTGAGGGTCGGGGTCTCAGGGGTGGCAGGGGATTCCTCTCGAGGAACTTCTGGAGTGCTTCGTCGCTGTCCGCGCCGTGTGCTCGGTGTCCGGTGCGGCGCTGGTTCTCGAGACGGCGTTGTTCGATGATCCGGTCGCGGGCGGGGCGGGCGGCTTCGATCTCGGCGATCCGGGTCGCGTCGGCGTGGGCGCGCAGGTGCGTGTCCCAGGCCTGGTCCAGCGCGGCGGCGAGGACAGGGGTGAGCAGGTCGTGCTCTTCATAGGTCGCGGTGCGCAGCTCGCCATCGATCGTCCACTGCGTCCGGGTGGGTTCGATGATCGGCCGACGTGGGACCGGGCGGGGAGGCAATGTGGCAGGTGGGAACCGGGGTGGATCTTCGGGAGTATTCCGGAGCGGTTCAAGCCTGGAACCGGACTCTGGATTGTGACCTGAGTCTGAGTCTGAGTCTGAATCGGTGTCGGTGTCGGTGTCGGTGTCGCGTTCGGGGTCGATGAGACCCGCAGTTTTGATCGTGTGGTGCAGCCAGCAGAGTCGGTGGAGGTTCGCCAGCGACGTCGGGCCGCCGGCGGTGGGGTCGGTGTGGTCGTATTCCTCGATGTGGTCGTCCTCCGACGCCAGCACCGTCGCCCGCGTGCAGCCGGGGGCGGCACACACGGGGTGGCGGAGGCGGAGTTGGAGTCGCATCTGCGCGGTCGGGGTGTACGTGTCGGCGGTGACGGGGAGGTAAGCGCCGGTGGTGGGATCAGTGAGGATCCGCTGCCACGTGGCCTGACCCGCGGCCAGAGCGCGGGCCTGCTCGGCGGGGACCGGGATCAGCCCGTCGATCACCCCGGGCGCGTCACTCTCACCCAGCAACGTCATCGCCGGCACGGTGACCAGCAGCTTGTACGGGGAGGCGGGCTCGGGGACCGGGTCGGTGTCGAGCATCGACTGCGTCAGCACCGCATACCGCAACGCCGCCAGCGACATCGCTCGGCCGCGTTGACGCAGCACCTCATCAAGATCGAACGGGATCGGGGTGTCGCTGTCCTGGTCGTTCAGGGCGTGGCGCTGGGCTTTCTGAATCGCCAGCGCGGCGACATCGAGGCGGTGGGCGAGGGCCTTGATCTCCAGCGTCGGCCCCGTCACCGACAACGTCGCGATACCCCGGGTCGGGTCGGTGATCTCAAGATCCACACGCCGCTCCGATTCCGGAGCCACGGGGATCGTGCCAGCGGTGACCAGGGTGACCAACGAGTTCAGGTGGCGGGCGAACTGATCCCGGGAGATCGACGCCAGGTCCCACCCCGCCACGTGCTCATCGACGACCCGGACCTGGTCATCGGGCAGCGCCCGTACTTTGCGCAGCAACAACCGGTGGAAATCCTCAGGCAGATCCCCGGTGGAGAGGACCTCGAACGTGCCGGGCATCAGGGACACGGAGCGGTGGGCGTCCCGGATCAGGCACTCCGCCCGATGCAGGGACGCCCGTAGACCGGTCGCGACCTTCAACGCGGAGATGTCTGCTGAGTCGATGCACCCATCGGACTCTGGATCCCGGGTCAGGAACGCCGTGAGCAGCTCCTGCTCCCGGGCATAGAGCATCGTGCGGTCGCGCATGTTGTCGTGGATCGCCAGTGCTCGCGCCGCCTGTTCGCTCTCGGGCTCGGCCTCGCAGGCTTCGATGACCCGCTGCGCGGTCAGCGCCCGCCGCGCACGCACCGTCCACACCGGCACCGCAGGAACTGCACTCGAGTCGGAGGCAGGATCGGAGGCGGCACCCGAAGGACCACTGGAATGATCGCCGGAAGGACCGCCGGAGCGGTCGCCCGGAACGTTGCTCGCAGGCCCATCCTGCCCGCCACCGGACAGCGAATCCTGCTCGAACTCCTCACCCACAACGACCCCTCCTTCCCACCCCTGGAAAACACCGGCCTCACTGCCGACGACGTCACCCCAGTTTATCCCCTAGAAAGCCTTTTCGATAGGCCCGAACGGCAATGTGGATCAAATTGTGGATAACCATCCACTGTGGAGGAAGGAATCGTTTCGGAAGGCACTCCGAGGGAACGCCTTGAGGGAGATGCGGGGTGGATGCAGTGCGGGGGCACACCGAAGATCCCACTCGCCGGCTCCCCGAATGGCGCGGCCGAACGATGCGGCTGGGCCCGATTGTCGGACCTACCCTTCAGGCGCCGCGGAGGAATGCTGTTCGGCATCACAAGAATGCTGGATCTCGGGCAAATCACTACACCTCTTGACGCTCCGAACTGCACATTGTGGATAACCGCTATCTGTGGAGGAAAGAAGTGCATCGACCACGCAGACCCCTCCGTTCCCATCGGCCTACCCAGCCTCAAGTCGCCCCGGGAGGAGGGGCCACGAGGAGCCTGCGAGGGCGCCCGTGGGGTGGTCTGCGGGGAGGTGCTGCCGCCTGGTGCGCCGACTGTCCCACCCCTCCCGCACACTCCGTACGTACGTTCGAAGTCACGACCTGCAGGGCTTGACTCGCCCTTCACGGCCAGGCGTAGAGTTCGAACAGATGTTCGATTAGAAGCAATGCGCAGTTCCCGGCCGGGACAGAGCGGGATGGAGGTGGATCAGTGAGCATGCGTCTGCAGGCGGCTTCTCGCGAGGCCGAGCCCGCGAACCGCGAGGATCGCCTCGCGCTGGCCCGCGCCACCCTGGGTGCCGCTGAGCGCAGCGCCTCCCGGTGGGGAGGGCGGATCGACCGCACAGCCCTGCGCACCGCGACGACACCGGCAACACAGACAGCACAGACAGCAACGACGGAACAGGCAGAGCAGGGCCTCGCCGACGACGGGATGGGCACCCGGGTGCCGGTGCCCGGGCCGCTTGCCGGGCTGTTCCCCCGGGGCAGCCTGCGGGCGGGAAGCTCCGTCGCGATCACGGGCGCCGCCAGCACGTCGCTGCTGCTGTCCCTCGCGGTCGCGGCGGCGGGGGAGGACTCCTGGTGCGCGATCGCGGGCATGCCCGATCTGGGGCTGCGCTCCGCGGTCGATGCCGGTCTGGATCCCTGCCGTCTCGCCCATGTGCCCGCGCACGGCGAGCAGCGCCCCCAGGTGCTCTCCGCCCTGGCAGACGGCGTCGACGTGCTCGTGCTCGGTCCTGATCTCGATCTCGCCCCCGCGCTGTGGCGCAGCCTGCTGGGTCGCGCCCGCACCGCCGACACCCTGGTCCTCGCCGCCGTCCCGCCCGGACGCGCCGATCTCACCCTGCGCTCCACGACGCTGCGCTGGACCGGTCTCGGCGCAGGCTCGGGACGGCTGCGCACCCGGCGTCTCGAGGTCGTCGCGAGCGGCCGGGGGATCGCCGGGCAACGGGAGGTCGAGGTGCTGCTGCCACAGGTCGGCGGCATGATCGCGGCAGCGCCGCAGCAGCGCAGCCGGTCCGAGGGCCAGGCTGTCCCGACCCCGGTGCGCCTGCTCGAACCGGTGCGGAGGGCCGGGTGATGACCCTCGACACTCGCACCGACGCCAGTACCAGCACCGCAAGCACCGCCAGCACAGCAACCCGCACGATCGCCGTCACCGTCCCGGACTGGCCGCTGCTGGCCGCGCTGGACCGGCATCAGCGTCGGCTGGTCGAGGAGAGCCCCGAGGGCGGACCCGCCGTGATCGATCCGGTCGTCGTCCCCGTGATCCTGCTCGACCAGCATCGCGTCACGCACACGAGCGCCGCCGCGCGGGAGGCCGGCGCGCTGCCCGGCATGAAGCGCCGTGCCGCGCGCGCAGCCTGCCCCGAGGCGCTCGTGCTGGAGGCGGACAGGGAGAACGAATCGGCCCTGTTCGAGCTGGTCGCGGCCGCGGTGGACACGATCGCCGCCGGGGTCGACGTGCTGCGCCCCGGAGTGCTGCTGATGTCGGCCCGCGGACCGGCCCGCCACCAGGGCGGGGAGGAGAAGCTGGCCGAGCGGATCCTGGACGCGGTCGCCGAGCTCACCGGCTGGGACTGCTCCGTGGGGATCGCCGACGGGCCCTTCGCCGCGCTGCTCGCCTCCCCGCCGGGACGGATCGTGCGGGAGGGGCGCAGCGCCGACTACCTCTCCCCGCATCCGATCACGACGCTGCGCAGCGCCCCCGTCGGCCCCGGCTGGGGGCATCGCGGGCAGCCGTCGGCGCAGCGCCCCGAACGCCGACTGGACCTCGCCGAGACCGTCGACCTGCTGCAGCGCCTGGGGATCACCACCCTGGGGGATCTGGCCGCGCTCCCGTCGGCCGCGGTCGCGGACCGCTTCGGTCCCGATGTCTCCACCTTGCACCTGCTGGCCCGCGGCGACGAGCCCGCCCCGCCCGCCACGCACCATCCCACCCAGCCGATCCTGGCCGAGACCACGCTGGAGACCCCGCTGGTGCGCACCGACCAGGCGGCCTTCATCGCGCGCCCGCTGGCCGAGGAGCTGCACACGATGCTCGTCGCGAACGGCCTGGTGTGCACCCGGCTGCGGATCGTGGCCCGCACCGAGGGCGGCGAGGAGATGGAGCGCACCTGGCGGCACGACGGCGCGCTCACGGTGGCCGATGTCGTGGACCGGATCCGCTGGCAGTGCGACGGCTGGATCACCCGTTCGCGGCTCGGCGGTCCCTCGACCGGAGCGATCACCCGGATCGGCCTGCACCCGCTGCAGCTCGCCCCGGCGGGCGAGAGCGCCCCGGCCCTGTGGGGCAGCGCCGGAGAGGCCGCCGTGCGGGCCTCGCGCGCCTTCGCCCGGGCGCAGGGCCTGGCGGGGGAGGACGCCGTCCAGGTCCCCGTCCACGTCGGCGGGCGACTGCTGGCCGACGAGATGGTGCTCGTGCCGTGGCGCAGCGAGAAACCGGCCTCCCACCCCGGGCCCTGGCCCGGCTCCCTGCCGCGGCCGGTGCCCACCACCGTGTTCCGGGACCCGCCGCCGGTGACCCTCGAGGACGCCGACGGGAGGCCCGTGGTGGTCACCGCCCGGGGTCTGCTGAGCGCCGCGCCGGCGCGGCTGCTGGTCCTCGCGCCCGGGGCCCCGGTCCTGCAGCGTCTCGGCCTGCGCGCCGGCTCCTCGCATCCGGTGCTCGCCCATGGCGCGCCCACCGTGATCGACGAGCGGTGGTGGACGCCGCAGGGCGCCCGCTCCGCCCGGCTGCAGCTGGTGGTGCGCGGCGCGAGCGATGAGGAAACCGCGGTCCTGGCGCTGTCCCGGACCGGGAGCTGGACGCTGGAGGGGCTCTATGACTAGGGGAGACATGACGAGGAGGAGACGCTGATGGCCGGCTGGTTCCTGGGCCCACCCGCGTGGAAGGACATCGAGGCGATCCTCTCGGACCGTCCCGCCGAGCTGGTCGCCCCGCCGATCATCGTCGAGCACACCGGGAAGGTCGCCGACGACGCCTACCGGCCGGCGCGCACCGTCGACTACGCCGAGCTGCACGCCCACTCGCACTTCAGCTTCCTCGACGGCGCCTCGAGCCCCGAGGACATGGTGGAGCAGGCCGCCCGCCTGGGACTGGGTGCGATCACCCTGGTGGACCACGACGGCCTGCCCGGGGCGGTGCGCTTCGCCCGCGCGGCGGGGGAGGCGGGCATCGACACCGTGTTCGGGGCCGAGCTCACCCTCGGGCTCGAACCGGGGGCCGATGCCGCGAGCGCCACCCCGGTCATCTCCGCGCCCCGCACCGGCATCCCCGATCCCGAGGGCGAGCACCTGCTGGTGCTGGTGCGCGATACGGACGGGTACCGGCAGCTCTCCGCCGCGATCGCCCGCGCCCACCTCGACAGCGGGGAGAAGGCGGTGCCGCGCTACCGGCTCGCGGAGCTCTCCCGCCTCGCCCGCGAGGGTCGCTGGCAGATCCTCACCGGCTGCCGCAAAGGGTCCGTGACCCGGGCGGCGGCCGCGCATCTGGCCGACGGGGACCTCGAGGCCGCCGCCCAGGCCGCGGCGGGCGCCATCGCCCGCCTGCTGGACCTGTTCGGGGTCGGGAACGTCGCGGTCGAGCTGGTCGCCGGCGGCGGGGGAGAGGCCGACGAGCTCCACGACGCCCTCGCCCAGGGCGCCCGCCTGGTGCGCGAGGACCACGGCCTGGACGAGATCTCCCTGCCGCTCGTGGCGACGACGAACGCGCACTACGCGCGACCGGCCGACAAGCGCCTGGCCGACACCCATGCCGCCCTGCGCGCCGGGGTGCCCCTGGTCGATGCCGACCCGTACCTGTCCTCCCGGCCCGCGCACCTGCGCAGCGGGGAGGAGATGGCCCAGCTGCTGCCGCGCTATCCCGGCGCGATCGCCGCGGCCGCGAGGCTGGGCCGGGACTGCGCGCTGGACCTGCGCCTGCTGGCCCCGGACCTGCCGCCCTTCCCGGTGCCCACCGGGCACGACGAGGCGAGCTGGCTGGTGGAGCTGGTGGAGATCGAGGGCCGTGAGCGCTACGGGCCGCGGCCCGCCCCGGGACGGCCCGAGCAGATCCCCGGGGCCTGGGCGCAGATCGACCATGAGCTGAAGGTCATCATCGACCTGCACTTCCCCGGCTACTTCCTCATCGTCCACGAGATCGTCGACTTCTGCGCCGGGGAGGGGATCCTCGCCCAGGGGCGCGGCTCGGCCGCGAACAGCGCCGTCTGCTACGCGCTGGGGATCACGGCGGTCGAGCCCGTCGGCCACGATCTGCTGTTCGAACGCTTCCTCGCCCCGGAGCGCGACGGCCCGCCGGACATCGACATCGACATCGCCTCGGACCGGCGCGAGGAGGTGATCCAGCACGTCTACGCCCGCTACGGGCGGGAGAACGCCGCGCAGGTCGCCAACGTCATCACCTACCGGGCCAAGCTCGCGGTGCGCGACGCCGCCCGGGCGCTCGGCTACGACCCCGGCGCGCAGGACGCCTTCTCCAAGCGGATGGAACGGTCCTTCTCCTCGCTCGCCGACGCGGACGTCCCCGCCGACGTGGTCGACCTCGCGAAGCAGCTGCGGGACGCCCCGCGGCACCTGGGCATCCACTCCGGCGGCATGGTGCTGTGCGACCGTCCGGTGATCGAGGTGTGCCCGGTGCAGTGGGCGGCGATGGCGGACCGCAGCGTGCTGCAGTGGGACAAGGAGGACTGCGCCGACGCCGGCCTGGTGAAGTTCGACCTGCTGGGGCTGGGGATGCTCACCGCCCTGGACCATGCATTGACGATCGTCGCCGAGCATCACGGGCAGCACTTCGAGCTGCGCACCCTGCCGCAGGAGGATCCGGCCGTCTACGACATGCTGTGCGAGGGGGACAGCGTGGGCGTGTTCCAGGTGGAGTCCCGCGCGCAGATCTCCACCCTGCCCCGGCTGCGGCCGCGCGTGTTCTACGACCTGGTGGTGGAGGTCGCGCTGATCCGGCCCGGGCCCATCCAGGGCGGATCCGTGCACCCCTACATCCGCCGCCGGAACAAGGAGGAGGCGGTCACCTTCCTCCACCCGCTGCTGGAGAAGTCCCTGGGCCGCACCCTGGGGATCCCGCTGTTCCAGGAGCAGCTGATGCAGATGGTGGTCGACGTCGCCGACTTCAGCCCCGCCCAGGCGGACCAGCTGCGTCGGGCGATGGGCTCCAAGCGCTCCACCCAGAAGATGCTCGAGCTCTCCGACGCGCTGTTCACCGGGATGGCGAACCACGGCATCACGGGGGAGGACGCCGACGCGGTCCACCGCAAGCTGCTCGCCTTCGCGAACTACGGCTTCCCCGAGTCCCACGCCTACTCCTTCGCCTACCTGGTCTACGCGAGCTCGTACCTGAAGTGCCACTACCCGGCGGCGTTCACCGCGGCGCTGCTGCGCGCCCAGCCGATGGGCTTCTACTCACCGCAGTCGCTCGTCGCGGATGCACGGCGGCATGGGGTGCTCACCCGCGGTCCGGACGTGCTGAGGAGCCGCGCCTGCACCGATCTGGAGACCGACGAGGAGCACACCGGCTACCGCGTGGATCCGCCGCGCGAGCAGGTCCAGGGGGAGGCGGCCGCGCGGGGTCCGGCGATCCGGCTGGGTCTGGACCAGGTGCGCGGGATCAGCACGGAGACGGCCGACGGGATCATCGCCGAGCGCGAGCGGGGCGGTCCCTTCGTCTCGGTCCCGGATCTCGCCCGACGGGTGCGGCTGAGCGCCCGCCAGCTCGAGGCGCTGGCGACGGCCGGGGCGCTGGATGCGCTCGCGTCCTCGCGGCGGCAGGCGCTGTGGGCCGCGGGGGCCGCGGCCCAGGAGTCCCCGGACACGCTGCCGCACCTCGCCGTGGGCGCGCAGGCCCCGACGCTGCCGGGGATGAGCGATGCGGAGCTCGCGACCGCCGACGCCTGGGCCACCGGGATCACCCTGGACGATCACCCCATGGCGCTGCTGCGCGAGGAGCTGGCGGCCGCGGGGGTCCTCTCGATCCAGGGCACCCGGGAGGCGGAGGACTCCAGCCGGATCCGGGTGGGCGGGGTGATCACCCACCGGCAGCGGCCGGCGACGGCCGGGAACGTCACCTTCCTCAGCCTCGAGGACGAGACCGGGATCCTCAACGTGGTGTGCTCGCAGGGGTTCTGGGTGCGCCACCGGCCCCTGCTGCGCACTGCCCGGGCGATCGTGCTGCGAGGGATCGTGGAGAACCGCAGCGGGGCGGTGAACCTCGTGGCCGACGACGTCGTGTCCCTGGACCTGGCCGCGGCGGGCCGGTCCAGGGACTTCCAGTGAGCAGGGAGGACATCAGGCGGCCGAGGGCACCGTGCCCGTCGGCATCCGCTCGGGGGAGAGGTCCGCGCGGCGGGCCGAGCGGGAGGACACCAGAGTCACCACCAGCGAGATCGCACCCCACGCGAGGATCGCCAGCAGCGTGCTCGAGGTCGACACGAGCGAGCCGCCGAGGGCCGCGTGCACGAGCCCCTGGGTGACGATCGGCAGCGGCAGCAGGGCGCTGACGGACTGCAGCAGCGGGGGAGCGGTCGCGAGCGGCAGGATGCCCACCAGGGTCACCACCTGCAGCACCATCAGCACGATCGAGATGATGCGGCCGATGCGTACGCCCAGCACGGTGATCAGCGCCTGGTGCAGGGCGGCGAACATCGCGGCGCCCGCGAGGGCGACCACGCCCACCGTCAGCGGGGACACCGGGGAGATGCCCACGACGGCGAGCACCGTGAGCACCGCGATGGTCTGCACCACCGCGATGAGCAGCGCGGGCGCCAGGGAGCGCAGCACGACCCGGCCCATCGGCACGGCCCGGTCCAGCAGACGCCGGGACAGGGCCGGCAGCAGCAGGAAGCTCGCGAACGCGCCCAGCCACAGCGCGAGCGCCGCGACGAAGGGGAAGGTCGCGGTGGACGCACCGTTGGCCTCGTTCTGCCGCGTCGCCTCGGTCTGAACCGGATTCGACGCCATCTCGGCCATGCGGGTCCGCTCGGACTCGGTGTAGGTGGGGACCCCGTCGGCGCCGTCGCGCAGGCCGGTCGCGAGGTCATCGGTGCCGTCGGCCAGCTCGGTGGTCCCGGAGGCGAGCTCGTCGCTGCCATCGGCGAGGTCGCTCGTGCCCGTGGCGAGGTCGTCGCTGCCGGAGGCGAGCTGGTCCGCACCGGTGCCCAGCTCGGTGGCGCCGTCGGCGAGCTGGTCGTTGCCGTCGGCGAGATCTCCGGCGCCGTCGGCAGAGGTGCGAGTGCCGGCGGCCAGGTCGTCGAGCCCGGTCGCGAGGTCCCCGGCGCCGTCGGCGCTGGCCCGTGCGCCGGTGGCGAGGTCGTCGGCCCCGTCGGCGAGCTGGTCGACGCCGCCGGCGTACTGCTCGAGGCCGTCGCGCAGACCGGTCACCCCGGTCACCAGAGAGCCGGCGCCGTCGGCGCTGGCTCGGGCGCCGGTGGCGAGCTGGTCCGCGCCGGCGACCAGGCCGGGGTTCTCGGCGCTGCCGTCCCCGGTGAACGCCGTCTCCACACCTTCGGCGTAGGCGACCACGCCCTGGGTGCCCTGGACCAGGCCCGGCTGGTCCGGTGTGCCCTGGAGGCCGTCGGCGATCTGCTGGACCCCGTCGGCGGCGGCGCCCGCGCCCTCCCCGACGCCCTGGGCGGTGGGGACCAGGCCCGGGTTCTCGGCGGTGCCGTCACCCTCGAGCGTGGTCCCGACCCCGTCGACGTAGCCCTGCATCCCGGCGACCTGCTGCTTCATGGCGAGCGCGGTGGGATCCTCGGGATCCTCCGCGAGCAGGGCGTCGGCGGTGGCATCCATCTGGGTGGCGAGCTCGCGCATCCCGGGGTTCTCGGCGCTGCCGTCCCCGTCGAGGATGCCCTGGAGCCCGTCCGCGTACTGCACGACGCCGTCGGCGCCCTGGACGAGACCGGGCTGCTCCGCGGAGCCGTCGAGGCCGTCCGCGGCCTGCTGGGCGCCGTCGCCGAGCTCGACCGCGCCGTCGGCCACGCTCTGCGCGGTCGGGACCAGCCCGGGGCTCTGCTCGGTGCCGTCGCCCGAGACGGCGGCACCGGCCTGGGAGACGCCGTCGGCGAAGTCCTCGACGCCGGTGGCGAGCTGGTCGGAGCCGGCGACCAGACCGGGGTTCTCGGCCGTGCCGTCCCCCTCGACGCCCGCGGCCAGCTGCTGCGCGCCGTCGAGGATCCCGGGTTCGGCATCGGTGCCGTTCATGCCGGTCTGCAGGCCGGCCACACCGGTGGAGAGGTCCTCCGCGCCGGTGGCGAGCTGGTCGAGACCGGTCGCGAGGTCGCCGCCGCCCACTGCGGCGTCATCGGTGCCGGTGGCCAGCTGGTCGAGGCCGTCGGCGAGCTGCCGGGAGCCGTCGGCCGACTGCCGGGTGCCGTCGGCGAGGCTCCAGACCCCGCCGGAGAACTCGTCAGCGCCGTCGGCGGCCAGGGTGGCGCCGTCGGCCAGCTCGCGGCTGCCGTCGGCGAGGCCCTGCGTGCCGTCCTCGAGCTCCGTGGTGCCCTCGGCGAGCTGGTCGGCGCCGTCGGCGGCGTCGGAGAAGCCGTCGTGGAGGTCGTTGAAGCCCAGGTAGAGGCCGTCGAGGTACTGCTTCGCCATCTGCCCGCCGGTCGTCGCGGCGGCGGCATCGGCGACCGCGGTGCCGACCAGCGCGTTGATCTGCCCGCTCGCGTCGTTGGTGGCGACCTGGAGGATCGCCGGGGCGGCCTCCGTGGTCCCGATGGTGGTGAGCTCCGCGGAGAAGTCCTCCGGGATCACGACCACGGCGGAGTAGGAGCCGTCCGCGAGTCCCTGCTCCGCGTCGTCGGCGGAGGTCAGCTGCCAGTCGAAACCGGTCGTCTCCGGGGCATCGGCGTCCTCGACGGTGCCGGGCTGGGTGAGTGACCCGGCGAGCAGGCGCCCGAAGGGCACCGTCTGGGTCTTCCCGTCGGCGTCGGTGATCTCGGCGCCGTCGTCGAGGTTGACCACGGCGGCCGGCACGGTGTCGAGCCGGTCCACACGATCGCTGAGCGCCCACAGTCCGGCACCGACCACCAGCAGGGGCAGCAGGAGCACCACGATCAGGGTGCGGGGATGGGTCAGGCGGGTCATGCGAGGGCTCCTTCGGGAACGGAGGCGGTGGAGCGCTGGACGGCGAGGGCCAGGAGGCGGCGAGGGTCGCGCAGCGAGTCCTGGAGCAGACGTTCGGCGTCGGAGACGTCAGGTCGACGAGAGCCCACGACGAGCGTGGCACCCCTCTCCAGCAGAGCGTCGAGCCGCTCGACGAGGGTGTCGTCGATGCTCGTGGCACTGTGGGCGAGGTCCTCGAGCCGTTCGACGACGATCACGGCGGTGGACAGGCGGCGACCGGGGATCTCGCGCAGCCGGGCGGCGACGTCGGATCCGGCGGAGATCCAGTGGGCGCGGCCCTGGATGGCTCCGAGGTCGTCCGGGGCGAGGCGGTCGTGGACGGCCAGGAGGCCGGACTCGGGCTCGAGGCGACCGGCGGCGAGGGCGAGGAAGGCTGCCCGGGCGGCGTCGTCGGCGCAGCGCACCACGAGCAGCGAGCCCGGGGCGACGGCTCCGGTGAGCGGGCCGATGGTGCCCTTCTCCCCGACCAGCGGAGCGACGGCGTCCTGGAGGCGCAGCGCGTGGGCGCCGTGCTCCTGGGTCCAGTGCCGGTGCTCGAGGACCGCGTGGAGGCCCTCACCCTCGACGTCGACCTTGGGCAGGGCGCGGTCCAGCCAGCCGGGCAGCCACCAGGCATGCGAACCCAGCAGTGCGAGGACCGCCGGGACCAGCGTCATGCGCACCACGAAGGCGTCCACGAGCACGCCGACGGCCAGGCCCACGGCGATCGGCTGCAGCATGAACCAGCCGGAGGTCACGAAGCCGGCGAAGACGGAGACCATGATCAGCGCGGCGGCGACCACTACGGGGGCGCTCGCGGTGAAGCCCTTCTCGATGGACGCCCGGGCGTCCCCGGTGCGGGTGAACTCCTCGCGCATCCGAGAGACGAGGAAGACCTCGTAATCCATCGCGAGGCCGAAGAGCACACCCATGACCATGATCGGCATGAAGGCGACGACGGGCCCGTTGACGCTCACGGACAGCGGGGCGTTGAACCAGCCGTACTCGAACACCATCGCGGTGACGCCGAAGGCGGCCGCCACCGAGAGCAGGTAGCCCAGCGACGCCTTGAGCGGCACCCACACGGAGCGGAACACCATCGCGAGCAGGATGAGGGAGAGTCCGACCACGAAGATCCCGAAGGGGAGGAGGGCCTTGGACAGCTTGTCGGTGACGTCGATGCCGACGGCGGTCGCGCCGGTGACGGTGACGTCGGAGATCGAGTACTCGTCCTCCCAGGTCGCCGCGCTGTCGCGCAGCTCGTGCACGAGGTCCTTGGTCGACTGGTCGGTGGGTCCGCCATCGGGGATCACGACCACGACGGCCAGGTCGGCGCCCCGGTTGGGGGTCGCCATCTGGATCTCCTTGACGTGGTCCAGGCCCTTCACGTCGGCCTTCAGATCCTCGACCACGCCGAGCGGGTCGGTGGTGTTGATGATGTCGGCGGTCAGAAGCAGGGGACCGTTGTATCCGGGCCCGAACTCCTCGGCGACCAGATCGTAGGTGTCGCGCGCGGGCGTCCCCGGCTGCTCCGTGCCCAGGTCGGGCAGCGCGAGCTCGAGGTCCTTGATCGGGATCGCGAGAGCGCCGACGCCGAGCACGACGAGCAGGATCGTGAGCGCCGGGACCTTCGTGACCAGCCGCACCCAGAAGGTGCCGAACGAGCGCCGACGGGGCTGCTCGGGATCCGGCTCGGGCAGCACCCCGTCGTTCTGCGCCATCAGGGCGCGGATCTTCCGGGGCCGCAGCCGCTCGCCGAGCACGCCCATGATGGCGGGCAGCATCGTCAGCGCCACGACCACCGAGAGAGCGACCGTCGCGGCGGCCGCGACGCCCATGATGGTCAGGAACGGGATGCCGGTGACGAACAGGCCCACCAGAGCCACGATCACCGTGAGGCCGGCGAAGATGACGGCGCTGCCGGAGGTGGCCAGCGCCCGTCCGATGGATTCGCGCACGTCCTCCCCGGCGCTCAGCTGGTCGCGATGGCGGGACAGGATGAACAGGGCGTAGTCGATGCCGACGGCGAGGCCGAGCATCGCGCCCAGAGCGGTCGTGACCGACGGGATCTCGACCCCGGCGGCGAGCGCCATCACGGCGAGCATCGAGATGCCGACGCCGACGATGGCGGTGACGATCGGGATGACGGCGGGGACGAACGAGCGGAAGACGATCGCGAGGATCAGCAGAGCGATGAGGAGGCCGACGACCTCGCCGACGCCGAAGGGCACCTCGGAGCTCTGCAGCACCTGGCCGCCGATGTTCGCGCTGAGATCCGCGCCGTCGGCAGAGTCGGCGGCGTCGACGAGCTCCTCGATCTTCTCGAGAGAGCCCGCGGGGAAGGCTCCGACCTGACCGTCCATCTGGAACTGGGCGATGATCGCCGAGTCGTCGTCGCTGCGGGTGCCGGGGGAGACGTCGTCGAAGGGGGAGGGGGCCGCTGCCACGCCGTCCACCTCGGCGATCCGTCCCATGAGGTCATCGATCTCGTCGCGGTGCGCGTCGATGTCGGCGCCGTCCTCGGAGAGCAGGACGACCTGACCGGAGGCGCCGCCCATCTCGGGGAACCGGTTGGCGAGGTTGTCGATGCCGCGCTGCCCCTCGGTGCCGGGGATCTCGATGTCCGAGGAGAACGTGCCGCCGAGGCCCACGGCGAGACCGCCGAGGGCGACCAGCAGGATCACCCAGACCGCGATGATCTTCCAGCGCAGGGAGGCCATGAGCAGGCCGAGTCGGTACAGGGACGAGGACACGCGACCTCCAGGGCGGGCACAGCGGATGAGCGACGAATGGTCGGGCCCACGGACCATGAGAGACGATGCACTCGCGTATCCACGACGATCCCGTATTCGATACAACAGTGTATCGATGGCATACTGGGGAGTCACGCGAGGGCAGGGCACGATGACGGGGAACCGTGAGATCTTGACCACCCCACCGCCCCGACCGACGCGCCTGAGCCACCGAGGAGCCATGACCGATCTGTTCGAACCGCTGCCCGAGTCCGCGAGCACCCGGCGCAAGGAGAACACCCGCACCAAGCTGGTACGGGCCTCCCTCGACGTCTTCGTCGAGAAGGGCATCGACGGCGCAACGGTCGACGACCTCGTGCGGGCCGCCGGGTTCACCCGCGGCGCCTTCTACTCGAACTTCTCCACCAAGGAGGAGGTCTTCTCGGCACTGTTCGCCTCGGTCACCGAGGAGATGCTCGAGATCGCGAACACGTCCGTGGCCTCCGCGCTCACCGCCGCCCACGCCGGCGGGAGCGCCGCTGGGAGCCTCTCCCAGATCGACGACGCCACGATCATGGTCGCGGTGTTCGAGGGGATCCGACCCTTCGGCCGCCAGTGGTACCTGCTCTACTCCGACGCCATCGCGCGCTCTCTGCGCGACGAGACGATGCGGGCGGAGCTGGCCGTGCAGCGCGAACGCCTGCGCGACCAGATCGGCAAGCTGCTCAGTGCGCACATGGAGGAGAACGGCGATCGCCCCCTCCTGCCTCCCGAGGACCTCGCCCAGCTGCTGGTGGGAGTCTTCGTCGATCTCATGGTGCGGGAGCAGATGGACGGCCGCGACGTCACCGAGCTCGCTGCGACCACGATCCTGGGCACGCTGCGTGCCTTCGTGGAGCCCCGCGCGCACTGATCACGCCGATCGTCCGCCGTGCCCGTTTCGTCGCGACACGCCGCAATGGAAAGGTGTCGCCCCCCCCAGAAAAAGGCGTCTCTGCGTACGGTGGGCGTGGTGTGGCGTCCGTCGCACTGTGCTTCCCTCTTCCCCAGGAGACACGTATGCGTCCCTACCGTGCACGCCATCTCGCCCCTCCTCCCGGCCCCGACACCGCACCCGACTCCGCCCCCGGCGCCTCACGACGCTCCGTCCTGCGAGGGGGTGTCCTGGGCGCTGCGGCGCTGAGCACGGGCACCGCCGCCGTGATGGCCCCGGCCGCGAACGCCGCCGGCCTCTACGGCCAGGACGTCTCCGGCTGGCAGGGAGAGGTCGACTGGGCCGCGCAGGTCGAGCTCGGCTCCCGCTTCGCCTATGTCAAGGCCACCGAAGGCCGTTCGTACCGCAGCCCGGCCTTCAACCAGCAGTACAGCGGAGCCGGCGCTGCGGGCATGGTCCGCGGCGGCTACCACTTCGCCCGGCCCGATTCCGGCGGCCCCGAGGAGCAGGTCGACTTCTTCCTCAACAACGGCGGGGGATGGTCCGATGACGGCATCACCTTGCCGGGCATGCTCGACCTCGAGTCCTACTCGGGCCTGCCCCGGGACTACGGGTTGAGCCAGCAGGAGATGCGGGACTGGATCATGGCGTTCTCGAACCGCTACCGCGACAGCGTCGGACGCCGTCCGGTCCTCTACACGAGCCTGCACTGGTGGAACGACGTGGTGGGGGACTGGACCCCGGTCAACTCCCCGCTGTTCCTCGCGTCGTACAGCAGCAGCGCACCGACCACCCTCCCAGGCCGCTGGTGGGCCCACGAGATCTGGCAGTACTCCGATTCGGGCCCCTTCGCCGGGGACTCGAACCTCTGGCACGGCTCCGAGTCCCAGTTCGAGAGCTTCGTCGCCGATGCGGACTACCACGCGATCGGCATCTGAGCCGACCGCGCGCCGCGCGATCCGCGAAGGGCCGGGTCCTCGTCACGCCGACGGGGGCCCGGCCCTCGGCATGCCCGGCACACTGTGTAACCTGCCCCGGTGAACACACCCAGAACATCCACCCCGCGCACCGCTCCGACCTCTGGAGGCCCGGCCGGCGCCGTCTACGCCGACCGGGGAACCTCTCACTTCGACATCCTCCTCGCCGCCATGGTCACCGTGGTCGTGCTGTCCGGGATCGGCGCAGCGAAGGGCGTCAGCTTCGGGACGGTTCCCGGCACCGGCTTCGAGATCCTCACCGACGGCGGATTCTTCCTCTTCCCCCTCGCCTACGTGCTCGGAGACATCGTCACCGAGCTGTACGGCCCGCGCGCCGCCCGCCGCGCGATCCTCACCTCCTTCGCCGTGAGCATCCTGGCCTCGATCTGCTATCAGGTGATCATCGCCCTGCCGCCGTTCCCGGACGACTACGGCCTGGCCAAGCAGGAGGCCCTTGAGCTCGCCCTGGGGCCCGTCTGGATCGTGGTGCTCGCCGGCCTGGCCGGCTTCCTCGCCGGGCAGACCCTGAACTCCCTGGTGGTCAGCCGCATGAAGCGGCGCACGGGGGAGCGGGGCCTCGTCGCCCGCCTGTTCACCTCGAGCGGCCTGGGCGAACTGGTGGACACGATCATCTTCTGCTCCATCGCCGCGACCGCGATCGGCATCACCACCCTCGAGCAGTGGGCCGAGTACACGATCCTCGGCTTCGTCTACAAGGTCGCGGTGCAGTACGCGATGATCCCGGTGACCTCCGCCGTGATCCGGTGGCTCAAGCGCACCGATCCGACCTATCAGGCACGACTGGCCGACGCGGCCACCGCCTGAGCCCGGACCTTCCCGTCCCAATCCGGGACCACCCCTTCCGTGAACGCTCACGACGTCCCTAGGATGGTCCGATCGAGTCGGGCGCGATCCGCGTGATCCGCCCGGCTCGATCCATGACCGCCTGAAAGGACCCCCGTGGCTCCCGCCGCACCTGATCCCCGACGCGATGACCACCGCGACGAACCCCTGACCTCCACCGGCTCCGTCCCCACGCAGACCGGCTCCCTCCCGACCTACACCGGGTCGATCCCCACCCAGACCGGTTCGATCCCCACCATCACCGGCGCCATCCCCGTGATGGAGGACCCCGCCGACCACGACCTCGCGCACCTTCCCACGGAGGAGGAGCTGCGCCGCACGCGCAGCAAGGTCACCGTGCTGGTGATCGTCGTGCTGACCACGCTCAGCGCGATCGGTCCGCTGGCGACCGACATGTACATCCCCGCCTTCCCGGAGGTGGCGGACGACCTCGGCACCACCGCGTCGCGGATGCAGCTGACCATCACCGCGTTCTTCCTCGGCACCGCGAGCGGCCAGATCGTCGCCGGCCCGCTCTCGGACCGGATGGGCCGGCGCGCCCCGCTGCTGATCGGCATCATCCTGTGCCTGCTGGCCTCGATCGGCTGCGCCCTGGCGCCGTCGGCCGAGATCCTGCTGGTGCTGCGCGTGATCCAGGGGATCGGCGGCGGCTTCGGCATGGTCCTGGGCCGCGCCGTGCTCATCGATCTGACCGACGGCCCCGAGCTGTTCCGGATCATGAACATCATGCAGGGCGTGGGCGGGGTGGCCCCGATCGTCGCGCCGCTGCTGGGCGGCATCATCCTGGTCTTCGGTCAGTGGCGCGAGATCTTCCTGGTCATCGCCGCGATGTCCCTGATCTCGCTGATCGGGGTGATCTTCCTGATCCCGGAGTCGTTGCCGGTCTCCAGGCGCCATGCCGGAGGATTCCGCACCTTCCTGCGCAACGTCCGCACCCTGCTGCACCGGCGCACCTTCGTCGCGTACATGCTGGTCAACGCCTTCTCGGCGTTCGCCCTGATGGCGTACGTGTCGGCGTCGTCCTTCGTGGTCCAGGAGATGCTGGGCTTCACCTCGACGGAATACTCGGTGAGCTTCGCGATCAACTCCTGCGGCATGATGGCGCTCTCGCTGCTCTCGGCCCGCCTGACGCGCACGATCCACCCGCGCAAGCTCATCCGGGTGGGCTTGGTCCTCGTGTCGCTGGCGAGCTTCTCCCTGCTGATCGGGAGCCTGTTCCTGGATACCCCGGCCTGGATCGTGCTGCCGGCGTTCTTCTTCACCGTCGCGCCGCAGGGCATGATCTTCGGCAACGGCGGCGCGCTGGCCTCGGACCAGGCCCGCGAGTTCGCCGGGACCGGCTCGGCGATGCTGGGCCTGGGCTTCTCCTTCTCGGCCTCGATCGCCGCCCCGCTGGTGGGTATCGCCGGCACCCACTCGTCGCTGCCCATGGCGATCACGATGGTCGTGGGATGCATGATCTCGGTGACGTTCTTCATCCTGGCAGGGCGGGGGAGCGGCACCCCGAACCCGCACACCGGCGCGGTCTGAGCTCCTGGTCGAGCCGGCCGATCCGTGCAGGTCGATAGTCGGTGGCATGCAGACCCTTCCGAACACCCCGCGCGCCGACGAGCTCACGAAGGTCGTGAGCACGCTCGCCACCTGGCAGAGGGAGGGCGCACCCCTGCAGCTGCACCCGGGGGGACATCGGCTGGCACCTGCGGCTGGGAGCCGACGCCACCGCAGCGGCGGTGCGCACCTGGAGCCGGAACGGCGAGCTCCTGGCGATCGGGATGCTCGACGGACCGGAGCTGCTGCGCCTGGCGATCGATCCGACCGTGCAGCAGGACGATGAGCTCGCACTTGTACTGGTACAAGGTCTTGCTGACCAGGGGAGAGGCGTGCTGAGAGCCAGCCCCTCGAGCCTCGAGGTTCCGAACGGAGTACGGCTGCGAGAGGCGCTGACAGCCGCCGGATGGACGACCGGCGAGGTCTGGACGCCGCTGGAGATGGACCTGGCCGAGCCTGTCGAGGATCCGGGCCTGCGCATCGAGGTCGTCGGCCCTGAGCTCGCGGGCATGCGCGCCACGGTGCACCGGGAGTCGTTCGACGGGTCACGGTTCACCGAGGAGCACTGGCGCACCCTGCGGACCGCGACGGGCGCTGGGAAATCACGCTGTCTGCTGGCGCTGGACGTCGACGGCGCGGCCGTCGCGGCGACGACGGTCTGGACGGCAGGCATGGGACGGGCCGGGCTGATCGAGCCGCTGGGCGTGGGTCGTGAGCAGCGCGGCCACGGATACGGCGCGGCGATCACGCGCGCCGGTGTCGCGATGCTGCGCGAGTTCGGTGCGTCGCGGGCACTGGTCGCCACTCCCAGCGCGAACACCGCGGCGGTCGCGACCTACGAGTCGGCGGGATTCACGGCGATGCCGCAGCGGTCGGACCTTCAGCGCCCAGAGCCGTCGCAGTCGCCCTGAGCAGGGCCGGAAGGGGTCAGCAATCCCTCCTGCGGCAACGCCGATAATGTACGTTATGTAAAGTCAGGGAAGGACGGCTCAGCACAGTCCCTCTTCCAGGCTCCCCTGTCGAGGTCCCGACTGACAGGCGGAACGCACTCAGTACGCCGCGATGACGCCGTTCCCGTCGGCCCAGGTGGCGACGAGGCGCACGGTGCCGTCGAGCCCGCCGACGGTGCGAGCGATCGTGAAGGGTTCGCCGTCCAGCAGCTCGTCGGCGCTCGGCGGCTCCTCGCCCTCGTCGACCTCGAGGCGGAGCGTCACACTCTGGGGCCTGGTCTCGACGTGCTCTCCGTCGGGCGCATGGATCTCGAGCTCCGCCTGCTCCTGCTCGCCGCAGATCGCACGCCGGAAGCAGTCCAGGACCACGTCATCGGCCAGCCCGTCGTAGACGTAGCGCTCCCCCAGCACCGAATGCTGGAGGGTGCCGACGAGGCTCGCCTCCGCGCCCTCGACGGGCTCGGCACGATAGGCCAACGGCAGGTGATAGATCGTGTCGCCGGCGCGCACCAGATGGCACTCGATGCCGACCTCGCCCGCGGGGTCGTCGAAGCGGTAGGCACCGAGCACCTCGAGCTCACCCGCCTCGCCCCAGGAGCGAGATTCGAGGAAACGATGCAGGATCTCGGGCTTGGACGGGGTGAGCTCGGCCTGATAGATGATCGCCATGGGTCCAGGCTAGCGCGGGAGGCCCCGCACCTCAGGACGGCGCCTCAGGAGCGCAGCGCGACCGTGACCGGACCGTCGCCGACCGGCGAGAACTGCAGCACAGCGGTGCCGGGGTGCAGCCGCGGGTCGCGCAGGTACTGCTCATAGAGGCCGCGCTCCGCCGCCATGTCCCCCGCATCGGCCGCGATCAGGTGCTCGGCGACCTCGTCGAGCACCGTGAGCAGCTCCTCGCCCATGGTCTCGTCGGGCGCCGGAATCGCGCCCCACCCGTCCCAGAGCAGCATCTCGTCGCCGTAGCGATGGGCCACTTCCCAGAACACCTCGGACAGCACGAAGGACTCGCCGCTGAGAGGGTGTCCGGGGGCCACACCGTACGAGGCGGCATCGAGCGTCCCCGCGCGCAGCGCACGGAACGCCTCCGCCGCGGTGAGGAACGGGGCACCGGGGCCCGTCTCCAGATCCAGCGGGTCCGACAGCAGCCCCGACCCCTGCTCGACCTCCGTGTCGACGCGTCGCCAGCGGTTCCCGTCGTGCATCTCCAGCACCACGTGGTCGCTGTGCCAGTCGGTCAGGAAGTAGTCGGCGAAGCCGACCCGGCTGCGCGTCGGCACCCTGTGATGGCGCAGGATCGAGACGGCCAGCAGCGTGTGGTCCCGGCAGCAGCCCTGGAGCCGTTCGCCGATCTCCCGGGGTGCGGAGAGGGCCAGCCCGGGGTGGCGCTGCTGATCCACGGCGAGCATCTCCTCCACCCAGCGCAGGTCCACGTCGTGACGGCTGGTGGCGGGAAGATCCTCCGCCTGAGCGCGGTAATGGGCGAGCAGGTTGCGCACCACCGGCCCGATCGCCGCAGGGTCCGGGTCGACGCCGTCCAGCAGCGTCGCGAACCTCCCCGGGTCGCTCGTGGGGGTGTGACGTGCCCAGTCGGCAGGGACGGGCGGGTCCGAGAGCATCATCGCCATGGCGTCAGTATGGCCCGTGGATGGCCGTCCGTCACCGGTCCGGCAGCGTGAGCAGCTCAGGGAGATGATCGATGTGCCCCGCGTTCCCGGCATCGAGCGCGACACCGGAAGTCCGCAGGAGAACCCCGCGCACACCCGCGGCCCGCGCCGCCGCGACATCCGCCGGGCGATCGCCGACGGCGAGGCACTCCCCCGGCGCGAGATCATGCCGCTCGAGCAACGCATGCACCATGGCCGGATCCGGCTTCCGGGCGAATCCGTCGGGCGCGCAGACCAGGTCGTCCACGGCCAGTCCGAGGGAGGCCAGGAGAGCCTCGGCGCTGTCGCGATCGCGATGCGTCGCCACCAGGTTCAGCCCGCCGGCGGCGCGCACGGCGGCCAGCACCTCCCGCGCTCCGTCCATGACCGGCGGCGGGTGGTCGACCCAGCGGGCCTTGGTGCCGTCATAGGCCGTTCGGAGATCGTGCTCGGGCAGGTCGTAGCGACGTGCGAGGGTGCTGATCGCCTCGCCGCTCGAGCGCCGTGTCAGCTGCGCGACCTCCTGGAGGAGGCTCTCCCCCGGCTCCGCGCTGATCACCGCAGCCAGTGCCCGGTCCACATCGGGATAGGTGTTCAGGAGGGTGCCTCCCAGGTCCCAGATCACTGCCTCCATGTCCGCCATTCTGACAGTGGGGCGCCGGATTCGTCGACGGGAGCGGCATCGGTGTTCACTGGTCCGGTGCCGCTGACCGACCAGATCCTCGAGCTCTCCGTGCTGACCCTCGTGCTGCTCGTCGGCGCGGCCTTCGTCGCGGGCTGGGTGGACGCCGTCGTCGGCGGCGGCGGGCTGATCCAGCTGCCGGCGCTGCTCACCGCGCTCCCGGCCGACACCTCGACGTCGACCGTGCTGGGCACGAACAAGCTCGCCTCTGCCGCCGGCACGGCGGTGTCCTCCTGGACCTACGTCCGACGGATCATGCCGATCGCGGCGACCGCGATCCCCCTCGTGCTCTGCGCCCTCGCGGGCAGCGCGCTCGGGGCGGGGCTGGCGACGTTCGTCCCCAAGCCGTGGCTCTCCCCCATCGTGCTCGTCGCCCTGATCGCCGTGGGGCTCTATACCCTGCTGCGCCCGGCGATGGGACTCGTGCACGAGCCGCGCCACCATGGGCGCGGCCACATGCTGCGCTCCGGCGGGATCGGCGCCGTGATCGGCGTGTACGACGGAATGCTCGGTCCCGGCACCGGCAGCTTCTTCATCATCGCGATGGTGGCGCTGCTCGGGTACGGGTTCCTCGAGGCCAGCGTGCACGCGAAGCTCGCGAACCTCACCACGAACATCGGGGCGCTGCTGGTGTTCGGGCTGCAGGGCGAGGTGTGGTGGGTGCTCGGCGGGGTCATGGCCGTGGCCAACGTGCTCGGCGGCTTCCTCGGGGCCCGCCTCGCGCTCCGACTCGGCTCGCGGTTCGTGCGGATCGTGTTCCTCCTCGTCACCGGAGCTCTCGCCGTGCGCCTTGCGGCGGATTCTGTGGCGCTGCTCACCTGACCCCTCTGCTCGAGCCGGGGAATAGTCCTCCACCGCAGGTCGTTGAAGAATGCGTCACCCTCGCCGCTCCTGCCTGCGGCCCGTCTGCCTGGAGGTCACCATGGATCCGACGACCCTGTTCAGCTACGAGCGCCACGTCGACTCGCGCTCGCTGCACGGACGCACCCTCGTGGTGAGCCTCGGAGCGTTCACCGATGCCGGGAACGCCCAGGACCTCATCGACGACCATCTGCTCAACACCCTCCCCAGCCGCATCGTCGGGCGCCTGGACATGGACCAGGTGTACGACTACGCGGGCCACCGCCCCGAGGTCACCCTCGAGCTCGATCACTTCGACGGCTACGAGAAGCCCGAGATCCTGCTGCACGAGGTCACCGACCCCGAGGGCGAACCGTTCTTCCTGCTCACCGGACCGGAGCCGTCCTTCCAGTGGGAGCGGGTCGCGACGTCCCTGCGGATCATCGTCGAGCAGCTGGGCATCGAGCGGACCCTGCTCGTGCAGGGCTTCCCCGCACCGGTCCCCCATACCCGCGAGCTGCCGGTGACGCGCTTCGCGGGCGATCCGGACTCCATCGAGGTCCGTCGCACGATGCCGGGCACCTTCCGCCTCCGCGCCCCGTTCACGGCGCTCCTGACGCTGCGGCTGGCCGACGCCGGCCACGACGTCGTCGGGCTCGTGGTCCACGTGCCGCAGTACCTCCACGAGATGTCCTATCCCGACGCCGCGATCGCGCTGCTCGCCGCGATCGGCCAGGAGAAGGGTCCGATGATCCCCGTCGAGGGGCTCGAAGCGCTGGCCGCGCCGGTGCGCGAGGCCGTCGCCGCCCAGATCGCCTCGCAGGAGCAGCTGCAGGAGATGGTCTCCGGTCTCGAGCAGCGCTACGACCGGATGATCACCTCGGGGGCCACCGCCGAGGTCCCGACCGCCGATGACATCGCGGCTGAGGTCGAGCGCTACCTGGCGGGGATCGCCGAGGACGGGACGATCGAGGACACGCCCGAGGACGGACCGGCCGGTCCGGACGAGACACCGGACGAGCAGGAGCCGCCCGCACAGGGCTGAGCCACCACTGATCCGTCGACCCCGTCGACAGGTCAGCGCAGAGCGACTGCCGCGCCGATGACCTCGACAGGAAGGTCCGGGTCGGCCACGGCAGTGACCTGGATGCCGGTGAGCACGACGTTCCCGGCCAGGGTGGTCATGAACGCCGTGTCCGCGGCGTCCTGCCCGGTCGCGATGCGCACCATCGAGCTCCGCGGGGCGAGATGGGTGGAGTCCACGACCGTCCAGGCCTCGTCGACCATCGCCTCGACCACCAGATGGAAGTCCATCGGACTGAGCCCGGGCGCATAGACGGAGGAGCAGCGGGCGGGTATCCCGCCCGCACGCAGGAGCGTGGCCGTGAGATGGGCGTAGTCCCGGCACACGCCCTGGCGCGAGACGTAGGTGCTCCTCGCGGAGTCCGTGATCGTGCTGGATCCGGGCACGTAGTCGAGATGCTCGTGCACCCACTGCACGACCGCGTCGACCGCCGCGTTCCCGGTGCGCCCGTCGAGGACCTCCTCCGCGATCTTCGTGAACTCGTCGACCTCGCAGTAGCGCGAGGGCCGCAGATGCAGCACCGCGTCGGCCTCGCTCGCGCTGGGAGTCCGGGCGGCCGTGACGTCGTGGGCCTCGTAGGTGATCTCGACCCGCCCCTCCGGCAGACCGGTGACCAGGTGCATCCTGCTGCCGAAACGGTCGCGGGTCTCCGTGCTCGGGTGCTCGCGGCCACCGGCGACCACGGTCAGGGACTCCTGCCGGGCAGGGGCATCGGAGACCGCGATCAGCAGGGCCACGTCGGTGCCCTCGGCGACGTCGGCCGTCATCCATGCGCGTACGTGTCTCTTCACCTCCTCAGTGTGGCATCCGCCGGCTGGCCGAGGCCCGGACGCCTTTGCCGCCGGGTGATCCGCGACATAGGCTTGTGACCCAGTCGTCATCGTCGGCATCGTCATCGTCGGCACGGTCCCTCCGGACCTGCTCGACCCCCGTGGCGCACTGCGCCGTTTCCCCGGTTCCCCGGCGCGGCACGACCGACGTCGACCTCGTACCCCCTCGTACCCAGCACTCCAGGAGAACCTTCATGACCCGATCCACAGGACCCGTCGGCGTCGGCATCATCGGGGCCGGCGTGATCTCCACGCAGTACCTCGATCAGCTCACCACCTACCCGGACATCGAGCTGCGCGCCATCGGTGACCTGCGGCCCGAGGCCGCCGCCACCCGCGCGGAGGAGTACGGCATCCCGGCGCACGGACCGGCCGAGGTCGTGCTGGAGGACCCTGAGATCGAGATCGTCGTCAACCTGACGATCCCGGCGGCGCACTACGAGGTCTCCCTCAGCATCCTGGAGGCCGGCAAGCACGTCTGGACCGAGAAGCCGCTGGTCACCACGCGTGAGGACGCCCGTTCCCTGCTCGCTGCCGCACGGGAGAAGGGGCTTCGCGTCGGCGGCGCCCCGGACACGGTGCTCGGCGCGGGGGTGCAGACGGGCCTGCGGGCGCTGCGCGACGGTGAGATCGGCGAGCCGCGCTCCGCGCTCGCGCAGTTCCGCTCCCCCGGTCCGGAGTCCTGGCACCCCAATCCCGACTTCCTGTTCCAGATCGGCGCGGGCCCGCTCTTCGACATGGGCCCCTACTACCTGACCAGCCTCGTGCTCGCCCTCGGTCCCGTCACCTCGGTCTCCGCGGTCGGTTCGCAGTCCGTGCCTGCCCGCACCATCGGCTCCGGCCCGCGCGCCGGAGAAACCTTCGAGGTGGAGGTGCCCACCCGGGTGCAGGGCCTCCTGCGATTCGCGAGCGGCGCCGTCGCCGCCGTCGAGTTCTCCTTCGACGACGCCACGGGACAGCCCCATGTGCTCGAGCTCGCAGGCTCCACCGGATCCCTGTCCCTGCCCGACCCCAACGGCTTCGTCGGCGAGACCGGCAGGGCCGAGCGCGGCGACGAGGACTGGACCGAGCGGGAAGCCGTCGGCGCCGTCGGCGGCCGGGGACTCGGCACCCTCGAGATGGCCCGGGCCCTGCGCGCGGGTCGCCCCCACCGCCTCACCGGCGACCTGGCCGGGCACGTGCTGGACATCATGATCGGTCTGGACGAGGCCTCCCGTGGCGACGGCTCCGCGGCGATCGACTCGAGCGTCGAGGTCCCGGAGCTGCTGCCCGAGGACTTCGACCCTCTCGCCGCGACCCTGTGAGGCGCTGACCCTGACACCGGGCACGCTGACCGCTCGACCGCCTGACTTTCTGACCGTCTGACCGCTCCCCGACCCCAGGAGACCGATGTGGCCACTGTGCCCCGCCTGCCCGCAGACCGCCCGCTCGGCGTCGCCCTGATCGGCTACGCCTTCATGGGGCGAGCCCACTCCCAGGCCTGGCGCACCGTCGGCGCTGCCTTCGAGGTGCCCGAGATCGCCCGACGCGTGATCGTGGGCCGCGACGAGGACGCGGTCGCCGCCGCGGCCCGACGCCTGGACTGGGAGGAGCACGCCACCGACTGGCGTGAGGTCATCACCCGCGACGACATCGACATCGTCGACATCTGCACCCCCGGCTTCCTCCACGCCGAGATCGCGATCGCGGCCCTCGACGCGGGCAAGCACGTGCTGTGCGAGAAGCCGCTGGCCAATGACACCGCCGAGGCGGAGGCCATGGTCGCCGCGGCCGAGGCGGCCACTGCGCGGGGCCAGATCGCCGCTCTCGGCTTCACCTACCGCCGGGTCCCGGCGCTCGCCCTGGCCCAGCAGCTCGTGGCCGCCGGCAAGCTGGGCACGATCCGTCAGGCCAAGGCCGCCTACCTGCAGGACTGGCTGGTGGACGACGAGGCCGGCATGTCGTGGCGGCTGCGCCGGGAGACCGCCGGTTCCGGCGCGCTCGGCGACATCGCCTCCCATGCGATCGACCAGATCCAGTTCCTCACCGGCCAGCGGGCCACCGCCGTACGGGGGCGCCTGGCGACCATGGTCCCCCAGCGCCCGGGCGAGGACGGGCTCGAGGATGTCACCGTGGACGACGCCGCCTGGGCGACCCTCGAGCTGGATGGCGGGGGGATCGGTTCCGTCGAGGTCTCCCGCATGGCGACCGGGGCGAAGAACCGGCTGACCGTCGATCTCTTCGGGACCCGGGGCGCGCTGCGCTTCGACCTCGAGAGCCCCAACGAGCTCTGGTACCTCGACGCCACCGTGCCGGTCGCCGAGCAGGGCTTCACCCGGGTGCTGGTCACGGAGCCCGAGCATCCGTATCTCGAGGCCTGGTGGCCGCAGGGGCACGTGCTGGGCTGGGAGAACGCCTTCACCAACCAGGCCCGCGATCTGCTGCTCGCGATCCGCGACGAGGACGCCGCCTACTCGCCCGGCTTCGCCGAGGGGCTCGCTCTGCAGCGCGTGCTCGACGCGATCATCGCGTCCGACGCCGCGGACGGCGCCGGCGTCGCCCTCTGACCTGCGGCCACGACACCGCACCCTCTGACCCTTTCTGATCCCCTCGACCCGCACCAACGCTCACCGCTGAGAAGGAGCATCTCCCCCATGTCCCACCCGCACACCCTGTTCACCGGGCAGTGGCTCGACCTCACCCTCGACGAGGTCGCCGCCCATGCCGCGTCCATCGGCTACGACGGACTCGAGATCTGCGTGGGCGGCGAGCACCTCGACGCCTCCCGTTGGGACGACGAGTCCTACATCGCCGAGCGTCTGGGCATCCTCGACAAGCACGGCCTGAAGTGCTGGGCGATCTCGAACCACTTCAAGGGCCAGGCGATCTGCGACGACCCGATCGACTTCCGTCACCAGGCGATCGTCGGCTCCGCGATCTGGGGCGACGGAGATCCCGAGGGCGTGCGCGGGCGTGCGACGGAGGACATGAAGAACACCGCCCGCCTCGCGCAGAAGCTCGGGGTGGACACCGTCATCGGCTTCACCGGCTCGAAGATCTGGAAGTACGTGGCGATGTTCCCGCCGGTGTCCCAGGAGGTCATCGACGAGGGCTACCAGGACTTCGCCGACCGGTGGAACCCGATCCTCGACGTCTTCGACGAGTGCGGCGTGCGTTTCGCGCATGAGGTGCACCCGTCCGAGATCGCCTACGACTACTGGACCACCCAGCGCACCCTCGAGGCGATCGGCCACCGCCCTGCCTTCGGCCTGAACTGGGATCCCTCCCACTTCATGTGGCAGGACATCGACCCCGTCTCCTTCATCACCGATTTCGCCGACCGCATCTACCACGTGGACTGCAAGGACATCCGGGTGCGCATCACCGGGCGCAACACGCGCCTGGGCTCGCATCTGGCCTGGGGCGACCCTCGGCGCGGCTGGGACTTCGTCTCCTTCGGGCGCGGGGACGTCCCGTGGGATGCCGCATTCCGCGCGCTGCGGCACATCGGCTACGAGGGCCCGATCTCCATCGAGTG
Source organism: Brachybacterium sp. 107 (assembly GCF_052379725.1). Taxonomy (NCBI): domain Bacteria; kingdom Bacillati; phylum Actinomycetota; class Actinomycetes; order Micrococcales; family Dermabacteraceae; genus Brachybacterium; species Brachybacterium sp. 107. Next base: position 288,096 of record NZ_JBQSYW010000002.1, on the reverse strand, counting down.
GGAGGATGCGGGCATGGACCGTCTCCACGGGGCGAAGGAAGCCCTGGCCACACTCGAGGGACTCGACTATCCCGTCGCCCAGGGCTCCTTCGACGACGCCTTCAGCAACCAGGAGTGATCGCATGAGCGCAGCAGGTGCCCAGGAACGTGCAGAGTTCGCCGCGAGCTTCCTCGAGCTCGGTCAGGACGCGCCGACAATCCTGCCGGGATGGGACGCTCCGGACCTCCTGGAGCACCTGCTGATGCGGGAGAGCCTCCCCCACCTCATGGTCGGTTCGGCGCTGCCCGGACCCCTCGGTCGGCGCGCCGTCCGGGCCCGGGAGGATCTGCGGGCCACGCCGTGGGAGCAGCTCGTGGAGCGGTTCCGCGCCGGGCCCGGGCGTCTCTCCCCCGCCGGGACCATGGATTCCCTCAGCGGTGACGGCGAGCTGCTGATCCATCATGAGGATCTGCGCCGTGCCCAGGACGGCTGGGAGCCCCGGCGACTCTCCGCCGCGCAGGAGGCGTCGGCGTGGAAGGCGCTCGGGCTGCTGTCCCGGGTCGTCCTCCGCGTCCCGGTCGACGTCACGCTGGTCTCGTCGCGCGGTGGACTGCTGCGGCGGGCACGGCGCTCCGCCGGGAGCGTGCGGGTGCACGGCGAGCCGCTCGAGCTGCTGCTGTGGGCCTCCGGGCGCGATGACGTGGCCCGGGTGAGGATCCACGGCGACCAGGCCGGGCAGCAGGCCCTGCGCGAGGGCCGACGGGGACTCTGACCTCCTGACGACCGTGCGCGGGACGTGCCTGGCGTCGTCTCCGCCGCGCTTGAGTCAGCCGCGCTCGAGCAGGAACAGGCGCGGATGGTGCCCCTTCTGGAAGAACCGGTGCTCCTCGATCGGGCGCCAGCCGCTGGAAGATTCCTCGAGCACGCGCTGCATCCGCGTGATCTCGTGCGTGAGCACACCCATCCGCGCCTGCGGCGCGGCCAGCTGTGCGGCCCGGGCGAGGAGATCCGCGAGCAGCTGCTCGTTGCTCTCGTGCTCCCCATGGAGGGTTCCCCAGGGCGGGTTGGTGAGGATCCGGGTGAAGCCGGGATCGATCTCGGCGGTCAGGACGTCCCCGGCGATCCAGTCGATCCTCCCCTTGCGGCGGGCGGCGCGCTGGTGCTGCTGCGCGGCCTCGATGGCGGACGGGTCCAGATCCACGCCGAGCGCACGAGCGGGAACCACGTCATGGAGCTGCTCGATGAGGAACGTCCCGGACCCGCAGGTCATGTCGAGCACGCTGTCCTCGCTCCCCACCTCGAGCAGGTCCAGGACGGTCGCGGCGATCGTGCCGTTGACCGCGCCCGGGTAGTTGACCGTGCGCCACGGCCTGGTCGACAGAGGGCGCGGGGTGGTCCGCAGCAGGATCTGCCAGGTGTGCTCGGGGATGCCGCGGCGCACCCGCACGACCAGGTCCCCGTCCTCGGAGACCTCCACCCCGGCCAGCTCCGCAATCGCCTCCGCGATGCGACGCATGTCCGGGGTCTGCGACCCCGCCGCCTCGAGCCGGAGGCCGTGGAAGCGCTGGCGGGGACGCTGCCGGCCGATGTCCGCCAGGAGCTCCGCGAGCTGCTGCTGCACGGAGGTCTCGAGCAGCTCCCGCGGCCGCCGAGCAGGGACGGTGAGCCCCGAGGAGGCGGCCACCACCCGGCGCAGACCCCGCACGCCGTCGAGGTCGTCCGTGACGAGGGACAGCTCCGTGGGAGTGACCTGACGGGCCGGGCCCAGCCGGCCGGCCTCCTCCAGGGCGCTGTCTCCGCAGCCGTCGAGCACCTCCAGCACGAGCTCATGCGTGATCTGCGACATCGTCTCCTCCTCCTCGGCGGGTTCTGCACACGATTCACGCAGGTTACCGCCCGTGGCGTGCTCGATGATCAGGCTCGGGTCGGTAGACTCGTCCTGTGTTCATCGTGAGTGTGTGTTCCCTGAAGGGCGGCGTCGGCAAGACGTCCGTGACCCTGGGCCTGGCTTCTGCCGCCCTGCATCAGGAGGTGAACACTCTCGTCATCGACCTGGACCCTCAAGGCGATACGACGCTGGGGTTGCTGGGCGAGCCCGCCTCCACCGTCGACATCGCCGAGGTGCTCTCCTCGCCGCGCACCGAGACCATCGACAGGTCGATCCTGCCCACGCCGTGGTCCACCGGTGCGGCCTCCCATCTGGACATGATCCCCGGCTCGAGCCGCTCCTCGGTGATGGACTCCCCCGCACCGAGCGCGAAGGACGCGCGTCGTCTGCATGAGGCGCTGGACAAGCGCACCCACCAGTACGACCTGGTGCTGATCGACTGCCCGCCGTCGCTGAACGGGCTCACCCAGATGGCGCTCGCCGCCTCGGATCGGGCCCTCGTCGTCGCCGAGCCCGGATTCTTCGCGGTCACCGCCGCCGATCGTGCCCTCAAGCTCGCCACCGAGATGCACGAGGCAGGCACCGCTCCGCGGCTGCAGCCCCTCGGGCTCGTGGTCAACCGCTACCGGCCCCGCTCGGTCGAGCACCAGTACCGCCTGGCCGAACTGCGGGACCTCTTCGGGGACGCCGTGCTCGAGCCGGTCATCGAGGAGCGTGTGGGTCTGCAGCAGGCGCAGGGCGGCGCAGTCCCGCTCCACCGGTACGAAGGCGCATCCGGCAAGAGGCTGACCGAGGACTTCGACGCACTGCTGAAGACCGTGCTCGAGTCGCGCCAGCACTCCTGAGCTCCCCCGCACTCGTGAACGCTCGAGGGCGGCGGCGATCTCCGTCCGCGCACTCTCGTCGCTGCACCGGGTTCAGAGCCACGCACCGGGCTCAGAGCCACTGGGAGACACAGAAACGGCGAGTCCCTTCCCGGGGCTCGCCGTCGTGCTGTGAGGAAGGCTGCTGCTCAGCCGGCCTGGCGGGAGCGGCGGCGGGCCGCCAGCTCGTCCTGCAGGGCGAGTGCCGCGTCGTCGGCGGGGTTCACGCCGGGCAGCACGGCCAGGTCGTTCTCGACCTCGCGCCAGACACGGCCCACGGCGATGCCGAACACGCCCTGCCCGCCCTGGACCAGGTCGAAGACGTCCTCGGCGGACGTGCACTCATACACCGAGGCTCCGTCGCTCATGAGCGTGATCCCGGCGAGGTCGTCGCTGCCGCGCTCACGCAGAGCATTCACGGCCACACGGATCTGCTGGAGGGAGACGCCGGTGTCGAGGAGGCGCTTGACCACCTTCAGCACGAGGATGTCGCGGAAGCCGTAGAGGCGCTGGCTGCCGGAGCCGGATGCCGCCCGCACTCCGGGCTCCACCAGGCCGGTCCGGGCCCAGTAGTCCAGCTGGCGGTAGGTGATGCCGGCGGCCTTGCAGGCAGCAGGACCGCGGTAGCCGAGCTCGCCGGGGGTGTCCACGACATCGTCGAAGAGAACACCCTGCACGGGTTCAGCGGGCACGGTCGATTGTCCAGTGCGATCCTCACCAGGTGAGACGTTCACAGCTACCTCCGGGTTCCGGCTCTCCGAGGGGGAAGGTGAGAGCACTCCCCCCACAGTAGCGTGTCCCTGCCGCCGGTCGGCAGCAACGCGCCGCCCGGAGGTCACGGATAGATTGCGCCCCACCGGCGGGGCCTGCTGCTGTTCCTGGTCAGGAATCCCGGAGCTTCGTGCGCAGAACGGCGCTGTGCAGGGAGATCATCGACTCGCCGAGATCCCGCGCGAAGTCCTCGGCCTCCCCTCGAGCGGCAGAATCTCCTGCCCGCGTTCGCGGCTTGGCCACCGAGCCGATCATGTGCGCCTCACGCTCCGCCGAGGTCCGCAGCATCACGAGGTGGCGCGGATGGAGTCCCTCCTCCGCGAGGTCGCGCGCCGAGGTGACGATCTCGAGCTCCGTGGAACCGTAGAACAGCAGACCTTCCGCGAGGAGCCCGTACTGCTCGAGCTCCTCGAGGAAACCTTCCTCCACAGCGGCCCGGCGTGCGAGCCCCCGTCGATCGAGCCGCACGGCCTGGATCGCCGAGGTCGGTCCCGGCCGGGAGGCGATCGAGGTGACCTCGGAATCGACGCCGTGCTCGAGCAGATGCTCCTTGATGACCTTGAGCGGCCAGAAGCGGTCGCGCTGGGCGCGGAGCACGAACATCAGCCGATCGACATCGTCTCGGGTGTACTTGCGATACCCCGCCGGGGTGCGCTCCGGGGTGATCAGCCCCTCGGACTCGAGGTAATGCAGTTTGGAGTGCGCGAGGTCCGGGAACTCGTCCTGCAGGGAGGCGAGCACCTGACCGATGCTCAGCCGTGCGATCCCGGACGAGTTCGGCCTGCGCTCTGCGGAGGCCGCCATCTGGTCAGGCCGTCCCGTGGAAGGGGTGGTAGGTGAGGCGGTACTTGCCGATCTGCACGTCCTGGCCGGGCTGGAGGAGCACCTCGTCGACCCGATCCTTGCCCACGTAGGTGCCGTTGAGGGATCCCAGATCCCGCACGAGGAAGCCCTCGCCCTCGCGGACGAACGCCGCATGCTTGCGGGAGACGGTGACGTCGTCGAGGAAGATCTCGCTGTTGGGGTGCCGCCCGGCGAGGGTGGTCTCGGAGTCCAGCAGGAAGCGGGCCCCGAGGTTGGGGCCCTTCCGCACGATGAGCAGAGCGCTGCGCGGGGGCAGATTCTCGATCGCCCGACGATCCTGTGAGGAGAGTCCGGGCTCGCGGTCCTCCACCGGATCACTGGGCGAGATCGCACTCAGCTTCGATGTGTGGTCGAGATTCTCGTCGTTCCACGCGGTGTTACCGGACACTCCGCACCCCTTCCTGGCCAGCGGTGGACCCAGGTCTCTGACGATCAGGATCCAGCCCGCCCATCCTCGCATGCTCGACACGTCCGAAACGCGTATCCACACCGCACAGGCGAGGATTTGACGATCACTTGACCACCTCCGAGTGTTCCGGCTCCTTCAGCTCGGCCGTCGCCGTGACCTCCACGTCCTGCTCGGTGGCGATCGCCAGGGTGCCGCCGTCGGCCGCGACGGAGTCGGCGGCGCCCCCGGGGATCCGCAGTGCCGGTTCCATGACCTCCGGATCGCCGATCACGCGCACGGTGTACGGAGCGGCGATGACGGTGCCGTCGACCAGGAGACGCCCGGTGGGGTCCGTCGTGATCGAGGTCGACGCCACCACCCGCACCGAGCCCAGCTGGATCACCTCCGCCCCGGCGTTGCGGAGCTCCTGGATCACTCCCAGGAGCGTGGACGCGCGCACCCCGCTGCCCGGGTCCGCGATCGACACGACGATGCCGCGCCCGTGCGCCGGGGAGGTGCCCGCGATGATCTCGAGATTGGCCAGGCGCTCCTCGGCGGCGGCCCGCGCCGCGGCGTCGTCGCCCTGGCCCGAGCGCAGCGATTCCAAGGTGCGGTCCAGCTCGGCGTTCTCCACCTCGAGGCCCGCCGCATGCCGTCCCGACTCGTCCAGGAGCCGCACCAGCTCCTGCTGGGACGCACCCTCGAGCGAGTCGTCCGTCTGCCGCAGCTGGGCGGCGATCGCGAGCCCGAGCAGCACGCACAGCAGACCCACGATCAGCTGGGACCAGGTGGCCTGCGGGCGCAGGGTGTCCCGCAGGCGGTGCCAGACGGCCTTCTGCTGCTCCGGGCTCTCCGGGATGCGGGTGCCGTCGCTCATGAGCGGAACAGCAGCCGACGGATCGCGGCCGCGTTGGAGAAGATTCGGATCCCGAGCACCACGATCACCGCGGTGGACAGCTGTGCTCCGACACCCAGCTGATCGCCGAGGAAGACGAGGAATGCCGCGATCGCGACGTTGAACAGGAACGAGGTGATGAAGACGTGCGCGTCGAAGGCTCCGTCGAGGCTCGCCCGCAGGCCCCCGGCGAGGGTGTCCAGCGCGGCGACCACCGCGATCGGGAGATAGGGCTGCAGCACGACCGGGACGTCGGGCTGGACGACGATGCCCAGGACGACGCCCACGACGAGGCCGATGATGGCGATCATTCGTAGTCCTTCATTCGGAGTCCTTCCGGGCGCCGTCCTGCGAGGCCGTGCCGTCTGCTGGGTCGATGGGATCGAGCGGGGAGGCCTCGCGCAGCGTGCCCAGCGCGCGGGCGGGGACGCTGAGCTCCGCACCGGGAGCCCACGAGGTGCGGATGCCGAAGCGGGTGGAGAGCTCGGGGAGGTAGTCCCCGCTCTCCGCCGCCTCGACACCGGACTGCAGGGCCTCGGGGTCCCCGAGCGCGGTGATCTCGTAGGGCGGGGACAGGGGCCGGAAGTCGACGAGCACCGCGGAGCCGGCGGTACGGATCGCACTGGTGGCGCTCAGCCGCTGACCGTTGATGGACACCGCCTCGGCGCCCGCGGCCCACAGCCCGTTCACGGCGATCTGCAGATCCCCGTCGGTCACATGATTGATCGTCCCCTCCTTCACCCCGGGGCTCGCGGGCAGCGGGGCGGAGTCGTCGAGGGAGAGCACCACCCCGGTGCCGCTGAGCGCGGTCCCGGCCGCGGCCACCTCGTGCGCCCGCAGCCGCTGCGCGGCCTCGGAGTCGGTGCCGTCCAGGACGGTCTCCTGGGCTGCGGCGATGTCACTCTCGAGACTTCCCTGCCGTGCTTCCAGCGTGTCGATGTCCCCACGGCTGTCGAGCACCTCCTGCTTGAGGAGCGCACGCGGATTGTCGTCCGCGGCGGCGTCCCGCCGCAGGTCCGTGACGGCCACGGCGACCGCGAAGCCGAGCAGGAGGGCGAGCAGAACCGTGATGGTGCGGGTGATCCGGTTGTCCGGCGGCGCCTCTTCCGCCCAGGACGGGTCCTCGTCGCGCAGGGTGTCCACGTCGTAGGGGTTCGCGGTCAGGGCGCGCAGGAGCGAGGTCGGCGAGTAGGGGGTCTCGCCGTGGGGTGTCGACCGCCGCGGAGCACGCATATCAGCAGGGTAGTGCCGGAAGTCCCGGGCCGCGCTCAGACCCGCGGGATCTCGGGCATCAGGTCGGCTCGTCGCAGGAGGTCGGCGAAATCGGTGCGGCCGACGTCGGGAGCGCTCGGGGCCCGGGCGAGGACGAGGAATCTGCTGATGCTCAGGGAGAGCGGCGCGGCAGGCAGCTCCTGGGCGAGCGCCTCGAGCTCGCGTCGACGATGGTCCGGATCGAGCCCGTCGGAGCCGTCGGGCTCCTGCCACGCGACGCGACGGAGGTAGCCGAGCAGGCTCTCCACGTCGTCGAACCGGACGGTGCCGTGGAAGGCATCGGAGCGCTCCACGGTCAGGCCGGCCCGCGTGAGGTCGTGCACCGCGCGCTCCAAGGTGGCCCCGGGGTACGGCGGCTCGGCGACGAAGGCGCCGTCGAGCTCGCACAGATCATCCCCGCCGACCTGCTGGGTGAGGAAGGTGCCGCCGGGGGCGAGCACCCGGGCCACCTCCCGGGGGTCGTAGGACTCCTGTCGGCACAGCACCAGATCGACGCTGTCCGAGGGGAACGGGAGGCGGGAGCCGTGACGGTCGAAGCCGTGGTCGTGGACCTCGATCCCCAGCGTAGCCAGGCGATCCCGAGCAACGGGGAGGTGAGACCGACGGCCCACCGTGGCGACGGTGCCCTCGGGCAGCACATCGGCCAGCGTCGCGAGGGTCTCCCCATCCCCGGTCCCGAGGTCGAGGACCCGGTCCGACATCGGGGCGAGGTTCCCCACCAGCGTGATCCAGCTCCACGGGAGCTCCTGCTCGCCGGGAACCTCGCGGTCGCGCTGCCCCGTCGGATCCTCGGACATCGGTCCCCTCCTTCGATGCGGGAAACTCGGCCACGGCGCCGGCACGGCAACGATGTGGTGCCGGTCACCGCCCCACTCTGCCACGCGCTCCCCCGCCCAGGCTCGCGACAGCATGGGATTCCGAGCCGGTTCGGCGGAGTGCCGCAGGTCACGCCCGTCTCGATTGGCTCCCGGGGCATGGGGCGGGGTAGGGTTATCCACGGTCCTCCGGTGACGGAGGGTTTCGGGCTGTGGCGCAGCTTGGTAGCGCACCTGACTGGGGGTCAGGGGGTCGCAGGTTCAAATCCTGTCAGCCCGACAAATGCCCTGGTGAGAACAAGTTTCTCGCCAGGGCGTTGTCTTTCTTAGCGGCGATGTGACCGCTAGAGTGACCGCTAGAGTCGCGCCGGCTGGAGACCGCACGAGCCTCGGGGTCACCATCACGACGGCGATCGACCTTCGAGTGCCGCACCTGGACCAGGGGCACGCGGGGCGAGCACAGAACGGGGCCGGCTCGAGGCCAGGGCCAGAGTCTCCCCCATGTCCTCTCGTTGCCGCGACTCAAGACCAGGCAGGCCGTCTCGCCCGTCGCAAGGCTGCCCTTCCCGTCGGAGCTCGCACGTGGGGAATAACTGCGGCAGTGTCGGCGCGGCCACTCTCGGCTGCCGGGGCATCGATAGCGCTGCGCCCTCACGGGTCATCCACTGGGTCACCTCTCACGTACACCTCGAAGTGCCCCTGCACCGCGGCTACCCGTCAGGGCGAGCTGGACCCACGTCGCGGTGGGAAGCCATCCCGCTGCACCGAAACGCATATTTGGCCGTGCGGGCACGATCTGCGGAGTGCTCAAGTTCTATGCGTCAGGCTCCTCCAGCTGATTGCTGAAGAGGTGTCCGGCCCTCTGTTGATAAATTTCGTTTGACACGTGAACTCAACGTCCGATAATGGCTGTTACCGGACATTGAATGATCCTGAAGAGTCTGCCGGCGTGGATTCCACACTTTCTGACCTCGACCCTACGTGGTGCGACGGTCACATTCTGCGGCACACTCACTTCGAGGCCATCACGCAGGAAGTGTCTGCTGCTCGAATTGGCGATTCGGGTATGGAATGCTTTGTTGATGCCCATAGTCCGCAGCACCAAGCCAAATCCCGACGAGCAGATCCCGGTCGCTCTCGCCGCGCGCATCGTCGGCATCGATCGCTCCTCCCTGGCGCACCTGGTTGATCACGGGCTCGTGCCCCGCCTCGACGTCGACGCCGTACGAGCGTTGGCCACCAGTGGCGAGGTCGTGGCGAAGAGCTCCGACTCGCCGAGCCCTCTCGTCATCCGCCTGGATGTCAACCCCGCCGTGCAGCGGATCGTGGACATGAGCGAGGACGAGCTCTCCCAGAGCGCCCAAGGACCCCATCGTCTCCCCGGGTCCTCGCTCGGCCGCGACGTGCTGCTGTGCGTGCGCTCGTTCGTCATCGCCACGGGGACCCTCGAGGAACTGGGAGATCCGATCCAGCTGGTCTCCGATCGACGAGGTCGCGACATCACCGGACGCACAGTCTCCGTCCGCATCACTCACCGACTGGGCGTTCTCACCTCTCGGCCTACGAAGGCGGTCGAGGATGCTCGGTGGCTCGGCCGGTGCGCCCGAGTCGGCACCGGTGGCGCAGTGCTGCCCCTGAAGTCCTAACGCCTCCTGTCCTGCCAGGTCGTCCTCGCGCCCACTGCACGAGTATCCGGACGAGCCGGGCCACGAGGAGCAGGAGCCGCCATGACCACCATCGCCCAGCACGCCGAGCCCCAGCGTCTCGGGAACCCGCGGACCGTGCAGTCGCGCCTGCGCACCGCCGAGTTCAGCGACGACGTGGAAGCCCTCGATCAGCTCGCCCACTCCGAGGTTCCCGGCGAGGTGCTGCGGAAGATCGCGCACAACCCGGCGACGTCCGAGGCCACGCTCGAGCATCTGATCGACCTCGACCAGCGGTGGCTCACCTTCCCCGTCACGCGCCGCTGCGACCTCTCCCCCGCGTTCATCGACCGGATCGCCCGCCGGCTCACCGACCGCAACGCGATCTTCCACGCCTCCAGCGCCCCGAACGCCTCCCCGGAGACCCTGCACTACCTGGCGGAGCACCCGTCCGCTCCTCCGGCCACCACAGAGACCGTCACTCAGCGTCTCGGCGCGGGCGATACTTCCGTTTCGTGACAATGCAGGGCTGGGGAACAGGGAAGAGACGGTAGATCGCGCTCGGCTGCTCGAACCGTCCGCTGACTCGTCTTAGGTCTCGTAGCTGCTCAAGAAGCCGCGAATCCGGTTCTTCACGAGCGCATGCTGATCGGGCAACAAATCGCATCGCGCCTGGAGTATTGGGAGTTCCAGCATGTCTGCTTGGAGGAGTGCGTCGACGAAGGCCAGATCTTTCGGGCGGTGCGCTCCGAGCTTGGCGATCGTGAGATCGTGCGGCTCCAAGAAGTGAGGATCGGCTGGGTCAGATGATCGCAGCGGCCAGCTGATCAGCCGGTCGCGCCAGCCTGATGGCAGGTAAGTTGCAGTGTCGACGTGCACGCCTTCCGCGTAGACGCCATTGGCCTGGTGAAACTGGGACATCTCGCCGATCACGGCTTCGACGTCATCTGCCTTGGCGCGGTCAGGATCGTCGAGGAACCCGATGTCGGCCTCGATGGACGCGGTGGCGGCGGCCGGAAGCTCGTCCTCATCGTAGGTACCCAGGATGGACTGGGAGCCGATGACCAGGACGTCGCGATCGCCAGCCACGTCGCACGCGGCGCGCAGGAGGTGGGCGAGATCGGTGCGTCTCACGCGGCTGCGTGCTCGCCATCCCAGTGCTCACGGAAGGACCGCAGCACCTGGCGTCGTTCGATATCGGAGAGCACTCCCGCAAAGGGACTGTTCTGACGAAGTTCGCTGGAGACCTCATCGGTGCCGACGAGCACCGGAACGACAGAGTCCACGCCGCCTTCGATGACCTGCTCCCACCGCTGGAGGTAGCTAGTCGCCATCCCGTCCTCACGGTGGATGGACTTCCAGCTGCTCAGGTTCGACCTCGCCGTGTCGAGCACGGACGCGGGCTCGATCATGAGGTGGCCGAGCAGCGCGCGGTGCAGCCACAGGCTCTTCTCCTGCTCGCGCGTGAGCAAAGGCGTGATCATGCGCTCGACGTCGGAACGTCGGATCCGTCGGTGGGTACCGGCGCGGGTGCAGGGCAGCTCCCCGCGATCGCACAGGTCGACAACATGCTGACGCGAGACGCCGAGCATGGTCGCCGTCTCGCCGGTGGTCAGCCAGTCATTGGTGGTCATGTCGCCATTCTACCGCTAAACACCATAAACACAACGGCGCCCCGTTCGGCTCGCACACCATCGCCACAGTGAAGCAAGGGTGCGGCGACTGTCCGCGATAGCGTGATCGTCCCGCCAGAGCACGACTTCGCCCACTGGCGCGAAGCACAGGGGTGGACGGACGGAGGTGGCGACGTGGCGCTGACGCACTACGAGACCCTCGGCGTACCCAGGGACGCTTCAAGAGCCGACATCACTGCTGCGTTCCGGTCACAGATGCGGGCCTTACATGGTGATGCCGGCGGGGACGACGAGCTCGCCAAGCACGTCAGCTCCGCATACAACGTCCTGTCCAATGCGTCCCGGCGGGCCACCTACGACCGCACGCTCGCACCCGATGCCCCTGCTTCCGCACCCGAGCCTGCGCCAGCCTCGACGACCGCGCGGCGGCGCGTGTTCCACTCCGACGCCGGGACCGCGGCCGCGTCGATGCTGGATGTCGATCCCTCCCAGTGGGACTGGCACGTCCCCGCCGAGGAGGCTGCAGCTCGACCGGACAAGAAATCGCCGCCCCGCCGGCATGGACGCAGGATCTTGCTCGTGATCGCCTTCCTGGCCTGGACCCTGGCCGGTACGGCTGCCGCGACAACTCTCGGTTTGCCACTGGCTCGCATCGGGCTGGTCTCGACATTGGTGGCGCTCCTGTGCGGCGCGGGTGCGCATCTGCTCTGGTCGCTGCTCGTAATCACGCGAAGCCTGCTCCACCGGTGGGGAATCTTCGCGGCTCTACTCGTCGCAGCAGCAGGTGCCGTGTTCATCTACCTCGACGCCGGCACTCCCCTCCCCATGCTCGGCAGCGCCCTGTGCCTCGTCGCGACTTCGCTGACGACCTATGCGTCGTTCGGCGTCGTGCTGGCCCGCGGCTCCCGGGACGAGAGCATCATCGACTCCTCGTTCATCACCCAGGTCGGCGCCACTTCGCTTGGTCCGCGGAACGCTGACGTCGAGCGACTCCTCGGCGCCCTGACCGGTGCATTCGGTCACCGTGACGGGGTGCGCGTCATCCTGCTGCCCGATCGCGTAACGCCGAAGGGCGGCGTATCCAAGGTGCGGTCGCAGGTCGCCGTTGTCGTCGGCCGGTCCATGCACCTGGTCGCGATCCCGCCACTCGGCGCCGAAGGCCTGGAGATCTCCGGGTCCGAAGTGATCAGCGACGGCCAGGTGCATCGCAACGTCGTCCGCGACGAAGTGCAGGCCCTCCGCGCGCGATACGGCCGAGGCACCGACGTCCACGGCTACGTCATACCGACGCAGCTCTCGACCATTCCGCTGGCGGTTCAGGCGGTCGATGGGATCTCGTTCGGTTCACTCACCCAGGTGATCGATGCTGTTGGCACCGATACCGGCTCGAGCCTCGAACGACCTAACGCGCTGTTTCGTCACCGGGCGCTGGAGTCCATGTCCCTGTTGGTCTGAGGGAACGGGGCGCGGTCGTTGGCCCGCTCGTGGCCGTCAATGGCTGCCCTATTCAAGGCGACGGAAGGCTGAGTCAGCGGTAGGTTGCAGAAATGACTCTGACGCTGATGTGCGGACTCTCCTTCTCCGGCAAGAGCACCCTAGCGGCCCGCTTAGCGGAGGGTCTACCCGCAAGCGTGATCAGCCTCGATCTCATCAACGAGGAGCGCGGCCTATACGGGGGCCAGGGCATTCCAGTGGAAGAGTGGTCTCGGACGAACCAGATGGCACACGAACGTGGCCAAGCTCTTCTCGAGGCAGGGCACCACGTCGTCGTGGATGACACCGGCTCGCCTCGTTTCATCCGGGACGACTGGCGGGATGTCGCGGAGAGAGCCGGCGCCCCCTTCGCAGTCGTCTGGGTGCAGATCGATGTCGACCTGCAAAACCAACGCATTCGCGCGAACAGACAGTCCCACGAGCGCCCCGACGTCACGGATGCTGTCCTGCAAGAGCATCGCTCAAGCTTCGAGCCACCGACCGACGAAGATGCACTAATCATGAACGCCGCGAGCACAGCCGACGACGCGTTAGTTGCGGCGCTGGTGAGTCAACTCGGCGCCCTCCGCCTCCCCTTGACCACCCAGGACGGCCCCAAGGGTCGCTCATAGTCATGAACCGCAGTCAGCTCAAGGCGGCGCCTCCCACGAGCGCGGCAGCGACTCGCTGAGGCGCGTCACGTGGTGCGTTGATAGTCGTCGAAGAAGTCGCGGGCCACAGACAGCGCTTCCTGTAGGCGTGCGGTGAGCTCGCGCCGCGCGGCGGGCTCCGAAATCTCGAGGCGCTCAAGAAGCTCGCGCCGAGTGGGGAACTCTCCAATCGCGTGATGAGCGAAGTACGCGCGCGCAACGTCGGCCGACCTGACCGGTTCGCGCTTCAGTCGCCGAGTTCGCGACTGTTCCCGCGCCCGGTCCAGTTGCTCGCACCGGAAGATCACGGCTCTGATCCGATCCGACCAGTTCAACGGCCCCGCGTCCGCTGGCGCCCTGGTCGCCATTCGTACATCGTTCTCCACGGTGGCATCGTCAAGCGGCACGGCCTGCGCCGCGTGCAGGTCACTCCGCCAGATCAGCACCCCCTGACGTGCTGCGTCCTTGCGAGTGGCGCGCATACGATCGTTGTGGAAGACCACGAGTTCCTCGTCAGACGGTGGACAGCCGTGCTCGACCTCAAATAGCTGACGGGACTTGCTGACGTGGGTCGACTTGCGGTCCTGCGCACTGCCGCCGGGAACGCCTGCAGTGCCGTCCAGCAGCCCCTGTCGCCGATCGTCACGGATGCAGGACCTCGCCTCGGACTCCAGGATCATCGGGAGGTTCGCGGTGTAGTTGAACACCGGGCTGGTGCCGGGGCCGTCCTTGGCCCGCCACCGCTGAGTCACCATCCGTAGCAGCGCCTGGCCGAAGTACGACAGAGCCAGGTCGTCGTCGTCCCGCTGCAAGCGCGCGAACCGCTTGACGCGCCCGAGTACGCAGTGGACTTCAAGCATCTGCGCCTCGAGGAACTCGTCCAACAGCAACAGCATCTCCGTGTCGCTGGCCGCATGCAACACCGTGCACAGCTCTGCCTTCCAGGGCGTGTCGAGCGTGTCCCGATCGCACTCGCACCAGGCATGATGCTGCGCGAGGCGCATGGTCGCTGTAGCTCGGGCCTGGATCATCGTCAGCAAGATCTTCCGATCGAGGATGGGTGTCGGTAGCCGAAGTGCCAATGCGCCAGGTAGTGCCGGTAGGCGCCAACCCTCGAGAATCGCTTTTGGTCTACAGCATCCGTGGGGCCATTGGACTGAGGCGTCATTGTTGGTTCCTGACCTGGCCGACAAGCTGAAGGCAGTCGTTCACATCGAGCGAGACTGCCCGACCCGCTCGGACTCGGCCCCACCGCTGACCGAAGACGACCATCGAAGTTCAGTCGACGCTGGAGCGAATCTGTAGATGCGCCCAGGTTCACACACGCATCCATGGATGACAACCTTCAGATGCGGGAAGGCGACACGAGCGCATCTATGGATTGCCCGACTGATTCACGTGCGGTACGGTCGGCGCGAGGCGGGAAGCAGGAGCCGCTCGCCCGCCATGTCCACCGGAACGGGGAGCTGAGGCCGCAATGCCCAACGAGCCGCAGTCCAAAGAGCCAGCTGGCGACGATGTTCCAGGCCTGGCCGAACGACTTGACCTGCTGTTCCGGACGGTTCCCCGAGACCATGGAAGCTCCCAGCTTCACACCTCTGCCTCCGTTGCCGAGGAGCTCGAGCGGAAAAACATCTCCGTGACGCCGAACCACATCCGAGCCCTACGTACCGGACGTCGACGAAACCCTTCGTTTCGGCTCCTCGCGGGTCTCGCCGACATCTTCCAGGTGCCCCTCGACTACTTCGTCAACGACTCCGTCTCGGCCGAGATCCAGGAGTCATTGAAAACGGTGGTCGCCATGCGGGATACCGGTGTACAACAGCTCATGATGAGAGCTCATGGCGTCTCCGCTGAAAGCCTAGGACCGGTTCTCGCACTACTCGATCAGATCCGCCGCATTGAAGGGCTGGACGCCAGCAACGACCGTCCAGGTGAAAATGACTGACTCCCCGACGAAGCTGAGCCTCATGGGTCGCCTGATGCCAAGCATCATGCGTCTACGGCGATCCAATCGGAACCACCTGACACGAGACCATGTGCGCAGACACCTGGCGGAGCTGACAGAGCAGCCGCAGTCGTACGACCCGCCTAAGCGGTTGCGCCGCGGAGTTCGAGTCGACGCTCAAGATCACCACGGCTGGACGATCCACACCATCACACCCACCGATATCGAACCTCAGGGAGTCGTCGTCTACCTCCACGGCGGCGGGTGGATCGATGAGGCCGCACAGCAACACTGGTGGCTAGTCCAACAGATCGCCGCCGAAGCCGGCACCACCGTGCTGATGCCGGTCTATCCGTTGGTCCACACCGGAGGTACCGCCGAGTCCGTCGTGCCTATCGTTGCGGAACTCAGCACGAACGAACAGGGCCCATTGGTGCTGATGGGCGACTCGGCTGGTGGCACCATCGCATTGTCCACCAGCCTCCTACTGAAGGAACGCGGGCGCCCGGCCGATCTCACGCTCCTGATCTCCCCCGCGCTCGACATGCGGATGGAGAACCCCGAGATCGATGAAGTTCAACCCCGAGATCCCTGGCTCGTGAAGAAGGGTCAGCTGATGTTGACCGAAATGTGGATCGGTGAGCACGGAGAAGACCCCATCCTCAACCCGTTCTTGGGCGACGTCCGCGGAGCTGGCCGACTCGTCATCTTCAGCGGTACTCGAGACCTTTTGAACCCCGACACTCGCCTCTTCGTCGCTCGCAGCTCAGAGGCCGGAGCAGAGGTCGAGTATCACGAACAACCTGGACACATTCATGTGTACCCGCTGCTCCCGACGCCCGAAGGGAAACGCGCCAGGCAGGCAATCGTCGACGCCGTCCGTGAGACTGTCACGGCGCTGTAGGAGTGTTTAAGCATGGGTCGCAGATTTTCGATGCAGGTGCGGGATGCGATTCGCATGGCGGACTCCATGATGCCGCGAAGCGGCGATGTCGAAGACCTCCTCACAAACATGTCCCAGACTCGCGATCGTCGAATCTCCATCCTGATTGCGTCCCTGGCATCGCCTCTGTCGGGCCTGCTGATTTCCACTGGCAAGGCTGACTATGTCGTGGTCGGCGACGAGGCATCTCCGGAGCGCCAGGTCGCGATCGTCTGTCACGAAGTGGCGCACCTACTGTTGGGACATGACGGCAACCGGTCGTTGTCGTCTGGTCTCATCGAATCAGGCCTACTTCAGGGGCTCAACCCGGATCTGGTTCGCTCGGTCGTCGCAGGTCGACATGCCTACGCTCACACCACGGAACTCGATGCAGAGACGGTAGCTACGCACATTTCAATCCAGCTCCGACGGAGGGTCATGCGCGGCGGGCACACATACTATGACGAGCTCTGGTGGTGACCCCACAGGATGAACTGGGCGTTCGCTGTACTCGGTCTTTGCGCAGGCATCCTTGGGATGGAGCGCTCGTGGCGCCTGCGAGGCGAGCCAATTTCGCTCACTCAAAGGGCAATCATCGTTGCGCTCTTCGCCATCGGTGTCGGTGCACTCGCGTACGGTACGGCTGACAGAACGGAACATTTTTTCAACATTGGGCGCCTCGCGTGGCATTGCTCAGCTGTGGTCATACTGGGCGCGCTCGAGGTGCTTATCGCCACCCTTCGATCGGAAATCGTTTCGTCTAGGGCGACTCGGCGGATTGTTGCCCGTTCAAGCTTCGTTGTCACTCTCATCTTGGTTGCTTGGCCTCTAGGAACAGCGCACGGAGCCTCGATAGGTGTGTCCAAATTCTCGGAACATGACTTTGCCTCCGCGGTCACCCTTCTAGTTTTCCCTGCGTATACCATTTGGGCTTTGTCTCAGGTAATCGCTTTAAGTATCTATAGATTTCCCCGAGACATCAAACGTCGGCCGATCAATACGATTGCGCTGTTCCTGATCGCGCTCGGTTGCGGTGGCTTCATCTGGACCAACGCCACCTCGGCGATCTACATGAACACTGGTCGGGCATCGGAAAGCGAAGGGGCCCTTGCCCTTTCGCCACTGAGCTTGGGGATCTGCGTTGCCGGTGCGACGATGTTAGGTGTCGGAGAAAGGTTGTACGACGAGCTGATGTCCCGATACCAGCTCACACGCCTCGGTCCCCTCTGGCGCCGCATGATTGAGCTGTCGGACCAAGATTTCCACCTACCGGTGCAGAGTTTCTCCGCGCCGGCAAGGCTTCAACGGGCCTACGTCGAGATCGCCGACGCCATCTGCACAGTCCGCGTGGTCGTCGACGGAAACTACGATCCGGATTCGATCGTCTCGGCGCTACGACGAGGTGACGTCACCACTGATTCGTCGTATCCGACTCTTTCACGCACTCTCCCTCCGCGACGGAGTCGCCGAGAGGACCTCCAGCTGATCACCGTTTTGGCGGCCACGTACCGCCGTAGTGCCAGGGCTACGAGGCGTCTCACCGCGGCGCAGCATTAATCCTCACCTGCCAAGAGTGCTACTCAGCGCTCCCGCGACGGCGTCGTCGCTTCGGGCGAGGTAGGCATCGATCATCTCTTCGATCTGCTCATGGGACAGCTCGGCTCGCACGCGTTCCATCGGCCAGCCGGCGGCATCGAGCAGCTCGATGTCCTCGTGCAGCTGCTCGAACGGAGCAAGAGTCGGCGTCATCATGGCGGGTTCTCCTTCGTCCTGGGTTCGGTTAGCGGGGTGACATGGGCAGGTAGTACGAGCCGTTCGGGATGTCTGCGCGGATGCGGAGCGCGGTGCGTTCGAACGCGCGCCAAGACTGGCGGGCGTGGTGCCCGCACAGGTAGATCTGGCAAGTCAGGTAGATCGCCTTCACCTTGGCCAACGCGGACGGGCAGCGGTCGCACGAGGTCCCCTCGGAGGTGACTGTCGGTGTCTGTCCGAACAGGGTGTCCGCGCGCCGGGGCGGGACCGATAGCGGAGTCGCCTTGAGCGTGCGGTGCGGCGCCGTGGTGGTCATGCCCGCCCAGTGGGCGCTCCCCTGCCGTCACGGGACGATCAACGAGGAGTCTCCGTCACGACCGCCCCGCGGGGGACGTAGCCATCGTCTTCGACGCGGGCGTACGGCTCGATGACCGCGTTGTCCTCGATGACAGACCGTTCCCCCAGCTCCGCGCCGTAGCCCGTCTGGGCACCGTGCCCGACCGTCACACCTTCACCGATCATCGAACCGTTGATGACGGAGAAGTCGCCGATTCGCGCCCGATCGCAGATGTCCGTGCCCGCTCCGGTGACCACTGCCCGGCCGATTTCTGCCGCCGAGCCGACCAGGGTGCGCTCACCGAGCCTCGCGCCCGAGCGGATGATGGCGCGGTCCAGGACCTCGCAATCGCCGTCGATCTGGGTGACGACCTCATCGGAGTGGGCGCCGCTAGGCCCGTGGACCTGGACGGACTCTCCGATCTCCGTCCCGTCCCGGAGCGTGATCGTCCCGTCGAGCGTCGAGCCAGCGCCGATCGCGATGGTTTCGTTCAGCTCGCTGGCTCCGTCCGCGCCCTTGATCGTGACTCCCTCCCCAGTGGAGAGCTCCCCGGCAACTTCGGCCGCGGTGAGGGTGGTCTTGTCGCCGAGCTGCGTGTCGTCCGCGAACCGTGAGCTGGCACCGACATCCACCTTCACTCCGTCGCCGATCTGGACGCGGTCTCCCCAGGTGCTGCCGCCGAGCAGCCTTGAGCGAGGGCCGACCTCGAGTTCGTCACCGAACGTCCCCTCGATTCGGCTGCGGCTGCCGATCCGCGCCCCGCTACCCACAATCGAACCGGCATGGATCTCCGTGCTCTTCCCGATCATGACCGAATCACCGACCCGGCTCGAATGTCGGATGGACGAGCGGTCCTCGAGCACGCTGTCCTCCCCGAGCACAGCATCCTCATCGATCGTCACCTGAGCACCGATGCGCGCTGACTGCTCGACTCGCACGTTCCGACCGAGCCGCGCGCCCTCACCCACCGAGACCTCCTCGTCGAGCACAACCCCGTCGCCGAGCACGGAGCTGGCCTGCAAGACCACGCCCTGACGAATCGTGACCCTCTCCCCCACGCTGGCTCCTTCCCCGATCGAGGCATCATCCTCGATGCTCGTGCTGGCCCCGAACCGAGCCCCATCCCGGATCACCACCCCCTCCCCGATACTCACGCCGGCACCGATCGTGACGTCTTCCCCGATGCGGGCCCCGTCGCCGATGCGCACGCCCTCTTCGATCTGGGCACTGGCCGCGATCTGGGAATCTTCCCCGATGATCGGGCGGGCCTCGGCGTGTGGTGCCGGGATCGGGATGTCCGCCTCGCCGCGGGACATGGCAGCGAACTCACCCCAGTTTCCCTGCTCGCCGGTATCTCGCTTCCGCACCTTCGAGCTGAAACTGCTTGCCGTCCGGGCCTTCGTAGCCATCATGGGGTTCCTCCTCGCCGTCAACCCGTAACCCGGGCAGAGTTCTGCGTGCCGGGGTTCAGGGACTGTCGGACTCGAGCCCCGTACCGGGCAGATCAGCCTCGCCACGGCTGGCAAACGGGATCGCGGCCCGAAGCTCGTCAAATATCTGTCCGAGCTCGGTGCGGTGGTGGTACCCGTACAGCGCAACGAGGCTGATCGCGAGCAGGCCGACTAATACTGTGCGGGCGCGCGAGAAGCGGGACTGAGGGTTCCTGCTGCTCATGTCCGCCCCAGTGGGCGACAGCTGCGCCTCGTGGGACGCGCCCTCACTGGTTCAGGTAGTCCTCATCCGCATCGGCCTCGAAATGCTCGGCGAGCTCGGGGTGCTTCTCTTCGTATGAGGTCCTGGTCATTTCGTCGAGGCGGTGCTTTTCCTCGAGCGCTGTGGTGCCGTGCTTCTCGGCGAGGGTACTGGCGATCACGGGACGCATCCTGGCCCGCCAGTCTGCCCGCGCTTCTTGGTCCCGGCGGTACTCGGCGAACTCGGGCAATGTTTTCCCCGTCGTCCTCCTGAGGTTGATGGCGTCGCCCATGCCACGGGCCCAGGCGGTCTCCGCGTCCCGTTCGGTGGAGATCACCTCCCGCACCTTCCCGGCATCGCCCAGGTCCTCCTCGAACCGCAGCGGCTTCCCATCCTTCGACACGGCGGCCGCGAGCTTCTCCGCCCGCTTTCGTGCCCGCTTCTCCGCTGGGGTCAGCGTCGCCCACGCCTCCCGCCGCTCCCGATCCCGCTGAGCCGCGAGCTCATCCGGCGTGTACATCTTCGTCGGCAGCGACGTCGCGTCACCCACGGGCGCCGAGGGGTAGCAGGTGGTGCAGGCGCGGTGGCCAGCAGCCGTGACGATCGCATCCTCATCGGCGCCGGAATAGTCAGTCAGCCACGCGTACTGAGTCGTGGGCCGGCACGTCGAACAGCCCATGCTCGAATGCACGTGACCGTTGCCGTTCGCGACAAGGAATGCGCGGTTCCAGCCGCCACGGATCCGGAACGCCTCCTCGAGCCCGTCGACCTGCTCCCGGGCCCGATCCACCTCCGCCTGGGCAGCCTCAACATCACGCAGGGGCCCGCGGATCTGCAACCCGGTCGCCTCAGATGCGGCACCGCCATCGGCGAGGATCACCCAGTCGCGGGCCGCCGTGAGCACCTGCTCATCAGTCCTAGCCCAGCCTTCACGTGGGCTGCGCCGATCCCCGACGGCCCGGTGCAGCTTGTCGAAACGACTGCGCAGGCGAGACCGGGTAGTTGCGAGAGCCTGGTCGACCTCCGCGGCATGCTCATCGAACTCGACTGGATCAGCAGAGCGCACATGGAACCCGAACCGCTCCACCAGAGCCACGTCATCGGAGCTGTGCTCACCGAGGCGTGGACTCACTTCGACGTCCACTTCCTGGCGCGCCACGGAGCCGAACTCCCCTGCATTGCCCGCCTCACCGGTGTCCCTCTTACGCGTGATGCCGCCCATCGCCTGCCTCCTCGAGACGCTCCTGTACCCGAGGAAGTGGGCGCCCCGTAGCCGTCGCGGGACGAGCGGAATCAGTCAACCGTGCGCACGTCGAAGACCACCTTGCTGAAGTCCGCGCCGGGGAACTCTGTTTCGAGCAGGTCCCGCACCATCGCCGGAGCGCCATCGATGTTCTCGACCTGCGTCACGAGGTCTTCGTTGCCGAGGGCGTACAGCTCCCAGCCCCCACTCCATCGCCGAGCATCAACGCGGACCGTCAGTCCAAGCAGCAATTTCGCCAGACGTTCAGCCCTTTCCACCTCAACAGCTTCCGCGCTCACCCCATCGAAGTCTTCGCCTGACTCCTGCTCGATCGCCATCGCATAACGCTGCAGCGCAGAAGCCGCGAGTGGTCGCAAGTACGGCTCGATCGACTCGGGAAACCGTGACTCTCCCGGTGCAAGCCGCGACCCTACGCTCATGAGCTCGCGCCCCAGGGTCTCGGTGTACGGCCACTCCGCCACGGAGCCCTTGGCGATGTTTTCCACCGCGTGAATGTACTCAGGCGCCAATCCGTCGGACGGAGTGGACGTCAGGTCGTCGGCGCAAGAGCTCAGGGCGAGGCGGATGGTCTCGACCTCGGCATCGTCCAGTGCGGGGGCGTTCATCGGGGGGTCCCTTCGTCGATTTCGACCAGCATGCCGGACGGGCCCGACAGCCCACCCCGGTGAGGACATGTCGCCCCTCGGAGTCAGTCTCGGATGCAAGCATTCACGACGTGGCAACGGACCCACGCGACCGCCGTATTCTCGTCTCGACACCCACCAGCGAAGGCGGGAGGTACCCGGATGAAGTTCACCGACGAGCAGCGCGCTGCCGTCGCCGCTGACGCGGCCACTCGGTACCGGGCTGGCGAGACGTGGGCCATGATCGCTGAGAGCTACGGACTGACATCCACCTACGTTCGTCGGTTAACGGTCGCCCGCCACGACATCCGCTTCCGCCGCTGGGGTCAGCAACCGCTCGCGGACGTCGACGAGGTAGCCAGGCGAAGGGACGACGGGCAGACCCTCGATCAGATCGCCGAAGATCTCGGTTGCTCCCGCCAGGCAATCCGCACCGCCCGCGAGACCGCGCAGTCCGCCCCAGTGACCCGCTACCCGCGTCTGTCTCAGCGTCGAGATCCCACCGCGGACGAGATCGCTGAACTGCGCGGACTCTACGAGGCGTGCCCACAGGCGCCGCGTAACCGCGAAGGATCGCGAGCAGTCCGCGGCGCCGAAGGGCGAGCCCTGGCAGAGGCGTGCCGAACTGTCGTCGACGATGGCGTGCCGATGGAGACGCTCTCGGTCGCGCTCGGTCGCGGGGCAACGTGGCTGCACTGGCTCCTCGGATGCCACGACCTGCGACCCGCGACTCGGCCGGTGCAGTCCACCTCTCGGCGCACGAGAGGTGCGGCGGTCGAGTAGCCGCTCCAGGGATGGGCACCTCCTCCCTCGGAACAAAATTCAGGGTTCGCTTCACGGTTCGAACCGGGGAGCGATGCTCGCTCTTCCAAAGTGGCACGAGCTTTCGCCCGTCGGGCGACTGCTGGTTCCGCAACTGGTCATCGTGTGCTGTATGGTCAGTGCATGCTGACTAAAGCTTCGCGCCTTGAGGTCATGAATCGTCTCGGCCGCGCCATGGCCGACCCCACCCGGTCCCGCATCCTGCTATCGCTCCTCGAGCGTCCCGGCTATCCAGCCGTCCTGGCGGAGGACCTGTCGCTGACGCGTACCAACGTGTCCAATCACCTCTCCTGCCTGCGTGGCTGCGGCATCGTGGTCGCGTCCCCCGAGGGTCGACGCACACGCTACGAGATCGCCGATGCGCACCTGACCAAGGCGCTCTCGGTCCTGGTCGATACCGTGCTCGCGGTTGATGACGGCCTTCCGTGCACGGACGAGGACTGTTATGTCCCACTGTGCTGCGACGCCTCCGTTGAGGTGCCATCCGAGGCGGGTACGCGATGAGCGACGAGTGCTGCGGCCCCGGGGAGCCCGTAATCCCCGTGGTGGAGGATGCATGCTGCGGAAGCAGCGGTCCGGCAGATCCGTCGGAGAAGCTCGAGCTAGAAGAGCTGACACCGTGGTGGCGCGATCGCGCACTGCTACTGCCGGTCGCATCCGGTGCCTTGTGGGTGGTGGGGCTCTTGATCGGTTGGGCGGGGCTCGACGCGATCGGTCTCGCGGCCCACGTTCTCGCCCTGCTGGCTGGGGCCTGGACCTTCGTCCCCGGTACTTTGCGTCGCCTTGTGCAGGGCCGTGGACGTGGTCGGCTTGGCGTCGGTCTGTTGATGACCATTGCCGCGCTCGGTGCGGTGCTGCTGGGACATATCGGTGAAGCCGCCGCCTTGGCGTTCCTGTTCTCCCTCGCAGAGGCGCTCGAGGACCGGTCGATGGATCGTGCGAAGCAGGGCCTGCGGGCACTGCTCGCCCTCATCCCTGAGACTGCTCGCGTCTCACGCCCGGAAGGGCCTCAGACCATCGCGGCTGCGGATGTCCGCACCGACGACGTGCTCCTGCTCGGCGCGGGAGACAAGGTCGCCACGGATGGGGTCATCGTCTCTGGACGCTCCTGGATGGATACCTCCGCGATCACGGGCGAGTCGATACCGGTCGAGGTCGGCCTTGGGGATGAGGTGCATGCGGGTTCGGTCAACGGCTCGGGCTCGCTATCGCTGCGTGCTACTGCTGACGGTCGAGACAACTCGCTGACTCAGATCGTGCGCCTGGTCGAGCAGGCTCACGCCGCCAAGGGCGAACGCGCACGCCTCGCTGATCGCATCGCCCGTCCCCTCGTCCCCGTGGTGCTGATCGTCGCCGCACTGGTCGCACTGATCGGCGTCCTCACCGGAGAACCGGCGATCTGGATCGAGCGCGCCCTGGTGGTGCTCGTCGCCGCGTCGCCCTGCGCGATGGCCATCGCTGTGCCGGTGACCGTGATCTCCTCGATCGGCTCCGCGAGCAAGCTCGGCGTCGTCATCAAGTCAGGCGCCGCCTTCGAGCAGCTAGGAACTATCCGCACTGTCGCTCTGGACAAGACCGGGACACTCACGCGCAACGAACCCCGCGTCGTGGACGTCGCCACAAGCGAAGGCCGCAGCCGTGAGGACGTCCTCGCAGCGGCCGCTGCTCTCGAATCCGCCAGCGCCCACCCCCTCGCCGCCGCCATCCTCGCCGCGACAGAGACCACGGTGGACGCCGACGATGTCCAGGAAACTCCCGGACACGGCATCACCGGCACCATCGATGGCCGGCTGATGCGGGTAGGAAGTCCCCGCTGGATCTCCCCCGGCCAGCTCGAGAACCGTACCCAGGAGATGGCGTCACGGGGAATGAGCGTCGTCATGATCGAAGAGGACGGCCGGGTGATCGGCGCTGTCGGCATCCGCGACGAGCTCCGCCCGGAGGCTGCCGCGACGGTCGCGGCGCTGCACGCCCAGGGCATCCGCACGGTCATGCTCACCGGTGACAACGCCCTGACCGCTCGTGCGATCGCGGCAGAGGCCGGTATCGAGGAGGTCCATGCCGAGCAGCTGCCCGCCGACAAGGCCGCCCACGTCCGTCGCCTCTCGGAGCAGGCCCCGACCGCGATGATCGGAGATGGCATCAACGATGCGCCGGCCCTCGCGTCAGCGACCGTGGGCATCGCGATGGGCGCGACCGGCACGGCAGCCGCTGTGGAGTCGGCCGACGTCGCCTTCACCGGCACCGATCTGCGACAGATTCCTGCCGCTCTGGCACATGCTCGCCGGGGCCGCCGCATCATGACCGGAAACATCGCCCTCGCGCTGGCGATCATCGTGGTGCTGTTCCCGCTGGCGCTGTTCGGGGTGCTGGGTCTGGCCGCGGTGGTGCTCGTCCATGAGGTCGCCGAGGTTGTGGTGATCGCCAACGGCATGCGGGCCGCACGCACTCGAGGGGTGGGCGCGCAGGTGCCGTCCAGTCCGGTCCGGCAGGATCTGCGTGAGACATCAAGCGTGGGAGGACGCGCCGCATGAGCAGGAGCATGAAATTCACCCTGGGGCTGATCGCAGCAGCTGCGCTGGTCCTCGCCGGGTTCGTCATCTTCCTCGACCCCAAGGAGAAGCAGACGGAACCGGCTGAGGCGTCGGGTTCCACCTCAGCCCAGCTCGTGCGCGAAGACAGTCCTCGGTTGTCCGACGGTGGCGACGTCGTCTTCGTGGAGTACCTCGACTTCGAATGCGAGGCCTGCCTGGCGCTGTACCCCTCGATCGAGGAGATCCGCGCCGAGTATGGCGACCAGGTGACCTTCGTGGTCCGCTACCTGCCTTTGCACGGAAACTCCGTCGAAGCCGCCAAGGCGGCCGAGGCCGCCGGCGCACAGGGTGAGTTCGAAGCCATGTACAAGGCGCTGTTCGACAACGCGGACAAGTGGAGTCATCAGGAGACCTCCCAGCGAGAGGCATTCTTCGGGTACGCCGAGAAGCTCGGACTCGACATGGAACGCTTCGAGCAGGTCTACGACGATCCGGCCACCCTCGAGCGCATCGAGCAGAGCGCTGCGGACGCCGAGGCGCTCGGTGTGACGAGCACTCCTACTTTCTTCGTCGACGGGGAGCGCCTGGAGCCCACCCGCGTCGAGGACCTCACGGACCCTCTCGATGCCGCACTTGAAGGCTGACGGCCTGGCCGCCGGGACGCCTCGGGAGTCGAGGAAGCCGCGCGGTCTGGGGATGCTCTTCACCGTCACCGGCGCAATCGGCCTGGTCATGGCTGTTGTGCTGCTGGTCGAGAAGATCGCTCTGATCGAGGATCCCAGCTACGTCCCCTCGTGCAGCCTCAATCCAGTGCTTTCCTGCGGCTCCGTGATGGACACCCCGCAGGCTTCAGCTTTCGGTATCCCGAATCCGATTTTCGGCATCGCCGGCTTCGCGGCCGTTCTCGCGCTCGGAGTCACGTTCCTCGCCGGGGCCCGTGTGGCGCGCTGGATGAGTGTGCTCATCCAGGCGGGCGTGACCTTCGCGGTGCTCTTCGCGCAGTGGCTGATCGGGCAGAGCCTGTACGAGATCGGGGCACTGTGCCCCTACTGCATGGTCGTGTGGGCAGTGACCATCCCGCTGTTCTTGTTCACGACCCTGCACCATCTCCGCGCCGTGGCAGACAGCTCCACCCCGGCCGTGCGGCGGGCCACCGATCTCGTGATCGAGTTCCGCGTCCCAGTGCTTGTGGCCTGGTATCTCGTGATCCTGGCCCTCATCGCCGTGAGGTTCTGGGACTACTGGTCCACGCTGATCTAGGCCCGGACGAGCTCACCTCCGGCCCCTCCGCTGTCCCCCCTCGAACATCTTGAAGGAGCGAGCACATGCGCGCCCACTCCCGGCGACGGATTCTGTACGCCACCGGTTTCTTGGCCGCTACCGGTCTGTTCACTGCCTGCGGCAGCGCTGACACCGGGGATCGCTACGGCTCCGAGGAAGCCGGATACGTCTCCGGCAACGGTGTGACCACAGAGATCGCTCCCGCCGATCGCTTAGAACCCGTCGAGTTCACCGGGACCAGCTACGACGGCGAACCCTTCGACTCCACAGACCACTGGGGATCGGTGCTGGTGGTCAACGTCTGGTACGCCTCCTGCCCGCCCTGCCGGGTGGAGGCCCCGGAACTGCAAGCGATCCACGAGGAGTACGCCGACCAGGGCGTCTCGTTCATCGGGATCAACGTCCGTGACCCCGCAGGACCCGCCGCGGCCTTCGAGGAGTCCTACGGCATCACCTACCCGTCGCTGCCGGACTCGGACGCAGAGATCATGTACCAGCTGCGCGGTCAAGTCGCGCCCAACGCGGTACCCACCACGCTCGTCCTCGACCAGGACGGCCGAGTCGCAGGCCGGATCTCCGGAGCGATCGACCCCTCCATCCTGAGATCGATGCTCGACGCCGTTCTCGCCGAAGGAGCCGCGTGAGCATCACCGGCCTCGCAGAGACCTTCCAGTCGATCGCCCTGTCCGGGTCCCTTCTGCTGGCCATCACCGTCGCCGCGATCGCAGGCCTGATCGCGTTCCTCTCACCATGCGTGCTGCCCATCGTGCCGGGCTACCTCGGTTACGTCTCCGGGCTCGCAGGACAAGGGCTGAAGACCACCAAGTCAACCGGGCAAGCGCCTGGGAGCACTGGGAAGGCGCGACGGTCGGCGACCCTATTCCGTGAGGGAACTGGGAGAATGATGGGGGGAAGCTTGCTGTTCGTCGCGGGCTTCGCGGTGGTATTCATGGCGCTGGGCGGATTTGCTGGCGCGATGGGATATCTCCTCCAGGCGCACGCAGTATGGATCAATCGAGTCGCGGGCCTCATCGTCGTGTTCATGGGACTCATTTTCATGGGCGTGTTCCCTCGATTGACAGGAAATATCCAGGTGTCCAGGAAACGCCCTGACGCTGGCCTTCTCGGAGCTCCATTGATGGGCTTCGTCTTCGGGCTGAGCTGGACCCCCTGCATCGGACCCACCTACGCCGCGATCATCGCGCTGTCCCTCGACGCCGGCGCCGACGGAGGATCTGCGCCCCGGGGCGCGATCCTGGCACTGGCGTACTCGCTCGGATTGGGCATCCCTTTCGTCCTCAGCGCCCTGCTGCTCGACAGAGCGATGGGAATGAGCAGGGCACTCGCGCGACATCGCCGACTCATCGGAGTCCTATCCGGGGCATTGCTCATCGCGATCGGCGTGCTGCTGCTCACGGGAATGTGGGCCTCATGGATGGATCAGCTGCAAGGATCCATCGCCACGTTCCAACCCGTTGTGTGAACCTCACGCAAGAGCCCTCCCCTGCCGACTCGCTCCCATGCGACCGACGAGGCACCGCCGCCTCCATCGGGATACGTGACCTCGGCCCCATTGCGACATCGGCGTTTGGTAAAGAGAGGGTCTGACCCCGGGGCCCGTGGGGGGAGAGTGTTCAAGAGAAGGAGAAATCGTCGGTCGGGGTCGCTCATGACGCTATGGCGAGGCCGTTTCGGTCGGTACGTTGGTTCCACCGGTGACGAGGTGCAAGATTCCCTCCCGACGTTAACTCTGCTGTCGACGTTGCCGCGACCAAATGCCAGACGACCCCGTGGATACACGCGGGGATATTCACGGAGAACATTCATGGCCACGAGCAATTCCCATCGCGCGGCCGGCCGCGCAATCACCCCCCTTCGCCACAGTGGACGCGCCCTGCGCGGCACCGGAGGCGCCGCCGTCCTCGGCACCGTCCTCCTCGGATCCGCCTTCGCCGGTGGTGCAGCACAGGCAGCACCCGCCGCCCCGGCAACCGCACCGTCCACGGCCACGCAGGCCGCTGCACCTACTGCTCCGGCGCCGGCGCAGGCTCTGTCCTCCTCCGAGAAGCTTCGCTGGGGATCCCAGGGAGCCTCGGTCGAGCAGCTCCAGTCCGCACTGAATGATGAGGGTTCCTCACTGACCGTCGACGGAAAGTTCGGCCCGCGCACCCATGGCGCGGTGAAGGACTACCAGCAGGCCAAGGGCCTGCAGGTCGATGGCGTCGTGGGCCCTGAGACACGCGGCTCCCTGAACGGTTCGGCTGCAGGCGGTGGCGGTGGCGGTGCGTCAGCTCCTGCGCCCGCATCCTCCACGAGCAGCTCGGGGCAGGCGATCGTCGATGCCGCGCGCAGCCAGGTTGGCGTCACGTACTCGTGGGGTACCTCCAAGCCGGGCGTCAGCTTCGACTGCTCGGGCCTGAGCGCCTACGCGTACGCGCAGGTCGGCATCGACCTGCCTCGCACCTCGTCGCAGCAGGAGGCGGCCGGCACCACGATCTCGAAGTCCGAGGCCCAGCCCGGCGACCTCGTGGTGTGGCCCGGCCACCTCGGCATCTACGCGGGTGGCGACACGGTCATCGACGCCGGCAACAGCGCTGGCTCCGTCAAGGAACGGACCATCTGGGGCAACCCCACCTTCGTCTCCTTCCGCTGAGTCCAGCGACGACCCGCGGCGCGCACTCCACCATCGAGTGGGGTGCGCGCCGTTTCGTCACCTCGCGGCCAGGAGACGTGCGGATCCGTGGGTGCTAGGTGTGCAAGAGACGTTCGGATTCCCCTCGATGCACGGACGGGCTCTCCAGCTGGATCGTGGCGTGCTCGAACGCTATCGGGAAGTGCGTCCTGACGCAGACATGGACCTCTTCGAGGATCCGCAGGGCGTGGGCCGATTCGAAGCACTCCTCCCCGACGACGACGTGCGCCGAGATGATCGGCAGATTGCTCCCGATCGCTGAGGCGTGCAGGTCGTGGACGTCCTGGACGTGGTCGAGCGCGAGGATGTGCTCGCGCACCTGATCGAGATCCACTCCCTTCGGGGTGTACTCCATGAGGATCCGCAGCGTCTCGGCCAAGATCCGGAACGCCCGAGGCACGATCAGCGCGGCAATGAATAGACCGGCCAGTGCATCGGCCTGCTGAAATCCGGTCAGCTGGATGACGATCGCGGCCGTGATCACGCCGAGCGAACCGAGAGCGTCATTGAGCACCTCGAGGAACGCGGCACGCATGTTGAGGCTCGAGTTCTTGCCTCCGGCCAGGATGAGGATCGCGGTGACGTTCGCGACCAGCCCGATCACACCGAAAACGAGCAGCTCTCCCGAGGGGACGTCCGGGGGGTCTGTCAGTCGCGAGATGCCCTCGACGGCGGTGTAGGTGCCGACCACGATCAGGAGCGTGGCCTGGGCCAAGGCTGCCAGTACCTCGACGCGAGCGAATCCCCAGGTTCGGCTGCTGTTGGCTGGGCGCAGCATCATGGTCGCCGCGATCAGCGCGACCAGCAGCCCGGAGGCGTCGACAAGGGCATGCGCCGTGTCCGTGAGCAGAGCAAGACTGCCGGTGACGACGCTCCCGATCGCTTGCGCGAGCACGATGACGGTGGTGATGGCGAACGCGATGGCCAGTCGCGTCCGGGCGGTGCTCCGTCCGCTGCCACCGTGCGAATGGTCGTGTCCTGAGTTCATCAGAGGTCCCCGTCCTCGAGGTTCTCGTGATCGCGGTGGTTCTTCAGGGACAGGGTGGTCCCGGAGATGTCGAGCAGGTCGTCCGCCGCCTCGAGCAGGTCGCTCAGTCGGCGCAGATCGGTGAGGGCGAACCAGGAGGCGCGGCCTTCGGTGCGTGCGGTGACCAGGCCGCAGTCGCGCAGGCACGCGAGATGCTTGCTGACGGTCGACTGGGCAAGGTGCATGTGTTCGACAAGCTCGCGGACTCGGTGCTCACCGGTCGAGAGATGCTGGAGGAGAGCCAAGCGTGTGGGTTCGGCGAGAGCGTGGAAGAGCGCGGCATGACTGTCTGCCACCTCGAACTGGGGCTCGGCCGGGATCGCATCAATCGTCATGTGGCGATGATATCGCCGTATGGGGTTCTGTAAAGGGGGCGTGGCGGGGCGAGTCGATCCTGGGAGAAGAGCGAAGAGTTTGCTCGTGGCACGCCGCTACGCTCGATGCGCCCCAGTCACGGAGACACACCCGCCCGCACGAGGGCCACCCGAGGAGGAGAAGTTCATGACGGCGGACACGACGGCTGCTCGCGCAACCACCGGGGCTGCGGTGCGGATCATGTTGACCAGCCTGGCCGGGCTGCTCACCGCCGTGCTGATGCCGCTGGCGATCCCAGCACTGTTGCCCGCAGCGTCAGCACACGACACCTTGACCTCTTCGAACCCGGCAGCAGGCGAAAGCCTCAAGCAGGCGCCCGAGGCGCTTGAGCTCACCTACAGCGACGAGGTCCTCAACCTCTCCCCGGCCGTGCGACTGACCACCTCCGCCGGCGAGGAGATCTTCACCGAGACGCCCACCGTGTCCGGCAACACGGCCACGATCGACCTGCCGCCGCTGCCCGCCGATGACTATCAGGTCCTATGGCGTGTCGTCTCCTCCGACGGCCACCCGATCGAGGGCACAGTCGACTTCACCGTCACAGTCGGTGCCGAGACCACGGCCTCGGCCGCAGCAGACTCCGGAGCGGAGGAGCCTACGGAGAGCGAGGAGCCGACCGCCGGGACGGACGAACCGAGCACGGAAGCCACCGCTGCCGAACAGGCAGATGCCCCGCAGAGCGAGGGCGGCTTACCCCTCGGCATGCTCCTCGGCGGCGTCGCCCTGCTCCTGCTGCTCGCCGCCATCGGCGCGATCATCGTTCGTATGCGCCGCAGTTCCGGGAACAACACCGACTGACCATCACGAACCCGATCACGACGGCACGTGACGCACGCCGGGGCGAGCAACAGAACCGGCTCAGTGCCGCGCTGAGGCGGAACGACGTACGGTGAGTCCTTCGCTGCTCCGCCGCGACCGCGAGATGACCGCGCCGTGCAGGACTGCCAGCACCAGGACCAGCGCAAGCAGGACCCAGCCACCTAGTCTTTGATCCCCGAGCGCATCGGCGCCCCAGGTCCGCCCCATGACCGCGAACCAGTCGGGCTCCACGACCGGGAGCGCCAGCGCGAACAGCAGCGCCACGCCAGCAAGAACCCCGGTCCCCACAGCCAGGGCCACCCAGCGCTCCGCCCGAGCAACCGTGCCACCACCCAGCGCCCTGCCCTGGATCGGCAGCGCCACAGCAGCACCGGCCACCACAGCGGCAGCAAGTACGATCAGTCGGCCCGGCGCGGTCTGCAGGCCCGCACCGAGAGCCGGGGTCAGGTAGATCGCCGCAAATCCCACCGCGCCGAGCAGCGCCAACACCACCGGATGCACGATCCACTGACCCGCACGGGAGCGAGGCTTCCAGTCGACGAGCTCGCGCAGCCCCGCAGAACCATCCGACCGAGGAGCGATCCGCTCCCGCACAAGGTCACCGAAACGACCGGCGACCAGCAGAGGCACTGCCACCAGAGCAAGCAGCGCGTGCTGGCCCAGGTGCACGGAGAACTGCACCGGCGCATACACCCCCGGTGCTCCGCTCGTCACCCAGACGATGACCGCGCACCCCGCGACCCACGCCGATGTCCTGCCCACGGGCCAGCGTCGCCCGCCCCTGCCCGTCACCGGGCGAAGCACCCTCACCCAGAGGTAGATGACCGCGAGACCGAGGGCGAGCGCCATCCCCGCGACGTCCACACGCCAGGTCGTCAGCAGCGTCGTCAGCTCAGGCGGAGCAGGCAGGGGGTAGTCGGTCAGCGCCTCAGCCGTCGAGGCGACCGGTTCGGGCTCGTCCGGCACCGGAGGCGCCGTGTTCGACAGCGCGGCAGCGATCCCGGTCGCCGCCGCGATCAGGAAGACTTCCCCCGCGGCGAGCCACAGAAAGTCTCTCCGGCGATCCGAGTCCCGCAACCGGACCAGCACCCGTCGGCGCTGCCACCAGCCCGCACCACCCAGCAGCACCAGCAGCATCGTCTTCAGCACGAGCATCCACCCGTACGCCGTGGTCACAAGATCCAGAGGCGCGGAGAGCCGAACCAAGGCAGAGGCGATACCGCTGGCGGCCAACGCTCCATAACAAGCAAGCGCCAGGACGCTGAACCGTTCGGCGGCATCCCCGAGACGTGCGCCGAGCCGGCCCGCAATCAGCACGAGCAGCGCCAGCCCACCCAGCCACACTCCGGCAGCCACAAGGTGCACGATCATCGCGCTCGTGGCCGCCTCATGAGAGGTCTGACCCGAGGCGTGCCCCGTCATCGACTTCGTCACCAACGCCGCGAACACCAGACTCAGCGCGATCAGGAGGCCTGTTCGGGACCTCACGACGATCAGCATCGTCGAGGCGGCAGCAACGAACACCGCTCCGGCAAGATGCTATTGTCAGAGATCACGCCGCTTGTGGGCCATCAGGAGATCGGAACCGAAGCGCGGAGAGAATGGTGCCTGGCCCGCCGCCAGGGCGTAGCCAAGGACCAGCCGCAAGACCAGCAGCGTTGACCACACCATTCCCAGGCCCATGCCGATGTCGAGCGCCCGCTCGTACGCCGGATGGAACCGAGAAACGCCGGCATGACCCTGATCAGCCTCCGGCGCGGACGGCTCCACACGGCGGGGCAGCACGACGAGCGCCAACACGAGGCACGCAATGGTGACGGCGCCGACCACATCACCAATAGCGTCGACGATCGGCAACCCCCACCGCACCACCGGGCCCGCATCGACGAGCTCCATCGAGACCGGCGCTCCCGCCATGGCGGCCGCGATCACCGTCCACAGAACAGCCCACGGCGCCGCCGCACAAACGACCAGGGCCCTGGTCCGCATCGCACTCACCAGGTCGCCCCGCATCGAATCCCGGGAACCGCTGCGCGAACCGGCGAGACGACCGTCCCGGCATCGTCGTCTGCCATTCTGTTCACCGCACGGGAAGCCCTCGGATACGTACCGATCATCAACATGCTTCCAGTCTCCCGTTCACCGTTGCGCCAGCTACTCCACTAGCCCCGGCCAGGCTAGCCATCGACCGGCGCGCCCTGGAACTCAGACGCGCTCACCATGAGCAAGCCCTCCCCGAGTGAACGGCAGGAGTTCGGCGGGACGCAGAGCCTGTCCACGCTCAGAAGACGCCGACGTGACGAAGCGTCCCGAGTCCAAGATCCGACACTGATCTGTCGAGCCCGGGACCTGTGTTCGCTTGGGCTGAGTCAGAGGCCGAAGGCTCCACCGCTGACGAGGATGACGATGCCGAGACCGATGAGAACGATGGGGAAGAGGATGTGCTCCCAGCGTTCGAGGACTTCGGCGATCGGTGGACGGGTGGCGACGAATCTGGCCAGCACCACCAAGACTGCAACGAGTGCAAGGAAGACGATGCAGTAGGCGGCCACCGCGAGAGGCTCCACGCTCAGGAAGACCGGGGTGTAGACACCGATGTTGTCACCGCCGTTGGCGAAGGTGACGCCTGCGACCGTCAAAGCGCCGACCTTCTTGCCGGCAACCTTGGCGTCGTCGTCATCGTCGTCATCGCCTCCGCGCCATGCCTGCCACGCGGCCCAGAGACCGAGGCCCAGAGGGATGAGTCCGAAGTACGGGATGGCGGCCGACGGCAGGAACGCTCCGGCGCCGATGGTCACCAGAACAGCAGCACCGAGGATGCCGACGAACCCGAGGTACTGCCCGACCAGAATGCGGGCGGTGGTGCCGCGCTGGCCCGCACCTCGGGCGAAGAAGAGGGAAAGCACGATGATGTCGTCGATGTTGGTCGCTACGAACAGACCCATCGCCTGCAGCACCGAGGCGAGGATCATGCGCGCTCCCCTGCTGCATCGCATCCGGGAACGGAGCAGGCAGAATCGATGCAGGGGGCGTGTTCGTCCACCGCGAGGGTCGCATCGACCAGTGCCGTCAGGGCCTGCGCCAGGTGGGAATCGGCAATCTCATAACGCGTCCGACGACCCTCGGGCTCGGCGACCACGATCCCGCAATCCCGAAGGCACGCGAGGTGATTGGACACGTTGGGCCGGGTCAGATCCAGATCTCGGGCCAGCTCCGCCGGGTAAGCGGGACCCACGAGCAGAGTCAGGATGATCCGGGACCGGGTCGGGTCGGCCAGCGCGCGACCCAGCCGGTTCATCACGTCGAGACGGGAAGCAATAGTCAGCATGCACTGAACTATATACCAACTACTGAACAGTGTGACGCTGGCGGCCAGGTGAGCCCGAACCCGCTTCCCCGACGATCGAGGCCCCGTTCCGCCACGCCGAACGTCATGGGCTCCGGCGAGCACTCGAGCGTCTTGTCCTGGCTGCGACTTCGTGGTCAGCAAGCGTGATCGGTCGATCCAGGAAGGAACCCGCCCAACGTGCCCTCATACTCGGCGTTACCGACAACTGCTACGCACAGCCCGAAAGCAGCGCCGTCTATCCAGCGGAGCCACGGCGGGCTCGGGCGGGTTCGGACCTGGTTGACACGGCCAAGGACGATAAGGACCTGCTCTCAGCGGGACGATCGACAATCGCCGTTCGGCTGGTGAGTCATCGCCCGGTAGAAACTTCGATCAGTTGCGGGCTGCTACAGCAGGCGTCGCCGGCTGGCGCGGGGGCGTTGCAGCTGCCGCCGAGGTCGGTGGTGCACACGCCGGTCTCGGGCAGTTCCAAATGGACGGCGTCTCCTGCTTCGCGGTCGCCGGCCAGTGCTGCCGCGATGGAGCGGACTTGCTCGTAGCCGGTGTCCATGAGGAAGGTGGGGGCACGGCCGTAGCTCTTCATGCCGACGATGTAGAAGTTCTTCTCCGGGTGGGCCAGGACGAGCTCACCGGT
The DNA here is from genome assembly GCF_052379725.1 of Brachybacterium sp. 107. Classification (NCBI taxonomy): domain Bacteria; kingdom Bacillati; phylum Actinomycetota; class Actinomycetes; order Micrococcales; family Dermabacteraceae; genus Brachybacterium; species Brachybacterium sp. 107. The sequence goes on along the minus strand of NZ_JBQSYW010000002.1, from coordinate 252,889 downwards.
GGGGTTCGACGGATCCACAGGCGTGGAACTCGGGGTCGATGAGCGGGCCCAGCTTTGCGGGTGCCTCGACGGCCGGGTCCAGGTTCAGGCGGAGCTCGGAGAGCATGGCGAGCTCTGGGCGAAACCCGGTGGCCGGCACCAGCACATCGACACTCGCTTCTCGTTCCCCGTCCGGGGTCACCGCGTGAACAGTCAACGCGTCCTCGCCGGTGAAGTGGGTGATGGTGAACGAGGTGAGGACTTCGATGCGTCCGGTGTCGACCAGCGTGCGCAGTCGGGTGCCGAGTGCCCCGCGTGCTGCGAGTTCGTCCTGCTCTCCGCCGCCGTAGACGCGAGTGAAGTCTGCGGTGCGGACGGCCCAGATGATCGGGGTGGCATCGTCCAGTCCTGCGAGGTCCAGCAGGCGGCCGAGTGGCCAGCGCCCGTCACCATGACGCGCTTGCCGGCGACGCGTTCGCGATCACGGCCCTGCACGTTGGGCAGCCCCCTGACCGACCCTCGGAGAAACGTCGCATCAGAGTGCCCCGGGCATCGGGGCGGCACCGTGCGCCTATGCACTATTCCCCAATGAGTGAGGCTCGTAGTCCCGGGCACCTGCCCCATCTCAAGCTGGTGCGCGCGGCGTGCCTGGAGGCGGTGTTGATGTGGGGCCTGGGCGACAGCCCGAGGGGTGGGCCGGTAGACGCTTCGGATTGAACGAGCCGAGGACCCGAACGGAACTGAGCGCCATAGGAAGAGGTCGCTCAGCCTTCCCTCCCCTGCCTGCTCGCTCCGGCGGTTGTCCTCGCTGGCGCTCGTCCGTCCTTGGTGCTCGCTGTCCGGTCCGGTCGGTTCGCTCCCTGTCGGAGCTTCGCCCCTCGGTGGTGCTCGTTGTGCGGCATCGTTGCGGTGTCGGTGCGCTGCGCGCGCGTGTCGCAGCCGTCGCGCCCACTGGTCGCTGCACCTCGGTACGCATCCTGTACGCCGTCTGGTCGGGGTCCGCGGTGCGCAACTATTACGTCTACGGGATGCGGCCCTCGCTACGCTCTCATCGCGTCAGCCCGGCGCTGCGCGCAGCGCTGATCATGCACGCTCTTGCCCCGTGATCTCCTCGTGCTCTGTGGATCCTCTGGGCCATGCGTTCCGCACTGCGTGCGTCGGGCTGGCCGTGGCGCTGCGTCTGCTCGTACTTCGTACTTCGCAACGGACTGCGTCTCGAGCTCGTCGCGGTGTCGGTGCGTCTGCTCGTGCTTCGCACTTCGCAACGCTTCGCGTCCCCGCCCACTTCACAGAGCATCCATCCCGTCGGAGGGGATCCGGGATCCTCGGATGCGCTCACGGTGTGGTCGGATTCCCGCTGCGCGGTGCATGCGCTACGCGCTTGTGATGTTGCGCGAGACGCGATGTGCGGCATGGGCGGTGCAGGACGGCATGGACTGGGTCTTCGCGACTCGACTTGTTGCGCGTAACGCAGTGATCGTTGCGTAATGGGCAAGATGCCTGCTCTCGGGGCGATTGCTGGACGCAGTCCGTTGCGAAGCGCGCAGCGCGAGCTGCCGGGCGCAGCCCGATGCGAAGTACGAAGTACGAGCAGTCGCGCAGCGTGACGAAGTGCGGAGCGCGAGTCGTCCCCGCCGGATCGGATGAACTCACAAGGAACGCTGAATCGACCACCCCGGAAGGCGAAGCCGAAGGAACACAGGGGTCGATACACGGACGAGGTCATACGACTGGACGCACCACGATCCCTCGCGGCGAAGCCGCATCGTGGACACAGCGCGTACAGGGCGGGGACTCGTCCTGGGCGGCGCGGTTGATTCTTCAAGGTCAGGTGGAGTCCAAAACTTGAGATTCGACGGCCACCTCATGAGACGCGCTGGTCTGGGTGAGAATCCGGTGCTCCTTCGCATATGAGGGGGCATGAGTACTTCCGTCGTGATCCGCCGGGTGGCCCGAGCATCCGGTGGGCAAAACAGTCCCGAGCTCGTCGCCACCCGGATGCGCTCGTTCGCCTCGTCGCTCAGCCCCCGCACCGCGGCTACGTTCCTCGCGATCATGACCGACGACGGGCTGGAGAACTACCTCATCTCTCCGGACACCGACAGCATGAACAAGGCTGCTCTATCCGCTGCGCACGCGGTCACCGGCCGTCTCTCCTACGCCGACGCCCTGCCGAATCTCCATACTGCCCGCGAGGTCGGTCATCTGTTCTTCCGTCCTGGTGGGACTCGGTCTTCGACGACGCAGAGTGGTCGGGATCCGTTCTCGATGGCGGCGTCGCTTGCGGACATGCCGGTCGGGTCGTGGGTGGCGATCACGATGCGGGCCCCGCACCGCGGACTGCTGCTGCATGAGGACCGGTTGTGGGATCGGTGGATCAAGGGCCGCATCGTCGGCGGCACCCATCATTCGCTCGAGCCGAACGGCGTGATCGCGCACGTCGCCGCAGCGTCCACGTCCCGGTCGAGTGTCGACTCTCTGCTGCGTCAGGTCTCTGGTGACATGCACGGCTTCGACCTCGAGACCCGCACGGTCCGCTTCCCCCGCCCTTGGGTACTCGCGCAGCTGATCACTGTCACGCTCGCGATCGTGACCGCTGGCATCGGCATGCAGCTTGCCGCACCGAGCATCGCGACGCTCGTGCCCGGCCCAGTCACCTCGATTATCACCACCACGCTGTTCGCCCCCGCGATGTTGCCTCTGCTCGCGATGGCCGGCTACGTGCTGTGGGGACGCTGGTACGAGAAGCGGTTCCGCACTGGGCGATTCCCGTTGCCGCCCAGGCGCTGGGCGCTGCGCACCCGGCCACCGATGCAGGGCAACGATCAAGGTCGGGCCGAGTCAGCGCAGGACTTCCAGAGCGGATCGTCCAAGCGTTCCGTTGACCCGGGCGACTATCCGCTGAACCGTGGAGCGTTCAAGCTCGGAGCAATCCTCCCCGTCGGCGCCCTCGCTCCAGCATCTGGTGCAGCGTCGGGCACGTCCGAGACCGGTGACCGCGGGGCGCCGGCGTCTCTGCTGCGCCGCATCGGGCCCGTGATCGGCCTGGACGCGATTGGCCGGATGGTGCGCCTGTCCGCCCTGGACCTGTGGGCCGGGATCGCGGTGTTCGGCAAGCCGCGTTCCGGCAAGTCCTATCTGCTGCGGTCGTTGTTCGCGTTCTTGCTGATGGACCAGCAGCCACTCCCCCGCGACGATGCCACGTCACCGGAGCAGTCGACGTCGATGCTCGGCGACCAGGGCGCGATCGTCGCGTTCGAATCGAAGTCTGGGAAAGACGCTGCCGAGTACCAGGCATGGGCAACGAGCCTCGGCAGCCGCAAGGTCCACGTGTTCGACCTGGCCGACCCGGACGGTGCCCGCATCGACATGTTCTCCGGCGGCGACGGCATCCTCGACAGCGCCGCGAAGTTCGTCGAGAAGATGATCTACCACTGGGGCCCAGATTCCATCGGCGCCGCCTCAGCGAAGACACTCCGCGGAGTGTTCACCACCGCCCTCGGCATCCCGACCGACGTTCTGGACGAAGCGATCGGGACGCATCCGGAGGCGCCGACCCCACCACCCGTCGCGACTCCGATGTCGATCGCGCACGCCTTGCTCGGCGGGTTCGGCGAAGAGTTCGGTGTGCATCTGGCCGAGACGATCCGTCGCCGACTCGCGGACGTGAAAGCAGGCCGTGCGGAGGGCGAGAAGGAGTCGCTCGAAATCGCGGTCGGAGGACTCTCCGAGCTCTATAGCGCGGCGGTGAAGCCAGCCGGTCGCGCCGCGCTGCAGAAGGCACCTTCATCGAAACTCGAGGTGCTGATGCTCGCCCCGCACTGGTGGCGACCAGAGGGCCGCGTCACCACCATCGAAGAGATCCTGCGCCGCCACCTACGCGTGGTGATCAACTCCGGTGCGACCTCCACTCGCACTGGTGCCAGCCGCGACAACCTCCGCCTCCCAGCCGCCGTCGGCAACGCGCTCAGCGGCATGCTCCTGTACTCGCTGAAGGAAGCAATCCAGGACGTGTGCGCCGGCTGGGAAGAGCAAGGCCGGTACGTCGCGATCATCTGCGACGAGCTCGCCCGGGTCGCGACGAACTCCCCCGAGGTCATCGAGTGGACCCGCATGCAGGGCCGCTCCTTCGGCGTCATCCCGATCTACGCCACCCAGGAACCCGACCAGCTACCCGACGCGGTCCGACGCACCATGTTCTCCCTGTCGACGGTCATCTCCTACGCCCAGGAGAATTCGGACGTCGCCACCCAGATCGCGAAGGACTTCACCGGCGGCGCGAGCGAGGGCTTCGAGGTCGTCCACCCCAAAGAAGTGATGGATCTGCCGCGGTACATGACCCTTGTGCGCACCGTGCTCGAGCAGCAGCGCCAGAACGTGTTCACTGCGAAGGTCCACCCTTTCGAGGACGACCGTGACTCGTTCCGCGATGTCGTCTACCCGGCCGAGACGGAGGACCGGTCCCGATGAACTCTCGGCACCTCGCAGACCTGCCCAGTCCCATCGCGTCGGTCCCGTTCCGTGCCGCGGAACGTGTGGACCCGTACTGGGAGGGGATGTTCGCGACCGGCAGCTCCGACGGCTGGGTCAGTGCATCCCAGCACCGCCGTGCCCCCGCATCCCAGATGCGCTGGTCGGGCATCCCGCCGTGCTACGTCACCAGCCAGGACGAGGCTCTGAAGGAGATGCGCACCAACCGTCACCGCCCCTCTATCCTCGCCGCGCTCGGCGCCGTCTCCTCCTGGCGCACCGTCACCCGCGAGCAGCTCGCCTGCATCGCCGGATCACGAGTCATGGGGAACACCTACCCCGCCGCGCTATCTACACCCTTCAGTGCGGGCCTGCTCGCCCACGGCTACGTCTCGGCCGGCATGAACCGCCTCGCCCCCGGCGCCCAGCGGATGAGCATGTGGACCGTCGGCGACCAGATCGACGCCTACGCCCAGTACCGCAAGTCCCTCACCTTCGCCGAGCACATCGCCATCACCGGCGGCCAGGACTGGAACAGCGAGCACCGCTTCGACCGCCACAACGTCCTCACCACCGAGCTCGCACTGCGCGTCGCCGAATTCTGCGACGTCGCCACCGTGCTCGGCGAGAAGCAGATCTCGCTGCAGTCCATGCTCGCCGCCTCGGGGCTCCAGGCGCAGCTGGCGGATCTGGGCCGCCGGGCGGACGCCGGGATCGTGCGCCGCGACGGCCTGGTGATCGCGCTCGAGACCACGGCATCGGTCGGTCACGCATTCCGGCGGAAGATGGCCAAGTGGGCGCAGATCCTCCAACGCCACCCCACCTACGAACTCCCCCTCGTCGTCCTCGTGGTGGACGTGTCCACGCCGTCGCAGGCAACCAGCGCCTCCGCGAAGAACACCGCCCACGCCGAAATCCAAGCCGCGATCCGCGAAGCCGTCCGCGACTACCCCGGCACGGCACTGAATCGGACCTCCACACGGCTCGGCGTCGTCTCGTGGACCGACTGGTTCCCCGGCCCGCACCAGGTCTCCGACGCCTTCGACGGACTGACCGCCTCGTTTCTCGCCCGCGGCACCAACGGTGGTGAAGACGGCTGGCGACCCGTGCGGCTGCTGAACGAGCAGGACCTTCCGTATCGCGAAGGCTCGACGGATGCTGGCGAGATGATCCCGAGGAACGCCCGGCTGCTAGCTGGCACCCCGCATTGGCTGCGCCCCGGCACGGTGCAACGCACCGACGAGTACTTACTAGCGCAGGTCGGCGCCTACGGTATCGATACGCTCATAGACCCGTCGGTACCCGACCGCATGACCGGCCCCGGATTTACGCAGCAGGTCGCAGGGCGGAAGTGGCGGGGTCTGGTTCGGCTGGGACCGTCCGCTCGGGATGGCCGCGCTCCAGAATTCGATAGCCAACGCTTTGAGTCCGGCTCGCCCGGATCCGGTCTCGAACCGCGCACCTAATAGGCGAGTTCATCCGTCCACTTCCAGGGAAGCAGGCGGCTCAGGCCTCCTCAGGCTCTTCGTCCTGCAGGCCTCGCCTGATCTGATCTAGCTGGCGAAAGTATCGGGGAGCGGCCATGTAGAGTACAGCGCAGCCAGCCTCCGTGAAAGCGGGTTCAAGATCGTCGTCAGTTGCTCCCGTTGGATGTAGACCGTAGTTCCGCAAGTCACGGAGATGCGCCGCTTGCGATCGCAAGTCTTTGAGCCCTCGCTTATTCCACGCGCTTCGACGCGCCACGCCCTCGGCCGAACGGTCAATGACTTCGGCAGCGTTGTCGCCCGCAGCCACCAGACGCTGCAGCTTTACGTCGTCGGTGAGGTGGGCGCCGAGCCCGAACCAGGCGGCTTCGCTAGCTGCACCGAGCAAATCGACCGCTGCGATGAACAGTCCTCGCTGGAACGCACCGATGCCTTCTCGAAGCACTTGTGAGCCACGAACGCCCAACAGCTCTAGGTACCTCTCGGGCAGATCCTCCCTCGCCAGTTCGGCACGGAGCGACGGGACTCCGGCCATCTTCCACCTGCCGTATGGAGGAGGAGGCGTGTGGTGATGCTCGTACTGGACGCTTCCGTTCCAGGAGTTACCGCGGACAGGGATCGAGTCGCCGCTCGCCCTGTAGCTATCGCCGGACGCCGGGGAGATAACGCCATTGGTGTACAGCTCGTGAAGCACGTGGTCGGTCGCGAATCTAAGGCGCCGTGACCAAACTGCCGGGTGTGAGGGGTCAACGTCCTCTACCTGGCGGCCATGAGGTGTATCTACCTTGAGCGGCTCCCGCGCGCTCTCGCTGGTCAACCCATGCGCGTCCAAGACGGCCTTGTAAATGTCACCGTTTGAGCTCGACGGAAGCCCCGACAGCAACTGCAAGACGATCTTGCGCGCCTCGACTAGATCTCGTCCCCCAGGGGAGACGGCATCGGCAGCAGCGGGTGAGTAGACCATTCACGCAGAGTATCGACAGAGGCGGACATCGTGGAAACGGCGTCCGGGTGGATCCGCCCACTTCACGGCATGACCGCGTCACAATCGAGATGAAGGGCTGGGCGCCATGGAAAACAGGCGGAAGAAGAACACGGGCGAGCAGGGCAACGGGGGTGAGTTCGGGTCAGTCACCCGGAGCGATGCGGACGTCCAGGTCGAGCACTCCGACTCGGGCGGGAGCATCGACCGCTCGGCCAGGATCGACAGCTCCGCAATGATCAGCTCGTCGGCGACGATCCGGAACATGGTGCGGATCCAGGAGGACGTGACGATCGGCGAGGGTGTGAAGATGGGCCACCACTCCTTCGCCGGCGCCGGAGCACGACTCGACGCCGGCGTTCAGGTCGGTGCGAGCGCGAAGGTCGGCGGCGGCTCCCACATCGGCGAAGGCGTCCGCATCGGACCGAGCGCCTCCATTTCCACACGGGCGCGGATCGGAGAGCGCACGAAGATCTCTGCGGGAGCGAACATCGGCTCTGACACCGAGATCGGGCCCGACGTGTACATCGGTCGGCACGCCCACGTCACCGGACGCTCCACCATCGGGCATAGGACCGTGATGAAGGACTGGTCCTCTGTTGGTCACGCGTCCACGCTCGGCCGCGACGTCGAGCTCGGCGAGGACGCGTTGGTCGGCTACCGCTGCACCATCGGCGACAACGTCCGCGTCTCCCCCGACTTCATGGTCCTTCCTGACTCGCGCATCGGAGACGGTGAGCACGTCACGATCGACCACCCGCGCGCGGCGCCGGAACCGAACCCCGAAGACTGAAAACACGAATCACTTCGTGCAGACCGGCCTTGACCTCCCGGTCGCTCCTGCGCTCCGACCCCGAGATTGCGGAGTTGGAGCCGCTTCGGTTCAGCTATTTCACCGGCCGTGGACGCTCGGCAGTACGCATCTCACGTGAGCTGCTCGGCCAGTTGGATCAGAGACCGTGCCCGCAAATCGGGGAACTTGAAGTACGCAGGGTAGACGCCGTCGTCCCGGTTGATCCAGGCGGCGCCGAGACCCGCGCGCGCCGCGCCGTCGATGTCCCAGGGATGCACGGCGACCAGCATGGCGTCCATCGGGTCGACGCCGCACTGCTCGAGAGCGTAGGCGTACGCGCCTGCCCCGGGTTTCCAGATGCCCGCCTGTTCGACGGACAGGAGGGCCTCGAAGTGGCCGCGGATTCCGGCCCGGTCGAGCAGCGACTCGGCGACGGATGCAGACCCGTTGCTCAGCGTCACCAACCGGATCCCTAGCCCGCTCAAGGCCTCAGTACCCTTTGGGACGTCTGCATGCACTGGCAGACCGGTGAACCCGGCCATGATGTGTTCGACCGCGTCCTCGGTGTCGCGGTTCAGCGGGAGCCCATGGAGGTTGGCGCGCAGTGCCTCCGCCGCGATGCGGGCGAAGGGCTCACTGACACCGACAGTGGTCAAGGCGAAGCCATCACGGAGAAGTCCCGCGAACCAGGTCTTCGCCAGGTGAGCCGGTGCGCCGACCTCCTCGAACCACTGGCCCATCGACGACATGTCCGAAAGCGTCTCGTTGACGTCAAAGATCAGCAGGGCCGGTCGCCTGGGTCCATCAGTACTCACAGGACGGCCCGCCCTCGCGAGAGCGTGGTCGGTGTGTGCGCTCGTCATGCGCCTCACCGTAGCCCGGGCCTCCCTTGCGTGCGACCCCTATGCGTACCGGAGCTCGAGTGGCACCGGCCGAGAAGCCTGTCGCCGGTCCAGTCACGAGCCTCGGTAGCGATGTTGCTCGGGGTAAGCGTGCCGTTGTGGCCAGGGGGTGTCCGTCAGTGACAGAGGCACTGCACAGATGGTGCTCCAGGACAGCAGCGCCATCGGCGGCGACGTGCGGATCGGACACGGCAGCCTCCATGAGTCCGGCTCGCACATCGTCGGCCGAGAGAACGTCACCCTCGACCACGCGCCCTGCAGCAACGAAGTCGGCTTCCAATGTCTCACTGCACGCCCGCACCAGAATCTGCGGGTCCCGTGAGGTCGCGTTCCCGCCCACTGGCCGAATCAACGGATCTCTCTGGCGAAGGTGGGCGACATGGAACTGGGACGTGGACCGCGGTACGAGAAGGACTCCGACGACCTCGCGAACTCCCTAAGTGGTGGCGCGGTAAAGGTCGGGTTGTTCGTGCTGGTGGCGATCTTCGTCCTGTCTCTGCTGGTCGGGGTGTTCTCGTGAGCGGATCCGTGTTCGGGATCGCGGGCGGGACTGTCGAGGAACTCGGCACGAATGCTGCGAAGGTCGGTCGCGCAGGTGAGGAAAGCACTGGGCGGGCGCTGGACCGGATCGCGGTGGAGTCCCGGCGAGATGTGTGGCATGACCTTGATGTTCCCGCCCGAGGCATCTCCGCGAACATCGACCACATCGTCACCGGCGGCACCGTCGTGCTGATAGTCGACTCGAAGCGGTGGCGGCCCGGCTTCTACTGGACGCTCGAGGACACGTCGTACCGATGGCTGTCGAAGGTGGAGCACGCCGACCGTCGCACGATGGCGATGATCCAGCAGCGCATCAGCGCCCACATCCCCCGCGCCCTGGTCCGCCGGCCGCTGGTGTCGATCGAGACCTCCCGCCCCGGGGCCATGAGCGTGACGTTCCTGCACGTCCCTGGTGCAGATGCGATCCGGGCCAGTGCCCTCCCCCGGCGCGTCCGTGCCCTGGTACCTGATGAGCCGACCGATCCGGATCTCGTCGCGGCCCTGTATCCCCTGCTCCGCACCAGCTGAGGAGAATCCATGGCGCAGAAGTACGACAAGCCAGCCTTGAACCTCACCATCCCCCTGATGGTGCTGACTCTGCTGCTCGCCGGTGCTGCGCTGCTGTTCGGGCTGCCCGTGGGGTGGGTGCTGTTTACCGGGGTGCTGGCCGTAGCGTGGCTGAACCCTGCGCCGATGCTGACGGGGCCGAAGGAGACGCCAGCCAATCCGCGGGAGGAGCATTTGGTCCGCCGGCATCGGGCGTGGCTGGATACGCGCACATCTTTGCTGTTCGGGAGCGTGTGGGGCTTGGAGTCGTTGTGGCCCGGGATCCCGCCTCGCCTCTCGTTCATCGCCTCGGCCGCGACCGGAACCCTCGTAGCGTCACTGCCGCTGTCCGGTCAGCTCCCCACGGCGCTGCTCGAGCGCCTCGGAGCTCTCCTCGGTATGGAAACGCCCGTCGTGGCATTGCCGTGGTGGGTCGCGGTGAGTTCGGGGCTGCTGACACATCACGTGATCGTCTCTCTGCTGGCCCGCCGACGAAGGCTCCGGGAACAGCCGGTCGTCTCCATTGGTCCCGCGGTGCTCCGGCAGCTGTGGAACTCACGGGCGCGTCCACTCATACTCGCTGCACCTTTGGCCGCTGTGCTCGGTGCGTGGGCTGCCGCTACCGGGCTTTCGATGGCGGGGCAGGAGTCATCGACGTGGCGGGCTGTCGGGATGGTCGGCGCGGCGGTGCTCGTCGTCATCGCACTCCTCTGCGGGCCGATCTTGCGGGTATGTCTGGAGCAGTGGCGACGCCTCCAGGCAGCTACGGAGGAGTGGGCTCCGCGATTCGCCGAACTGTTCACCGAGAAGGAAGGCCGCCCGCGGCTCGTGGACCGGACCGTCGCACCGTGCGGAGCCATCGTCGACGTGATGGACGCGCCGCCGAAGCTCATGGCCACAGGACTGCAGGAGCGGGCAGACGCGATCTCAGCGTTCTACGGGGATCCGTCCACGCAGATCGATGTGCTCTCCAGCCCGAACCTCGATGCCTCCGGGCAGCAGATTCCCGGTACCGCGCACCAGCTGCGCGTGCGAATCATCCAGTGGCCGGAAGGGTCCTTCCCGAACCTGCTGGACCCGGACCTCGATGGGTTCTCGCGCGACCTCGCCCTGGAATCAGCCCTGGCCCGAGCACTGGACGGGATCGGCGTGAACCGGATGGCGCTTCTGGAGGCAGTGCAGGTCGCGGACCTGCCCACGAAGATCGATTCTCGCCTGGCAGAGCTCACCGTGAAGCGAGACCGTCGCATCCGCGAGCAGATCGAGAAGCTCGGAGACGAGGACCCCGACGAGGTCGCGCGTTTGGAGCAGTCTCTGGCCGAGCCTGTCGAGCTTCCGACGACTTCCCGCGCCGCGTCAGCGTGGCGCTGGCTACGTGGCGTGCCGGGACCGGCGCCGGTGACTCCGGAGGATTCTCCGCTCGCGATTTGGAAGACGACCTGGGCGATGCCGGGCATTCCCACTCCCCCGTGGCACACAATCCAGTCCGAGTACGGCACGATCGCCGCCGCCTGCTCCACCGTCATCGAGGGCGAACCGATCGATGTCGATGTCGTGGTCGATCGGCGAAGCGGCTACATTCTCGTCGGCGACCCCCTCTCCGACGGTGCGGAGTACGCGGAGGACTCGGGACTGACCGTGGAGCAGGTCCAGAACGTGCAGGTGGAGATCGAGTGGGAGAAGCGGTGGGAGCAGACGCTTCCCCAGGGTGCGCAGCCGCCGACGACCCGGTTCGAGATCACCCGAGACGCTGAGCTGACACAGCGGTTTTCCCGCGACGGTCTCGTGCTGTACGAGCAGTTGTTCGCCACCAAGACCGGCCTGGACGCGGGCGAGACATACATCGACCCCCGCGGCAAAGACTTCGAGAAGGGGATGCGCACCTCGATCACCGGCGCGCAGATGGTCTCGATCGTCGGCTGGCCCAGCGAGAAGGAAGGCCAAGGCTCCCGCCACCCGCACCTGTTCCTGGTCCGCTGGACCACCGATCCTGTACCGACCACCCCACAAGACGTCGCATCACCCGAGCGCGCGACCCCCGTCGCCACCAGCGCCTCCGCATGGATCCTCGCGCACCTGATCAACAGCGCCTTCCGGACCGCGGCCGTAAAGCTGCCCAAGCCGGAACTCGTCGAGGCCGAGCCACTCACGCTCCCGGCGAGCTCGAAGCACGCCTGGAAGATCACGCTCCGCCTGCACGGCGGGACGACGCTCGTCGACGTGCGGAAGAAGGCCGACGCGATCCGTTCTCAACTCGCCTGCCCCTGGATGCGCCTGTCCAGTCCGCGCGACGGCGAAGTCACCCTGTACATCGGGGACCCGGGGCCCGGGGCGAAACTGTGTCGCGGCGCCGAGGTCGAGGTGCGGAGGGTCGACTTCGACCAGGCGTTCGTCGACTCGAACATCGCGAACCTCTCCGGCGCGGTCCCGACCCTGACGAAGCTCGAGACCCTCGCCTCGAACGACCAAGTGGAGGTACTGGACTTCGACCTGCCCGCCGGCGTGGATATCGCCAAGGTCAAGGGAAACCGGGAGAAGCTGCGCTCGAACCTGAACGTGGAGTTCCTGGACGTGCGCCGCCACGGCGCCTCCGGGATCCAACTGTTCATGGCCGAACACGATCCACTGCCGGAACGCGTCGGCATCCCCTTCGACCGGCTCGGCGACACCCCCGCGGCCTTCGGGGTAAGTGCACTCGGAGAACCAACCATCTACGACCCGATCGAGAACCCCCATCTCCTGGTGGTCGGTGGCACCGGATCGGGGAAGTCGGCGGCGATCAGCACCATGCTGTTCGACCTGATCCGCTGCGGCTACCTCCCCGTCATCATCGACCCGACCAAGGGAGGGTACGACTTCCTGTTCGCCAAGGACTGGGCGATCGCCCCGTTCGCCGCAGACGCCTACCAGGCCGCCTCGACCATGAAGGCCCTCTACGGTGAGCTCGAGCGCCGCAAGGCCATCAACGGCAAGTACGGCGTGGTGAACATCGACAAGCTGCCCGACGACGCCCGCCCGCCGCATCTGATCGTGGTGGTCGACGAATTCACGTCCCTGATCGGCAAGTCCTCATTGCCTCCCAGATCCGATGACCCGGCCGCTGACCATGCCCGGCTCGAGGCCGAAGCCGAGAACAACGCTCGAGCGATCATCGGGAACATCATCGGCAAACTCGGCCGGGAAGCACGCTCCGTCGGGATCCACCTGCTGCTCGGCACCCAGAAGCTGAACTCCAAAATCCTCGAAACCATGCCGGGTGGATCGGACATAAAGACGAACCTCGCTCGCATGGGCCTGGGGAACATGACCCAGGGTGAGCGGATGAGCGCATTCCGGAACCCCATGGAGGCCGACACCATCGCCGCACCCCGGGTCGGGCGTGGCCTGTTCGAGCCGCTGACTGCCCCGCATCCACGCCTCATGCAGGTCTGGTACGAGGAGAACACCACCCTCCACGCGAAGCTGGACGAGAACGACATCCCGCAGCCCGGCCCGGAGCACCTGCTGGACCCGTCGGATCCGCGGTTCGCGGTCGAACCGCTGGAGGACTTCGTCGACGTGGTCGAGGAGACCATCACGGAGCAGGAAGCGCCGGCGGTGGAGGAGCTCGACCTGAACATCAGCTTCGACCTCGGCTCCCTGCTCGGAGACACCACTCACGATCCCGAAGGCGAGGCATCCTCTGCTGAGCGGAGCGTGGCTCTGTCCGAGCTCGAGTCGAACAGCCACTTCGAGCTCCTGGAGACCTTGCAGTCCGTCATCGAGCAGGAGCCGGTCACGGAGATCGTCGTCGACGTCGAAGGTCTGGATGCCGAGTCGGAGGTCGGCGCCACCTACCGGGAGCTGATCACCGAGCTCGCCGTCGACGTGGGCGCTGAGCTAAGTGATACCGCCACCCCCGTCACCGATACCTCAGCCGAAGACTTGCCAGAGGTCGCGCCGGCCCCGGCCGACTCCCCCGCTGCGCCACCAGCACCGGAGACCAAAGAGTCGCTCGATGAGGACGACGGCTTCGACTTCACCTTCGAGGCCCCTCCGATGGTCCGCGGCGGACTCTGACCTCGCCAGCCTCGACCTCCCGCCCACTGGCGCAGCCGAGGAGGTCACCCATGGCGGATCACGCCGACACCCACGGTCCCAACACCGGGGACACTCCCCTGCCCGAAGACACCTCGCTGGACGCACCGGGAAGCGGTGACCTCGGATCCGGCACCGACGGCGGTGCGGCCGCGACAGCCACCTCGGCGGGCAAGGCGCTCGCTCAGCGTGGCGTCGAGGCGGGGGTGAAGAAGGCGACCGGGTCCGACGTTGCCGTCAGCGCCCTGCGGGGAGCGCAGAAGGCCCGTAGTGGCGACATGATCGGCGGTGCCCAAGACGTCGCTGCCTCCGGAGCCGGAGCACTCACCACCGCAGCCATCGCAGGCACCGGAGCCGGAGCGCCCGTCGCGGGACTCGCCGGATCGGCCGTCACCACCATCTTCCAGACCAAGGCCTTCCGCTACCTCTTCGCCGGCATCGCAGCGCTCGTCGTCGTCACCTTGGTGCTGCAGACCGTGCTCATCTCCGGGGTCACTGCCGCGATCGTCAGCGCCGTCCTACCCTCCGTCAGCCAAGCAGCCATGCAGTCCGACACCTGCAACGACACGGGCAATAACGGTGGAGCGATCCCGGGTGACGTGGCCGGTGGGGACATCGAGGAGAAGGTGTGGAACTACCTCCGCGGCGCCGGGTACAGCGAAGAGCAGACCGCCGGGGTCATGGGGAACATCGAACGCGAGAGCAGCTTCAACCCGTTCATCGCCCAAGGCGAAGCGAGCACCCCGTCGATCGGTTCCGGCTGGGGACTTGTGCAGTGGACTGGCAGCCGCCACGCCGAGATCCGCGACGCCGTGATCGACGAGCTCGGCACCGAGTACTACATCGCCGCACCCACCATGCAGCAGTTGCCCCCGGTCATGTCCGACGACGACGTCGACCAAATGGTGCTGTTCCAGATGCGGTACATCATCGGAGAGCTCGAGGGTGTGGAGAAGGCCGCCGGCGACCATCTCGCCTCGACCACCACCGTCGAAGAGGCCACCCGATCGTTCGAAGCGAAATACGAACGATCGGGAGTCATGGCGATCGACGAACGCATCGCCAACGCCCAAGCGTTCTACGACCAGTACACCGGCACCGCGACCCCCGACGCCGGAGGCATCGAGAACACCCCGAGCACCGACGCACCAGCCCCGCCCGCCAACGACACGGGCGGCGACTGCACAGGCACGTCAATCGCTCCCGGAACTAAGACCGGGTCCGTCACTCCCTGCCCCAGCGGGACGTCCGGCTGCGTGAACATCGCCGCGCTGATCCAGCCATCGGCCTCGCTCTCCTGCCCAGCGGGCACGACAGACAACGGCACCACCACCGCCTACTACCAGGGCCAGGGCAAGCCGATCCGGCTCTGCGCGCTCGAGGGCGTCACCGACCTCAATGGCCGCCCGATCGTCATGAACGCGACGATCGCCCCCGAGTTCGTGAAGTTCTGGACCGAAGCCGAAGCACAGGGCCTCGATCTGACGATCACGTCCTCCTACCGGTCCCACGCCAAGCAGCAGTCGCTGTACGCGAACTCCCCCGGCGGAGCTGCCCGTCCCGGATGGTCGAACCACGAGTTCGGGATGGCCTTCGACATCGGCGGCTTCCCCGCCCCCTACTCGCGCCACAACTGCGGAACCACCCAGACCCCCGAACTCGCCTGCTCCTACCCGGGCACGGGCGCCGATCTGCAGCGGTGGCAGAAGGTCCGCGAGCTCGGGCTGAAGCACGGCATGTACATCCACGACGAGGAGTTCTGGCACATCGAGTTCATCCCCTCCGGCCTCGACCGCGGCCGCAACATCGACGTCCACGAAGGATGACCCGCATGGAGAGGAAGGTGGTCCGAGGGCTCACGTACGGGGCGGTCGTGCTGATCGTCCTCGCAGCAGTGATCTGGATTCTCCCAACCCCCGATCGCGAAACCGATGAGCCTTCGCTAGACCCAACCACTGGTGTCGCTGTGCTGCCGTCTGACGGAGGAGCGGACGCCCCCGTGGAGACCGCCGAACCTGCCGCGCCAGAGGCGCAGAACGCCTCGGAGCCGGCGGATGATCGCACAGACGCAGAACGGGTAGCGCGCAAGTTCATGACCACGTACCCAGGCAATGTCCGGTCCCTCGGAGATCCGACGTTCCTCGCCTCCCTCGAAGGAGTCGACGCAGCACTGCTGGACCAGGTCACCGACCTGACCCTCGAGCGCGCCGACCAAGCCGTAGACGAGGACTACGAGCAGTACGCATTCACCGTCTCCGGCACGTACCGAGGCGAAAGGGTGCCCGTCTACTCGATCGTCGTGGCCCGCCCCGCAGAGCCCGGTGAAGGTGGAAGCTCGGCCGAGAACGACCTGTCCTTTCAGGTCCAATCCTTCGATTGGGCCCCGAACATGCTCGACCACGAGAATGCACCAGGTTCAGCCGTAGGCAAGCCCGCACCGCTCAGCGCCGAGCAGCGCAGCGAACTGATCACCCGGACCCGCACTGGCGTCATCGCCCAGGTCCTCACGGTCGACCGCAACGAGAGCACCGAGCAGCGGCAGGCACGCCTGGACGAGTTGATGGTCAAGCCGACCGACGTGAACCCCCCGATATCCCGCAGCGGCCGCTACGCCATGACCACCGAGATCCTCTCCCAGGCCTACAGCACCGAGCCCGGCGGCCCGATCACCATCACCTACACCGGCACCTGGGTCGACCCCTACGACCCCACGTACAACGGCTCCTGGGCACTGACCACCACGATCACGAGAGAGAACAGCGGCAAATTCATCGTCCTCAGCGTCGGTGAGACAGCACCGACGGAGAGCAGCAACAACGAGGAGTAGCCGTCAGGATGTGGAAATCGGAAATCCAGGACTGCCCGGCGCCAGGTGTTGCCAGCCAATCATCCCTTCCACTCCCACAACAGCTGGTCGAGGGTCAGAAGATCGACGTCGATCTCGGCAGCGGCACCTTGGGCGATTGTAAGGACCGAGTGCGAGTCTCCCGGCGTTGTGAAGCCAAGCCCGTTGAGTGATTTGGCCACCCGCACATCAGGCTTCAGCGCATTCGCACCGCATCGCATCCGCATGTACGCGAACAGTGCCGGTCCGATTCCAGAGACGGATCCGACCACCGGGTCGAGCGCATGTGCGTGCTGAAGTCCATCGACACCTTCTGCCCAGCGGCGGCACGCTTCGTCATCGGAGAGGCCCGACTCGTCGGCGAAGTCCAGCAGATTCGCTGCGACCGTTTGCATCGTCGCTGGCTCGTCTTCCCTCAGACCGTAGTCTTTCGGGTCAAGCCGCGTCGAGGCCAGCACGCTGAGGGTGGGTGCTGAGACGGCGCCTTCCCACTGGGCGACGCTAGGACGAACCCTTGTCGCGTACTTGCGCTGGCGCGACGCCACGACATCGAACACCATCGCCCCGCGTCGTCCCTTGTAGACGTTTGCGTAGGTCCGGGCGGCAGCTCGCGCCTCGTCGCCCTTCTCGTCTGCGAGGCCCTTGAGCTTCACAACGGCATCGGCCCAGCCTTCGCGCTTACGAAGAAGAGTCAGCATCCCAGGGGTGGACATGTCAGCGTGGTCTGGGATCACGACTTCTGATTCTCCATTGCGCTCCGACACTTCATGCAGTCAACCGCTAGCTCCACACTGGTCACGGTAATGAACTCGCTCTGCCCACAGGCGGGATTGAGATCCACACCGAACCCAGTCCACGCACCTTCCCGCGTGGGATCCCAGTGCAGCGTGGCTCGATAGGGCTTCTGACGCGCTTCCATCATTCTGACCTCCTGGGTGGTCGGTGCGCATCGCCGCGTCACCGTGTGTATGAACGCACTGTACAAACACCTGGTGACATCGACAGCCAGTTCATTCAGATCCCCGCCGGCACTATCGCCTGCCCGAGGGCACGTCGCGACCCGCGATCACGACGCAGCTCCGGCTCTCCACTCGATCCGCGGTGACTCCCCATCAGGGAAGTACCGGCGACGCCGCCGCAGCAGCCGCAAGATGTACAGCCGCGTCGGCACCGATCCGGACTTTCGACCGTTGTGGAAGGGGCACAGGGCCTGCTGATTGCTCATGGCGGTGCGGCCTCCGCGTGACCACGGGAAGATGTGGTCACCCTGGGTGGGGGTGTTCGTACAGCGATGCCACAGGATCGCCTTGTGCTCACACCGGTGCCCGGCGCGCTCGAATGCCGCCCGACGCTCAGCGACCGTGAAGCCGCGGCGGGGGTCTCGTGAGGTGCAGGTTCTACCGGCCGGGGATGCCAGCACCGCGCAGGCGATTAGTGCGACGGCCACGGGCGCCAGCAACCACGGGTGCTGGACGATCACGCCAAGAACTGTCTCGAGCACGTGCAGTGCACCGTGGAGCATCGATGCGCTGGTCATCTCGTAGGGCACTCCTCGCTGAATGTAGGGCGGGCCGCCGACTCACCCGTAGTGGGATGCGTCGACGGCCCGCAATGACCGGGTCGGGTCAGAAGTCGAAGTCGTCGTCCGAGCCGCCGTCGCCGGCGTCGGCCTTGACGGAGGCGCTGGCCTTCGCCTTTGGCTTCGAGGCGGTCCGGTTGCCGTTGCCCTTGCGGCGGGTGGCCGTGGTCGTGGCGAACTTGTTCGAGGGGCCGGCCTCCTCGACGTTCAGCTCGAGGGTGGAGCGCTCGTTGCCTTCCTTGTCGGTGAAGTCGTTCTGCTTGAGCTTGCCGACGAGGATCACGCGGTCGCCCTTCTCGTGCGACTCAGCGAAGTTCTCACCGGACTCACGCCAGTAGGAAGCCCGCACGAACGTCGGCTCGCCGTCCACCCATTCCTCGGTCTCCTTGTCGAAGGTCCGGTCGTTGTGCGCGACGGAGAACGAGGCGACCGGGATGTTCTTCTTGGTGTGGCGCAGCTCGGGGTCGGCCGTGAGCTGACCGACGACCGTGACGATGTTGTCCAGAGCCATGTGAACTCTCCTCTTTGGTATGCGTGACATCGCTGATGCTCTGCCACATGGCTGCAACCCCTTTGGGGCCGCGGCGGGACGATCCCGCACACCGCACCAGTGGGCGAAGCCAACACCTCACAGGACGTGCCGGAACTGGCGTGCGTCAGTTGGAGCGTGCGGCGACATACGGTCCGAGTCCGTCGACCGAGACCGTTGCCGGGTCGATCGCTCCGGAGTTGATCGCATCGGACATCGCCCGCAGTTGGCCGCGCCAGTCCCGGCTGTCGATCACGACGCAGCAGAGTGCCGGCGTCGACACGAGGGCCGGGAGTCTGCCCGCGGCGAGGAGCTCCGTCAGCCGCCGCTGCGCGGTCGCAGGGACCCGCACAGGGCCGGTCCCCGTCTCGAGCCGCAGATGAGTTCCCATGCCTCGACCAGCTCGGGGCATCGCAAGCTCGAACCCCTCCCCACTGACCTCAGTCAGGGCCTCCTGCAGCTGCCGCCACTCGAACGTGCTGACGATGTCCTGGATTCCAAGGTCCTCGTCGGCGGCATCAGGCTCGGACGTCTCCGGATCTGGCGCCGGCTCCGTGACGTCCGTCGACCTCTCCCCTGGTACGGGTTCGACCGGCGGGGCGGCGACCTCGGCGCCCGGTCCGAGTTCCACGCCCGGGGCGGTGTCCTCCTCGACATCGTTCGAGGACTCGGGCGCTGAGCTCAAGGTGGCCTGGTGCCGTGGGTTCCTGTCGGCGAGCGTCCGCCCGACGGCCAGCACCGGGTCCCCTTCGGCATCGCGATCGGGGTCATACACGGCCATGAACTCCACCTGGCACAGCACGATCGAGTGCTCGAGCGTGGTCTCGGTGCTGGACTCACCCGTCACTTCGTCAGTGATCTCGCGCTCGACCTCTCGGATGCGGACCGCGCCGCGGATCTCGACCAAGTCCCCGACCTCCGGCATCCCCATCTCTTTCAGGGCGGCGTGGACGTCGGCGAACCCGACGGTCTGGATCGAGGTGTGGGCGTTCTCCAGCTCCATCGTCACCATCCACGTGCCCTTGCGGGTGAGCCGCTCCGTGAACGCGGAGACAACCCCACCGGTGTGGACCCTGGCACCGTCCGAGCCCGGCAACCGGTGAAGCCCCACGGGTGGCTTCGGCGCCGCATCATCGCCTGCACCTGCCTGGTAGAGGCCTGCGATCTGACGAGCGAGGGCCTTCGTGGGATGGGTGCCAGTGATCGCGAGGATGCTGGCCCGCTGCCGAGACGCTTTCTCCAGCACCGAGTACTCCATCTGCGGAACACGGATATCGGCGTCCTTCGCGACAGCGCGGGAAGCGATCACGTGCCCGAGGCGGTATCCGTCGCCGACGTGATCGAACGCTCCGGCCTGGGCAAGAGCAGCCAACTGGGCGCTGGTGACGGACTTCTTCTTCCCGTCGTCGGCGGCGGGCACGATCACGCGGGTGGCGACATCGGCCATCGAGGCGAACTTCCCTCCCCGGTCACGTTCGGCGACGATCTCGGCTGCGATCGCTCCGACGCCCTTGATCTCGCCCAGGCCGAGCCAGACTGCGCCGTCGCGGGCGATGGTGTGCTCGTCGGAGGTGTTGATGTCGGGTGCCTGGACTGTGACGCCCTCGGCGCGCAGGGACCGGATCGTCGCGACCCTGAGGTGGGCCTTGTCCTTGCCGGAGCCCGTGAACCGCAGCACGGCAGCCCCGAACTCCGCCGGCCAGTTCGCCTTCAAGTACGCAGTCTGGAACGCAAGCGCCCCATAAGCCAGGGTGTGCGACTTATTGAACGAGAATCGACCCGAGCCCTCGAACGCGACCCACAGTCTCTCCGCGGTCTCTGCCGAGAACGCTGGGACTGGGGTCACTCCGTCCTCGGCGACGCCCGCTCGCTGAGCTCCGGCGATGAAGTCGGGCTTCAGCGAGTCGATCAGGTCCTGCTTCTTCTTCGAGATCGCGCGACGCAGGTTGTTCGCCCGTACCGCGTCGAACTTCCCAACGATCTTGCCGAGCCGCATCATCTGCTCCTGGAACAGGATCACGCCCTGGGACTGGCCCAGCACGGAAGCGATCACCTCCTGCTCCGCGGGATCAGTGGACAGGGAGTCGTAGGAGACGGGTGCCTTGCCGCCGGTGCGCTCTGCCCATTCGGTGTGCATGCCGGCGCTCATCGGGCCGGGCCGGTAGGCGGCGATCAGCGCCGCGAGGTCATCGAGCGTGCGCGGGCGCGCGGTGGTCAGCAGGTCACGCATCCCGGCGGATTCGAGCTGGAACACGCCGGTGGAGTCGCCGCGGCCGAGCAGTTCCCAGGCGGCCTGGGCGCGCGGACCGTCGGTGCGCAGCTCGAGCAGGTCGAAGTCGATCTCACCGTGGGTGGCAAGGACGTTTTGTTCGGTGGCCTTGACGATGTCGAGGTTCCGCAGCCCGAGGACATCCATCTTCAGCAAACCGAAGTCGGCGATGTCGGCGCCGTCCCATTCCGTGATCCACTCGCCCTCGGCCAGGCGCATCGGGACCAGTGGGGTGAGGTTCTCGTCGGAGACGACGACCCCGCAGGGATGCGTGCCGGGGCTGACGACGACTCCTTCAAGAACGGCGGCGTACTCCATCATCGTCGCCACGCCGTAGCGGGCCCGGCGCCTGGAACCCGGGTTCGGGAGGTCATCGCCGTCCTGCGACGCGAGGTGGTCGCGGAGGGTCTGGCCAGTCTCGTAGCGGTCCCCCAGTGCGGCGGCGTCCTTCGCACTCATTCCGGTGGTGTCCGGCGGGTTTTCGCGCAGGAGCATCGCGAGATCCGCGCAGTCGGTGGGGAGCTGCTTCTTGACGTCGGCGACGGTGCTGACGGGGATCTCGAGGTAGCGGCCGGCGGAGTCGATGGCGCGCTTGGCCTTGTTGGTGCCGTGCATGCCGAGGCGGCACACGTTGTCGTGGCCGTAGCGGACGGAGAGGTATTCGATCACCTCACCGCGGCGTTCCTTCTCGAAGTCGACATCGATGTCGGGCATCTCGGTGCGCTCGAGGTCCAGGAACCGCTCGAACAGCAGCCCACCCTCGATCGGATCGATACCTACGATCTGCAGGCTGTACGAGACGGCGGAGCCGGGTGCTGATCCGCGGCCGGGGCCGACGTGGATCGGATCCTTCCGTGCCCGCCCAGGGTCCTCGATGTCCTGGTCGTGGCGTGTCACCCAGTCGGCGGCGGTCCAGTCGGAGCGAGCCCAGGCGATGAGGTCTTCGACCAGCAGGAAGTAGTCCATGACGCCGAGGCGACAGATCACCGACAGCTCGAACTTCAGCCGAGCAGAGACCTCGGCGGGCAGGTCTTCGCCCCAGCGTTGCTTGGCGCCGGCGTGGACACGGTGCATGAAGTAGCTGAAGGTGACGGGGTCTGTGCCGTCGGCGGCCGAGGACGGGACCGAGTAGCGCTTGTACGCGCCGTTTTCGAGTCCGGTGGTGAACCAGGCCGGGATCGGGAAGCTCGGCACCCGCAGTCGCGTCTCGGGGAAGATGTCTGCCTCGATCCGGGCGGCGATGCGCACGGTCTCGTCGCAGCCCCGCTGCCAGATCTCATCATCCGGTCGCAGGGCGCGCATCTGTCCCTCGGTACGGAAGAACTGGCCGGAGCCGCTGAACCGGTACCGGTCAGGATCATTGATGGTGCGGCCCGACTGACCGAGCGCAATGTGGGCCTCGTGGACCGGTTGCTCGTCTTCTGCGACGTAGTGCGAGTCGTTGGTGACCACCACCGGCAGATCATTACGGGCCGCGATCTCGTACAGGCCGGTGAGAGCTCGCTCCTGGGCTGCCTGACCATGATCGGCGAGCTCGACGTACACGTTCTCGTGACCGACCGCGCCGATGAGCTGGTCGAGGTTCGCCTGGGCGCGGTCAGCTTCTGCCGCGTCGGCTGCGGGGTCGGCGCCGGTGATGCGAGAGAGGGGTCCGGCGATGGGGCCGCCGACGCATCCGGTCAGCACAATCAGACCGTCGGCGTGCTCAGCGAGGAGCTCGTAGTCGATCAGCGGGTACTTGCCGGACCTGGACACCTGGGAGCGGTTGGACATCTCGATCAGGTACTGCAGGCCGGCCCGGGTGGAGGCGAGGATCGTCAGGTGCTCGTAGCGCTTCGTCTTCGTCGCCGCCCGAGTGCTCGAGGCTGAGGAGCCGCCTGAGTCGAGGTCGTCGGAGTCCGCGGCAACCTGGATCGTGCCCGGATCATGCCGGGTGCCTGAAACGACGATGTACGCCTCGATCCCCGGGATCGGCGCGACCTTGCCGGACTTCGTGCAGGCGGTGCGCAGTGCCCAGAGGGAGGCGAGTCGGCCGTGGTCGGTGATCGCCAGGGCGGTCTGTCCGTCGGCGGCTGCGGCGTCCACGAGGCGGGTCACGGAGGACAGGCCGTCGAAGTCGGAGTACTCCGAGTGGGTGTGGAGGTGGACGAAGCCAGCAGTGCTCACCGAGATCCCTTTCGACGCCGTTCCCGTGCCACTACGCAGTGGGCGCGGCGGCCCCCTCGCGGGACGAGCCCGGCAGGTCGATAGTTCACAGATCCGGCGCCGTGGCACTCCCCGGTCCGGAACCGATAGACATTTCCCTTATAAGGTCATACCGGGGAACGTGGGATATGTACGCGAACCCGGCCTGACCTGCGCTTTTTACGTTGGCACCACGGTGGCACTGACCTCGTGCGCAGAGCGACGAAAGCGCGCTCCGACCTGCTGAAACATGCAAATCTCGCGCGAACTGAAAATGGTGGCACTCCGTTGGCGAACGTGGGATGACCTGCGAGAACGGCGGCCCCGTCCGTGAGGGGCAGTTTTCGGGGGCCGATAGACATTTCCCCTATAAGGTCATACCGGGGAGCGTGGGATATGTACGCAAACCCGGCCTGACCAGCACGTTATGCGTTGGCACCACGATGGCACCGCCTTCGCTGGAAGAGCGGCGGAAACGAGTCCCGACCTGCACGAACGAGCTGATCCGGCAAGCGCAACACATGTTGGCACCTCGTTGGCAAACCCGGATTGACCTGCACGGATGATTGATGACCCTGAGGCGGCTCGACCCGCTCACTGGGCGGGGATCCTGCCTGTCGAGGTGTGCACGTTGGCGCAGCGCCAACGAGCGTCCCTGCAAAACTGCAGGTCAGCCTGGGTTTGCCAACAGTGCCAACGGAGTGCCAACGCTCGAAGGTCGGTATTCGTGCAGGTCAGACCCCGTTTGACACCAAATCCCACATTGCGCGCCGGAAACTGCATACGTATAGGGGATCTGGTTTCATATCTCCTCTTACTACTACTACCTACTTCTCTATAAAGGTTATAGTGGGAGATGTGGGATATGGGGGTAAACGCAGACTGACCTGCAGGTTTCGTGGGTGGAGCGCGTTGGCGTTGGGGTGGAGAAAATCGCCGAAAGTGTAGATGACCTGCGTGAACGCTCCGTTGGCGCATGTTGGCGCTACCCCTCAGCGTTGGCACCCCGGGGTCGCAACGAGCTCCTTCGCATATGGGTTGGGTGAGAGCACTTTTCGACCCTGGAGGCCCACGATGCACACCCGACGAGTGCGGTACCTGCTGCAGCCCGGCGAGCCACTCACACTGCCCGAGCGGACCGTCCCGCAAGTCCTCCGCCTAGGACTCGCCCGCACCATCCTCGGCATCGACGACGCACGGATCCTCACCTCCCCCGCCGTCGCGATCCCGCTGCCGCGATACACCGGCGGGCTCCCCCTGCGCGGCACCCCCGGTGTCCGACCGGACGCGCTGCGGTTCCCGTTCATGTGGCTCCCCGCCCCGCTGCGAGAACGTTTCGAGATCGACACCGGCGAAACAATCTCGCTCGAGAGCGACAACGCCTGGGCACTCAGGGTCGTGTTCGAGATGTGGGGCAGCCGCCTGTACGACATCGAGACCGCCGGCTGGCTCGACGTGCTCGCCCTGTACGACCTCGACGCCGAGGACCCCGCAACCCAGCAGCGCATCCAGGCGTGGTGGGACGGCGCCGACGACGAAACCCTCGACGCCATCGACCTATCCGGCGCTCTGGTCCCGGAGACCGAGGAGGATTCCGACTGGGCCTCGATCGCGTCCCTGGCGCTCGTGGACTCGTTCGACAAGGCCTCGATGGCGCTGTCGGCCGTGGACACCGTCGCGCTGTGCGAACTCGTCACCGACGGGGACCTGACCCCGCTCGGCACCAGCGACCCTGCCCGAGCTGTCAGCTCCCTGGTCCGCATCGCCCGCACCCGCTTCACCTCGAACGGCGACGTCTCCGCGTTGCTGGCCCACCTCCAGGCTCAATGCGACTCTCCCGGCGCCGACGGGCCGCGGCTGGTCGACGAGATCATCCCGCAGCTGTCCGAGATCGCGCAGGGCCTCTGGACCGCCTACGAGTCTGTGCTTGTCGAGGTCCTCGATAGCTTCACCGAGGACAACCTCGCCGACACCGGGACGGAGGGCCGATGAGCGCGAGTACAGCGCAGGTGCAGCGGACCCGCCACCGGGTGCCCGGGTTCGACCCGCACAACGACGCCCACGTCGCCGCGGTCGAGGCGAAGCTCAACGACGAGGCCGGCACCGGGTTCCGGGTCGTCGGCTTCGATCCCGAGACGCAGATGGTCACGTTCGAACGCACGAGGGCCGTGACCGAGGTCGCCGCCGAGAAGGGCACCACCCGGCTGATCGCGAGCCTCCGCACCGGCGCGAAGCCGTCGGACGGGGAGCGGGAGGCGATTCGGCTGGAGAACCAGAACCCCGGCTACACGATGACCCGATTCGAACCGCACCTGAGCCATGCCGTGCTCGAGAAGCTGCCGGAGGACGCGATCCGCTGCCGAGGAGCAGTTGCCGTCGTCCTCGCGGTCAAGCCCTGGCAGGTCCAAGTCGCCCGCCGCCGCGGTGGAGGGTTCGTCCTTGACCTCCCGACCAGCTACGTCCCCTCCCGGCATGACGGGAAACTCACCGAGGTCGCGGAGAACGTGATCGGCCGGCCCGGCTGGTACGTCGACATCGACGCCAAAGCGCTCACGGCGCAGATCATCCCCGCCCAGCCCCCGACGTTCCCGGCGATGATCCCCTACCCGTTCGACCGCGACATCCCCACGTTCACGTCCCCCGCCGACACCGCTTGGACACAGGCACCGCTGGGCTGTGCTCTGGGGCGTCCAGGAGACGTCACCGGGCCGGAGTTCAGGGTCGATCTCGCCAGCGCCTCTCACACGCTGCTGCAGGGTCTGCCGATGTCTGGCAAGAGCGTGAACATCAACGCGTTCGCGTACTGGATGCTCCAGGTCGGTGCCGAGCTCGCCATCGTCGACACCCCCGACAAGGCCGTCGACTTCGAATGGATCAAGCCCTTCGTCCGCGACGGCGGGTGGGGGTGTGAGAGCTACGAGGCGATGGTCGCCACCTGCGGGATGGTCTACGCCGAGGGCAAGCGCCGCGCCGCCGTCCTCAAGCGCCGCGGGATCAACAACTGGTTCTCCATCACGGATGATCCCTCGTTCCGCCCGATCGTCCTGATTGCCGACGAGTACACCGGGCTCATGACCCCCGAACGCGTCCCGAAAGCGCTGCCGAGGGATCACCCGATGCGGGTGGAGGCCGAGGCGACCAACGGGTTCAAGGACATGGTCGCCACGTTCATCCAGAAGATCGCGCTGGAGATGCGGTTCGTGGGCGTGCACGTGTTCGTCTCCACCCAGCTCGGCAACACCAAGACCGGCGTGTCCACGGCGCTGAAGGCCGCCTGCGGCAACAGGTTCCTGATGGGCCCGAACGCGTCGGACAATCAGCGCGCCAACGCGTTCTCCGCCCCGGACTCCGTTGCAGAGGTTCCTGAGAACGTGAAGACCACCGCCGGGGTGTCCAAGGGCGTCGGCGTCACCGAGACCGAAGGCCAGCCCTCCAGAGTGTTCAAGGGCTACTTCGCCCCGACTGCCACATTCGCCGAGCACCTCGCCGAATCCAGCACCGTTCGCCGCACCGATCGTCCAGAGCCAACCCGGGCGGAGATCGCCGAGCACACCGGCATGGACGACCTCGACGACGGCGCCGGCCAGCTCGGGGATGACGACCCCTGGAACGGACGCCGAGTCCCCAAGGCTGAGACAGATCGCGTCTACAGCGAGGAGGGGACCGAACTCCGGGGCGCGGCTGCGGCGGCGCGGGCCGCGAAGAACGCCGGAGTGTGAAGCAGTCCGGAGCAGGAGCCAGGGTACGCCGCCGAATCGCGATGGTGCAGTGTTGTCGGGCCCTCGCCGTCGTGCAGGTTCTGGAGGGGAACCGCACGTGACCAGGGCTACCGGATGGCGCGGAGCCATTGGGCCTACCGGTCGCACGATCAATCAACCTGATCGATTCGTGGAAATTCGCGCTGTCGGCCGGGCGACACTTCACTGCAGTGGCGCCGGGGAGCGTCCGCTCTTCCGCCGTCGAGACGGAACAGTCTTAGGATCGACCCATTTCTTCTCGCGCACTTCATTTGTCCAGGCCAACGCGTACGATCTTCTCATGGTTGCGAGAATTTGCTGGCGGTGTCGTGTGAGGTCCGAGATGAGGGGCCTGGAGCGTACGTCACGGTTGGAGAAGATCACCGATGACGGGAGCCACCTACCGACGCCCTACCCGCACACGCAGGACTGGATATTCGGAGCGCCGTTCGCGTGCAGTCACTGTGGAGCGGTAAATATCGGCCACTCACTCATCACACGGGACGATAGGCATGACCCCTACGACGCGATGACCAATGGTCGAGTGGAGATCAAATGGATCCCTCCGGTCTCTTCGGCTCCAAGTTTCGGCGATACGCCTCCGGAGATCTCTGAGCCCGCGCTCGAAGCGTTTACCGCCTGGGACCATGATGCGTACCGAGCGGCGATTCTCATGGCCCGCGCAGTCCTGGAAGGGATCTGCAAGGACCATGGTATCTCCTCGGGAAGCCTCTTCCACAAGATCGATGCCATGAAAGACGCCGACCACATCACGAAGGCTCTCCAGATGGCTGCACATGCGGTGCGGGAGCTTGGCAACGAAATGGCGCACGGGGACTTCGTAAAAACAAATCCAACCGAGAAACAAGCGAAACAGGTACTGGCGATCATGCGCCAGTTCATCGAGCAGCTGTACGAGCAGCCTGCCCAGACTGCGCGTCTGTTGGGCAACGAATCGGCAAGTGACGGAACCTGAATAAACATCGACTTCACACGCGTTCCAGTCGTCGAAGATCCCTCAGACAAAGCGTGAGCTCCGGTGAGTTGGCAGGGGCCGAGAGCGCCTTGTGCCATGAACCCGTCACGATGGGTGCGTCACCGAGCCGAACCGCATCGCGTACCCACGCGGAGAACGCAGACTCACCAGAGTCATCTTTCATGACTCTCACCCGGTTGACGACCCAGACGCCGAAAATGCGTCGGGCGAGGTTCATCGCGTGCCTGCGCCGGAACCGGCCAAGAGTCCGGATAGGTTGAACGACCTGCCAAGCTGTCGAGAGGTCGTCAATCTCGATCCGCGTCCCGATCCTGCGCCCTCGTGGGTTGCCCGAATCCTGGTGTGCGAGGATTCGGCGCTGCAGGTCCTGAGCGAGGATGACGACCTGTCGACGCGCATCTTCGCGCTCTCGGGCCCGCATCTCGGCGACTGCCGTCCTAGAAGAGAAGAAGACTCCGACAGCTCCGCTGATAGCCGCGCTGACAAGGGCTGCTACGGCCGCGTTGGTCCAGTCCATGAGAAGAGCTTAGGTGCCTTGGGGCGGTAATGGCCGGGAGTGCCACAAGGAACGTCCTCTTAATGATTTCGACGAGCGCTGTCCGTTGTTCATAGCAGCCCGCAAGATCGCCGCCCACTGGTGAGGCTGCGTATCTGGCATCCCTGCGACTGAGGAAGCACCCATGAGCACCTCCAGCCCCCACACGACCCTCTCCTCCGCCTTTCCCGAGGATGGGGACGGCGGGTTGTGCCTCCGCATCGGAGACCGCACCGTACGGGCGGACCGCAACGACGAGCTGCTCGCAGCCGTCATCGGATCTGAGTACATCGAGGAGTCCGACCCCGAGGTGTTGTTCCTGATGCGCCTCGAGCAGGCGATCGTGATCGCGACCGCGGTCCAGGAGTCGATCGTGGCAGCGGCCGTGCAACGCCGCGAACTGGATGAGACCACGGAGGAGGATGTCTGGACTGCGCTGCTGGCGGAGCGGGAGACCGTCGATCCCGGGGTGCGCTGGGAACACCGGGTCCCGCTGGTGTTGGTGACGAGTCTGTTCGCTCCGTACGCGGAAATGGACCAGCCGATCGGGAACATCGCCTGGGTCGACCCCACCGACGACGTCTCCATGCTGGAGTCCCTGCAGGGCCTGGGGGTCATCGAGCTCCTCGAGCACGGCGAACTGGCGGTGGCCTGATGCCCCCAGCCATGGTCTCCGCCACGGTGCCCCATCGCGCGAGGACGGCCGAGAACCCGGATCGGGTCGTGCCGCTCGTCCCGCAGTTCGTCGCGTACCTGTGCGGACAGTGCGAGGTCACCACCGAGGCCCGACTGCACCCGCAGGCACCGATCCCCGTGCTGTGGCCGTGCCGGATCTGCCGCGAGGGCGCCGAGTGCACAGAGGAGGCCGACGAAGGCGTCGAGCTGATCGGCCTGCCGGCCACCCCAAAGCAGTACCAGCGCAAGGACCACTGGACCCACCTGTCTGAGCGCCGCACCGAAGCAGAGCTCGAATGGCTGCTGACCGCCCGGCTGGAACTGCTGCGCGCCGGAAAGCTGCAGGCCGGACCGTCGCACCGATAGGCCGCGTCCTACGGGGGCTCCACTTCGCCCACTGTGCGGGGACATGCCCCACGTGGAGGAGGATCCATGGCCTCGCTGATCGAGTCCGTCCGCAAGCTGCACGGCCCGACGCTCGTCGAGCACGACAACGGTTACGACGTCGACGTCATATGCCCCGAATGCACCCGCCTGCGCACCGAAGCGCTGGAGCAGGCCAGTTCGGACAGCGAGGGCTGGGTCCACACGGCCGAGCTCGCGCACGTTCCCTACCCGTGCCCCACGCGTGTCGTCGCTGGCACGCCCGCGACCGAAGGCAAGGATGAGTCCACGCGTATGCGGCTCGAGCACCTGGTCGTGCAGCGGGAAGAACTTGAGGAGCGCATGGAACGGCTCGATGCCGTGATCGGTCTGATCCGCCGCGACGTCGGCGAGGACTTCAATGAGTCCCTCGAGATCGACGAGAGCCGCGACGAGGAGCCCGTCAAGCCCACGAACGCGGGGTCGAAGGAAGCCGATCCGGACGCCGCTTCCGTTGGAGAGTCCAGCGAGGGCACCGGCTCCGATACCCCCGACGCGGACTCGGGACCGGCCGATGACTACGACTTCTGAGTCAATTAGGCGCCCCGACCCCTTCACAGGGTGAGAACCGGCAGAGAGCGGAAAGTCTCCTCGGCAACCGGACAGCAGTACAGGCGGCCGCTCGTAGTGCCCGGGTGTGCAAGCGCGACACAAGCGAGCGGGGCGACCAGGGTGGGTTCGCTGCCGTGAACAACGCATCGGGGGGGGGAGTGGCGGTCATCGACCGCTCTCCACCGTTATTCCGTATCTGGTGAAGTCCTCAACTGTGCCAAGTCGAGTATCGACTCATCCCGGGGGCGGTGCTGCACCACCAAGGAAGTGCCATCCTGTTCAGAGTCTGCGGGTTGAATCATCGCTGGGCTCAATAATGTTGAGAGGGGGCAGAGCGTCAACAATCTTCATCGTCTCCACCGACAACGTCACAACCCGAGCGAGGAGATCAAGGATGTAGCGAGGGTTGCCTACCTCACGCGACCAGTCGTTGGGGTCGTTGACCAAGCCCGAAGACTTGTCGGTCTTGATGTAGTACCGATCAATAATCCATTCGATCGCGGACCGTGCTCCGAGCTGGTACTGGAACGCATCTTCAGGGATGCCCGAGACGGTGATGTGCTCATTGAAGATTATCGTAGAGAGATCCCTTTTTTCGCCAGCCGCTTTCTGCTCGGCAGTCGGCTTACCGAACCTCATCTTCTTGTCGCCAACGGCGTAGAACGTATAGGGGTCAACTCCACTGGCCGGCTGCGTATCCAGGCCCTTAAGCGGAAAAGGCTCAATCGATTCGTAATCCAAGTGAACCCGCACGAGCATACGGCCCGCCTCTACAAAACGGTAGAACTCCGGCACGACCGGAACACGTGGCAACGATTTGCTCAGATCAGCGGAGTAGGTCTCACGGTACTCAGGGGAATGCAGCAGACCGTAAACATAGAAGAATATGTCAT
The DNA here is from genome assembly GCF_052379725.1 of Brachybacterium sp. 107. Lineage (NCBI taxonomy): Bacteria > Bacillati > Actinomycetota > Actinomycetes > Micrococcales > Dermabacteraceae > Brachybacterium > Brachybacterium sp. 107. Next base: position 221,898 of record NZ_JBQSYW010000002.1, on the reverse strand, counting down.
CCTTGGTGACAGCTTCGTCTGCAAGCGTCTCCCGGAAACCAATTAAAGCTTGGTCCGTAATGTTGTCGACTTTTCGAAAGCCGTCCACCTCTTCCGCTTGCGAGCCAGTTGAGAAATCAAAAGTTCCATCTTCGACCCCAATAGGATCATACCGCCAGCGGGGCGCAAAGTGACTCGGGTTCCCAGCCCCAGGAATAACTATATCTGCGACCGAATCGATAGCAAGCGAAGTGAACGGGGCGCTAGACCCAGGCGCCGACATCGATATCAGGATATTTTTATGACTTGGTGTTGGGAAGGCAGAATTCATGTGAGAGCTGCGCTCAATTAGAGATCGATGCAAATAAACATTCTGGGCACAGAACGGGCGGTACATGGCGCGATATATGGAGTTTTCGTGCAGTGTCAACTCTCTACCGGCATCTACAGCTGAACCCAGGGAGCCACTCCAGGCTATCCGATTTTTGTCATTTACGCGACTGCCCGAAGCAAGGCTCTCATCGTACGCCCTAATGGACGTATTGACGTTATCCACGACCCTATGCTCGGAGAAATTATAAACCCATGCATCTCGGCCCGTGGTGACGCCGCGCGTCTGCATGGCGAATATGCCACCTTCGCCTACCAATGGCGCAAACGTAGGGAAATCTTCACGCCGGTGACTCAACCAGTCTCCATGTTCATTCGGCGCTATCTGAATTACTCCCTCAAGCCCGAACACTGACCTCGCGGAGGCTACCTTCTTCAGCTTCTCGTCAGCGCTTAGATACTCGCCCACATCCGTGTAGTAAATCGCTGCGGGTCCCGTTCGATCCGGGTCCTTAACGAGAATCGTGATCGCGACCGTGGCGCGACTTCCACCGCCGAACACCTTGCCGCCCTCCTTGCGGGACAGCTCTCCAGCCGTGCGCTGATTACCTCGAAGATTAAAGACATAGATAGACGAGAACTCGTCCGAGAGGGCCTTGCGCATTCCGTCAGTGCTATTGGCATCAAGCCAGCCGCCATTTGTCACGTAGGCCAGTAGACCTCGGCCCGCCCCCTGGTCAATGCGAAGGGTCGCCCACTTTATAGCACGGATATATGAGTCGTAGAGCTTCCAGGTAGACTTTGCCGCGGACTGCGCTGCATAAGTTCTGCGAATCTGTTCATCGAGCGTCTCGTACGTCTCATTTGCATTATCGTCGTTGGTTGAATCTTGGCCAACCGAGTACGGCGGATTCCCCACGATCACCGTGATCGGGAGTTCACGCTGCCGGGTGATGCGATCGTTGTTTTCAGGAAATATGTCCAGATCCTGACGGTCACCGTCCTCGTAGGACTGGAATGTGTCCGTGAGCACTAGGCCGGGGAATGGCGCCGGGCCTTGGCCATGCTCGGCAGCCAGGTCGGCATAGGTCGTCTCAATGTTGACGGCTGCGATGTAGTACGCGAGTAACAATATCTCGTTAGCGTGGATCTCCTCGGCATACTTGCGCGCCAGGTCGTGCGGATCTATCAGGCCGAGCTGCAATAGTCGAACGATGAATGTGCCGGTGCCAGTGAACCCGTCGAGGATGTGCACCCCTTCATCGGATAGCGACTGCCCGAACTCGCTTCTGAGTACCTCGTCAGCCGATCGGAGGATGAAATCAACGATCTCGACTGGCGTATAGACGATGCCAAGCTTGTCGACGGTTCTCCTAAAGGCCTTCGCGAAGAAGTTGTTGTACAGATCCACTAGGATCTTCTGTCGACCCTCCGCGTTGTCAACCCCATTGACACGCCGGCGCACAGAGTCGTAGAAGGCCTCTAGCGTGGCGTTCTCGGACTCCAGAGCGTGCTCGTCAAGAACCGCGAGCATCCCCTCCATAGTCTGCGCGACGGGGTTGTTGGCCGTGAAGTCGTAACCGGCGAACAGCGCCTCGAAGACGGGCCTCGTGATGAGGTGCTGGGCAAGCATCTCGATCGCCTGGTCCTCAGTAATCGACTCGTTCAGGTTGGCGCGTAGCCCGCTGAGGAAGGTTTCGAACTGTTCTCTGGCTTGCGTTGACTCCCGCAGCAGGCCCGTGATGCGCGTGATGTGCCGCTGCGCGATATCGGCGACGTCGGACGCCCAGTCGGCCCAATACGTTCGCTCACCCACCTTCTTCACGATGCGGGCGTACATTGCGTCGCGGAAGCTCTCGAATCCAAAGTCGATGGTGAGCTGCTCATGGTCAGATTCCGGACCCTGGGGATCCGTTCCGTCTCCGTCGCCCGATCCGTCGCCCTCGCGAGGAGGGGTGCCATCGATGATATCGATGACCTCATCCTTTTTCTTGTTCAAATTGATCTGGTTGACCGTCGCATTGAACCGGTCGTCATGGGATCGAAGCGCCTGCAGGACCTGCCAGACGACCTTGAACCGCTGGTTGTCATTGAGTGCCTCCGATGGCTTTACATCCGAGGGGATGACGACAGGAAGAATTATGTAGCCAAGCTTCTTCACGCCCGCGGGGTCCTTGCGCATCACGCGTCCCACCGACTGCACGACGTCGACCTGTGAGCTGCGAGGGGTCAAGAACATGACGGCATCGAGCGCAGGCACGTCGACGCCCTCGGAAAGGCAGCGAGCATTCGTGAGCACCCGACACCTGTCGTCGCCGTGGTCCTGCTTCAACCAGTCCAGATGCTTGTTGCGCTCATGGATGCCCATCGTCCCGTCAACGTGAACAGCGTTGACGCGCAAGTCATTGTTGACCATGCGGGAGTCGTCCTGCAGAGCACGCTCAATCAGAGCCGGGAAGGCTGTGGCTGCTGCCTTCGAGGATTTGATGTCCTTCGCGAACGCGACGGCGCGCCGCATCGGGGTGTTGTCGTCGGCGCGTCCGTCGCTGCCGTAGTTCTTTGCCAACCCCTGCCAGCAGCCCAGCAGCTTCGCGGCGTCGTTGAGCTGGATCTCCCCATTCTCCGCCATTGTGCGTTGGAAGTGGCTGGCCACGTAGGACTCGTCAATGGTCAGCACGATGACCTTGTAGTCGGTGAGCAGGTTTTGCTCCACCGCCTGACCGAAGCCGAGGCGGTGGAGCTCGGGGCCGTACTTCGTCTCGTCGCTCATGCTGGCCAGCTCGGCGTCGTTTTCGATCGCCTTCTTCGTCACGGCATCGTCAAACACCCGTGGGGTGGCGGTCATATACAGGCGCTTCGAGGCCTTAATGAAGCTGTTGTCATGGACCTTCTGGAAATGCGACTCGTCTTGGTTAGCTAGGGTGACGCCCGTGGTTCGGTGCGCCTCATCGCAGACGACAAGGTCGAACCCACCGAGGCCGAGTTGCTGGGCTTGCGAGATGACGTCGATGGACTGGTACGTCGAGAAAACCACGGTCATCCGGCCTTTGGCGCGTCGACCCACGCTCATCTGCCTCAATAGCGTCTGTGGGTCGGTAGTCGGGCTCTCTGTGAGGTCGATCGTCGACAGGTCGCCGGAATCGTCCATACGCCGGCCCACGCGTACGTCAGAGCACACGGCGAACGGTCGGATGTCCACCTCTGATTGCGCCATCCACTCCCGCAGTGACTGCGACAGAAGTTGGAGCGAAGGCACGAGGAACAGCACTGTGCCGTCCACTCCGACAAGGTCCTCGGCGATCTTCAGCGAGGTAAAAGTCTTGCCTGTGCCGCACGCCATAATGAGCTTACCGCGGTCGTTCTCAGCGAGCCCGTTACGGACATCGTCGATAGCCGCCATCTGGTGCCGACGCGGCCGATGGGCCGAGGCGAGTTCGATTTGCTCAGGCCTCGACCAGGAGTACTTCGACCAGTCGACGCGCGCGTCGTCGAGGAAACCGATGTCGATGCGTTGGGCGACGCCCTCAAGCGTCTCCTCGGCGTTTCCGGTCCACCCCGCGGCTGTGTCGAATACGTAGCGCTCGGTCCACTTGCTGCGGGCCGAGGCGGAGATGAATGAGTCGATGTCCGCCTTCGCTACCTTGTGCCCGGCTGCGTAGAACTTGCATTGGATCGCAGCTAAGCCCGTGCCGTCGCGGCGCTCAGCAACCAGGTCGATGCCCGTGTCGCTCCGCCCGCCGCGGTCCGGCCATTCGGACCACAGCCAGACGCGCTCGAAGCGAGCGGTCCACTCTGGCTCGGTCGAAAGGTAGGCCTTGATCAGCCGTTCGAACCTGTCGCCCTTCGCGCGTTCATCGAGGGCGGTCGCACGGAGGTCGTCGAGCAGCTCATGGATCGTTACCGTCATGAGCCCAGTATCTCAGCGTGCACGGGCAAGACTTGGCCAAAGACCGGAAGTTGTTGCAGGACAGCAACCCCGCAGGGCATTACAGGTCACTCGCGTCTGAAGCCCCCTGGCGGGCTCCGGGCATGAAACTTGCTCATGACGGCGGCGACTCTCTCTAAAAGGGACCAGGGAGTGCGAATGCACCAAGGGCGGTAGCTTGGCGAGACCGCGCATGGATCGTTGCGATGTCTCGCACCGGTCTGGTGTTGCGCTCTATCAAGTGCGTACAACGCGAGCCCGGCCTTGCCCACTGCTGAGGCAAGGCGATCTGGTTCCGGGTGTGTACTCCTCGGCTTCAGGTCTCGGCGAACCGTAGCGACTCGGATCGTCGTCCGGAGAGGGTCTGGCCCATCCGCCTCTCCATCTGGCCCCGCCAGCTGGTCGTCATCGGCTTCCGGCGGGGCTATTCACGTCTCGTACCGGCGTCTCAGCCCCACGGAAGTGCCCGTCGCCAGGCGCCTACCCAGTACGCGTCCGGGCGGCGCGACCTCGACCTCAGCTTCGACTGCTCTAGGTGGACGCGCTCGAGGATCCATTGGCGTAGGAAGGGGCCGATCTCGTCGGTACGTGTCCCCCAGTCCGTGACGGTCAGCGTGAGCTCGTCATCCCCGGCGAGAATGCGGACGGTGTAGTGCTCAAGGGTGGGGTCCTGGTGCCATGAGATCACCTCCACCGGGGGCGCCCCGGACAGAGTGAGGCGGTATCCGATCGTCACCGAGTGCACTGCCCGTTCTCGGCGGCTTGATGTTCGGCGTGACGCTCGGTCGTCTCGGAGTTCACGGAGTTACGGAGGCACGATGTCACCCGGCACCGACGCGCGAGTGGATCAGGCGATATCGGCCAGAGCCGCGATGCCGTGGATCTCGGCGGTGCTACCGCGTCCGTTCCACCACTGAGTCTCGAACTCATCGACGGTGAGCCGTCCGTGCTGGGCGAACCATGCTTTGAGCTCCTCAGAGGCGTACCGCTCCACGCGAGACCGCGGCCCCATGAACAGAGTCCCAGGGTCGATCCGGGCGGCGCGGCCAGCGGCGTTCAGCAGCTCACCGCGGAGCTCCGTGTGGGCGCGCAGGAACCTGCTGTGCCGATACAGCTCGAAGTCGACGCGCATCATCCGGTACGTCTCAAACGCGGCGTCCATGATCGCGCTCATCTTCGCCGCCCTGACCCTTGCTGCGGATGCTGGCCGCCGGCCGCGAGTTCCCGGCGAGTGATGGTGCCGTCGACGCGGCAGATCCAGGCCCCAGGGGCGGCGCGCATCGGCCATCCATGGCACTCGGGTACGTCCTGCGGGTCGATCATCGAGGCGGGCTCGACGGCTCGGTGAAGGTGTTCCCAGGGCAGCTCGAGGTGCCCCAACTGGTAGCGAGCGAGCACAGTCGAGTACGAGTGCATGTCCCCCTGGGCCGCTAGCAGCTCGAGCAGCTCTGGGGTGTTGGTCGGGGCGCCGGCCGGCACGTCCTCGACGGTGCCGACGATCGTCCCGTCGACGGCTCGCCAGGTGAAGTCGGTGAGGTTCTCCGTCCAGGTGCGCCGCATTGGGGTGCCGCAGATGGCGCATTCGGAGTGAGTGGTCAGCTGAGTGGTGGTCATGGCGACTCCGTTCAGGGGTGATGCCCCAGCCAGTGGGCGACGTTCCCCTGCCGCGGGACGTCCCACCGGAGGCACTCCGCGCCCACTTGCGCGGCACGACACCCGAGGAGGAACCCATGCCCGCCGCGAACCCCGACCTGATCGTCTGGATCGACACCGAGTCCACTGGACTCGACCCCGCCACCGATGACCTGCTGGAGATCGCCGTCGCCGTCACCCGCAACGACCTCACCGAGATCGGCGCGTTCGACATCGTCATCGCCCCGAGCGCCGGCGTGGACGCGTCTATCGAGCGCATGGATGACTTCGTGCGCGAGATGCACACCAGCAACAGGCTGATCGAGGCGATGCGCGGCGCTGACGCACACCATCCCCGCGTGGCGGACCACCTCGTGGCCGGCACCATCGACCGCTTCACCGCCGAACACACCGGTCCGTTCCTGCTCGGCGGCAACTCGATCACCCACGACCGCGGCTTCCTCGCCCGGCACGCACCGCAGACCTTCACCCGCCTGCACTACCGCTCCATCGACGTCTCCGGCATCGAACAGGAGATGATCCGCGACGGCTACGACCGGCAGATCGCCGCGTGGCGGGACCGGTTCGAGCCGTCGGAGGCGCATCGGGCTCTCGGCGACATCCGCGACTCGATCCGCCAGCTCGACGCCCTGCGCTCCATCCGCCGCGTCCGAACCCTCGGCCCGTGAGAGGCCGCAAGCGGACGAGCGAAAGATGTGGAGTCCTCGCCCCCGGCGCCCTGGCGGACCAGCGGTGACTCTCCGCCCCGCCCACTTCATCGGGCTATGACGAGCCCGTACCGCGACAACATCCACGTTTCTTTCGCCTCGAACTCTCCCCCTTACCGCATCGACGACGCCGCCGTTGGTGACTGCTGCGTGCGGATCCGGCGGCGCGGGCCCGACCTGCTGGTACTGGTGCCTCCGGGTGATCGGGCGCCTGAGTTCCGGTCCCGGCTGATCGCTGAGCTGCAGGCGTACGCGGTTCGCAACATCTCCCCGCGTCGCTTCGGCCAGGTGCTGTTCGGGCTCCTCCACCCGGGCCTGCGGCTGGCTGCGAGCTATCCCGTCGATCCTGCCGTCGCCCTGCGTGACATGCCGACATCTGACCTCCGGTACTTGAGCGCCGACGAGCTCAGCGGCGGGCCCGCGATGGAGGCGCTGCGCCGGACGCTGCTGGACTCCCCCAGCTCCCTTCGGCCCGAGGAGCGATCCGCCCTCTGGATCCTTGCAGCACGGGACGAGTACTACGCCTCGGCCCTGTCCGCCACCCACCGGCTCGCCCAGCTGCGATTCCAGGAGACCATCCGGACTCGCACGCGCGAGTCTTCCGTCGAGATGCAGGTGATCCTCGATGAGCTCGAGAGCGAGGGGGTGTTAGCCCCGCCCACTTCTGCCTGGTGAGCACACCGATCAGGAGGAGACGGCATGAGCCTGGACAGGAAGATCCGCAAGCGCGATACCGGCGAGCAGGGCAACCCGGGACAGTTCGGCACTCTGACCCGTGGTGAGGCTGAGGTGGCGGTCCCGCAGTCCCGGTTCGTAAGGACCGATGGGGCCGAGCAGTCGGCGACACGGTGGTGGGATCGCGCCGTGCAGCTCACCGATGCGTCTGGCATGGTGCCGACGATGGGTCGGGAGGATGGGCGTCCCCAGCGTCGCACCTATATCGGGGACGACTACGCGCTCACGATGCCGTCGCACGCCTCGGTGCGGCGGTTCGCCGGCCAGGTCGCCGAGCACACCGGCGATCAGTCGCGACCCTTCGAGATGCCGATCGAGTACACCGGCCCCGACGGTGACTCCGTGATGAGCGTGGTCCGCGTCTCGAAGCGAGGTCGGTCCTATGAGGTGACCATGCCCTCGGACTTCGATCCGGAGCGGAAGGCCCAGGTCTCCGAGTCGGTCCGGGCGACGCTTGAGTCTCGTCGGCCGACCCTGACCCGGGAGCACACTGCCCAGCTCGTGGCAACGTACCGTCACCGCGCTGCCGGGACCGGAGTGGATACGCGTCGTGCTGCGTCGACGTGGATCAAGGAAATGGGCTACAACTCCGAGGCGCAGCAGGCGACCATCGTCATGCAGCCTTCGAAGGCGAACCCCACCGGCGCGTACGTGTACGACATGGACCCCGACACGTGGGGCCACGTCGCGTCTTCGTCATCGGTGGGCAAGGCCTACAACACGTACGTGCGCCGGGCCGGGAACACCAGCATCGACGTCGCCGTGCAGTGCGGAGACTGCGGCCGCTACTACGGCTCTGCCACCGACCATGTCTGCAGGGCGAGGGTGTCCTGACCGTCCCATCAGGGAACCGGCGCGCCCACTGCCTGGTCATGGACGCAGAGGACATGACCACCGCACCAGAGCAGCCCCGTGCACGCTGGAATCGGCGCCCGGCGCAGATGGCCGTGATGCTCGGTGTGCTCTGCGCTGCTTTGGCACTCTTCTGGGACAGCGGCCTGCCCTCGTTCCTGCTCGCGCTCGTCGGCGTCCTCGTCACGATCGTGGGGGCTTGCCTGACCCCGGATGGATGGCTGGTCGACCCGGAGGAGACGGAGTGAACACCACCGGCTCGATGAAGGCCGCCGAGTACGCCGCACAGCGCCGCCAGGACGCCACCCGGACCGGACGGCCGCTCCCGCGGATGTCCGAGACGCTCCCCAGCCTGCATGTGCGCGAGAAGCTGTTCGTGTGGGTCGACAAGGGCCGAGTCCTCACCTCCGACGGGCCGATGAAGGGCCACGAGATCGCGGCGGTGCTCCTGAACACGGACAACGAATCCGCCTCGCGTCGCGAGATCGTCATGCCCACCCACCGCGACCTGCGCCTGCTCATCCGGGCGTTCTCCAAGGCCCGGTTCACCACCATCGACCAGCGAAACGCCGTCCTCGCCGCGCGGCGCGTCCTCGACGTCGCCCTGGTGACCCCGTGGTTCTCCTCGCTCACCATCGTCACCAGGGCACTCACGGCCCGTTTTTGGGCACCGTTCGAAGACACCGACGACCTCACCGCATGGGCCCGCACCCTCGGCACCCCCGATCCCCGCTCGACCACCGGCTTGTCAGACGTGTACCGGCTCGCGATCCGGGGCTCGAGCACGCACGGCAGCCTCTGCACCCGCATCACCGCCGCGACCGACCGCATCACCCGCGCCCGAACCTTCCCCGGGGCGCTTAATGACGCCCAGGCGTTCGTGGCGATGGAAGCCCTCGGCGACCAGTGGAAGACCCTGTGCGCCGTGGACGAGACCCTGAGGCCCTACAGCCTCGCCTCCCGCCGCACCATCGCTGCGATCCCCGAGCGGCCCAGCCGTGAGACTTCGGTCGAGCGCCTGGTCATCCCCGAGGGGTCCATCCCGTTCCGGAACTCGTCCACCGTGTGGGTGGTTGACCCCAGCAGCCCGGACTCCGACCTGCGCGGCGGGAAGGTCGCCGGATTCGGGTATGACCACGGACAGTTCGTCCTCGAGGTCACCCCGGACGCCAAAGGCACCTGGTCGTTCCGCGCCGCGTACGGGCGGCAGATCTTCCTAGTTGAGGCACCGTTCGGGGCCTCGCCGCGCTTCTCCCGCAAAGAACCCTCGGCCTGGGACGGCGGGGTACCGCCGGTAGACCCGGTGCAGCGGATCGTGCCCGCCGAACTGGCACTGGCCGGAATGGCAACCACGCCTGCCTGATCGTCCCGTGGACGGGGAGCCTCGCCCACTTCAAAGACATGGTCAGCACCCAGGAACCGGTGTTCCATGTACGCGAGCGCGGCCAACGTGTCCATGCTGGTCCTTCGAGACAACGGCAGACGTCAACCGTAGAGGACTCACTTAGTTAATTAGTGCGTAACGCTCGCTTTCTCCGGTCTACCCGGCACGCGACCGCCGGTTCAGGGGGCGTGTCCGGTTGGAGTTCCCTGGGCGGGAGGCTCCGACGGTGCTGTTCGACGAAGCACGAGGGTCATCGCCGCGACTGCCGCGCCGAGCAGAACCATGCCCTGAACGATCTTCTCGGTGAGGGTGACCCCTGCCGGGAGCGGGCTGAGGAACCCGATCAGAATGGCGCCGATGATCACGCCCGCTCCGAGCATGCCGACCTCCCTGGGCCCCCAACGCCGGGTACTGGAGCACCATCGCAGTGCGAATGACATCGCGGCGACGACCGTCAGGAGAATTGCCACCCCCAGCCAGGTGGGCGGCAGGAGATCGATCGCTACTTTAGCCGTCGCCCCAGCTGTCACGACGAGTGCGGCGGAAACGGTGCGCGCTGGGGGATCAGGAGCGTGGAGTGCGGCCGTGACCTGCTCGGAGCGTTGCACGTGCCGTGTCGTCTTACCCAGTGGCGACAGTGCGAGTCCGGCAAGCACTGTGATCACCGCCAGCACCCCGACGACCTGACCGAAGGACGGGACGTAGTCGAATATCCGGCGACCGTCGATATGGACCTGAACCCCGATGACCGTACCAGCGAGGAGCACAGCCGGAATTCCGAGTCGGCCCAGTAGGGGTCTACCACGGTGCGCCGGAGCAAGGGCGTGGACTAGCGCGAGCGGCGCACCCACGCTCATCATGAGGTGCCCGGTCGTCCACGCCAAGGTCGGGAACACGCTCACTCCAAGGCCGGGGATCAGGGTCGGATCCCGCAGTGAGGACCAGTACGGAATGGCGGGGTTCTCCTGGCCGCCCATCGCCAGGTCGATCAGTCCCTGCATCGCGAGCCCGAATGCCGCTGCAAGCAGCAGTGTGCAGGTCCAGCCCTGACCGGAGCGCACCGTGACCTCCCTGATCAACAGGGCCGCGCCGCCGTACAGCGGTGCCAAGAAGACCATTGCGATCAGGGATTGTGCCAACTGCCCGGTGAGCGGAAGGTACGCCTGCAGCATCTCTGCTGTGATCGGTGCGCCTAGAAGGACCGCGACGATCGGAAGCAGGCGACGAGGCAGGGGGAGCATGTACCGCACATTAGCAGAGTGGCTACTCCATAAACTAGACTAGGGGCATGGCAAGACCCGTTGACCCCGAGCGGAACCGTGCTCGAAGACTCCAGATCATCGATGCGGGACTGACCGCGTTTGCCCGGCACGGATATACAGGGGCGACCACTGCCGCGATCTGCCGCGAAGCGGGAATCGGGTCGGGAACCTTCTTCCACTACTTCCCGACCAAGGATCAACTGCTGGTCGCCATCCTGCGTGAGGGCGAGGCGGAAACTCGTGAATTCTTCGAGGCCCAGGAGGGTCGGACCGATGCCCGGGCGGTGCTACGTGACTACGTCGCGCATGCGGTGTCCGATCTGCGGGATCCGCGGGCGGCGGGATTCATCGCCGCAGTTGCCGGTCCCGCGATGGGGGACGAGGTCGTCGCCGTGCTCCAGCGGCTCGACCAAGAGGCGCATGGTGCCGTGACAGTCTGGACCGGTGCGGCTCAGCGCGACGGTCAGATTCGTCGCGATCTCTCGCCCGAGCGCATCGCCCGATGGATCATGGTGTTGATCGACGGATTCGCGGGGCAGGTCGGTGGTGGGCGCGGGTTCGATGCGGAGGCGGAATGGGCCGTGCTGGATGAGGTGATCGAACGATTCCTCTCCGGCGGCGAATCGCTGTCGGGGGTGTAGGGGGCTCGATGCCTCGCACTAGGCATTCCAGCACAGTGTCTCTGCCTGCTGGTTCAGCGCAGACCACGCGGCCGGCACGCCCAGCGGAATGACGAGTTTCGGTATCCTCAGCGCCACGGGTCTTGAGCTTGTCACGAGCCGGTGGCGTCCAACAGCTCAAGCTCGGTGTGTCTCTACGCAGCGATGGCCACAGCACCAGCCTGATCGTCCCGTGGACGGTGCGCCTCGCCCACTTCGAAGGCATGGTCAGCACCCAAGAAGCAGTCTTCCGCGCGAGCATCGCGGCGAACGTCCCCGTCTTCCTGAAGGGCGACTCCGGCATCGGCAAGAGCGCCTTCATCCACGACTATGCCACCGCCTCGAAGCGTCACCTCGAATCGGTCGTGCTCGCCCACAAGGAGAAGTCCGACATCGGCGGCATCCCCACCATCTGTGAGGGCACGATCACCACGACCGAGTTCGCCGTCCCCGGCTGGGGGCATCGCCTGGTCGAAGCGGACAAAGGGCTGCTGTTGCTCAGCGAGTTCAACATGGGCGAGGTCGATGTCCAGCAGGCGTGCATGAACGTGCTGCAGGAGCGTCAGGTCGGCGAGAACACCTACCTGCCCGAATCGGTCGCGATCGTGCTGGACGGCAACCCGCCCGAGCGGTACGCGACTTCGAGCGATCTGCCCAGCCAGATCGCCAACCGGCTGCTTCACCTGGACTGGGAGCTGGACCGGCAGGCGTGGCTGGACGGCATGGCCTCCGGTTGGCCGACGGCGACCGAGCGGATCGTCGATGACGGCGATGCCCGGACTGACCGAAGCGCACGGGAGAAGTCTCTGGTGCTCGCCTTCCTCGACGCACACCGTCCCTACATTCACGACCAGCCGACGGACCCGGCACGCGAGGGCGGAGCCTGGCCGTCGCCGCGCTCATGGGACAACGCGATCCGCGTCCTCTCCCGAATCGACGAGGACGCCACCGACGTGCAGACCGCTGCCCTGCGGGGCCTGGTGGATCGTGCGGCGGCGGAGGCCTTCATGCGGTGGCGGATCGAGGCGGCAGACTTTGACCTCCGCGCCGTCCTGGACGATCCGACCATCGAGGACTGGAGCGACCACCACCCGAGCAAGACCCTCACGGTGCTCGGCGCGGTCTCGACCTTCGCCGTCGAGCAGGGGTCACTGGAGGTTTGGCGCGACGCCCTCGCCGTTCTGATGCACTGCGCCGAGGTCACCGGACGCAAGGACGTCTGCCTGCGCTCGGCCCGGCTGCTGCTGTCCCGCGCGCCGAAGGGGGCGAAGATCCCTGCGTCGGCGGAGGAGACGTTCGGTCCGATGCTGCGAAGTATCGGCGCGTGGCGGTGAGCTCCGGGATCCACGCCGGGAAGTTCAACCGTGCGAATATCAGCGGTTGAGACGGTCCGTCCAGTATCCGGGCTCCCGCGACTCGTGGGCGTAGGCCAGGACGACGATCTCGCCGGCACGGACAACGTAGATGAGGCGGTAGGGGAACTTGCCGAGCTGCCAGCTTCGCACTACGGGATCATGTCGACGCCCCATGTACGGGGGCGGCGAATCCGGCCACTGCAGGATCAGGTTGGAGGCGGCATCAGCCACGTCGGCGAACTCGTCACCAAGCCTGCCGTCGTCGATGTCCGCGTACTTGCCGACAGCATCGAGATACTCGGAGCTCGCTTCGGGGTGTTCGTGCCAGTCCAGGGTCACTTGCGTCGCTGAGCGAGGAGTTCGCGCGCCTTGGCTCGGGTCGCACGGCCGCTGACTGGCTCGACCTTCCCGCTCATCAGCTCATCGAGTCGGCGGGTGATGGTCTCGACCCAGGCGGCGTCGACCTCGGCCTGCCGATCCTCGTCGATCTGCTGAAGGGAGAGGGCGGCGATTTCGCGCTCGTCAGCATCGAGGGTCCTGCCCTCGGCGATGTAGTTCTCCAGCCTCGACGTCATGGAACCAGCCTACGCGCCGGGGTGACAGTCGGCCAGGATCACGACGCGCCGGCAGTGCTGAAGTGCCGCCGGTAGAGCAGCGCGCTCCGGGGTCCTCTCGTCCTCTCGGGGCTGGTGTTCGCCCACTTCACGGGTACCCCAGCACGAGGAGGACATCATGTCCGGTCACGCCCGGAAGCTCACCACCGACCAGGAGGATCGACTGTCGGTGTGGCGTGCGATCGCCGAGAAGCGCGCCCCGTACATCGCCGCGCTGCTGTACGCCTCCCGGTACGTGAACGTGCCGGGCATCGAGACCCTCGGCGCCGTCGATCCCCACCTGCGGGTGTTCCTCGACGTGGACGCAATGGATCGCGACTTTAGCGACGACGAGAGCGGACAGGTCCTGGTCCACCTCATGTTCCACGTCATGTTCGACCATCACGCGCTGTCGGTAACGAAGCTCGAGGCTGATGGCACCCTCTCCCCCGACCTGTGGCGTATGGCCGCCGATGCCGCCGTGAACGACGACCTCGAGGACGCAGGCCTCGCCTTCCCCTCGACCGTCTCCACCACGGCGGAGAAGATCGACATGGACCGGGGGCTGAGCGTCATCGAGTACTACGACGATCTCGCCCGCCGCGCCCACGCCTCCGACATGGAGCACGTGTTCTCTCTCGACGACCTGGCCGGGGACCTGTTCGACGGGGCCGTGACGCTCGGGACCGACCTGGCGGACCGTGCCTCGCTGGCATTCCTCACCCGCGCTTGGGAGGACCTGGATCTGCTGGCTCCCCCGGCGGAGGACTTCGAGGTTGTCGCCGCCGTGCAGAACGTCGCCGCAGCGATTCTCAAGGACAAGGGAGCCGATGCCGGTCGGCTGGGCCGCTGGGCGGTCGAAGTGACCGCGCCGAGCGTGATCCCGTGGCAGACGGTGATCGGCGGGTACTTGCGACGGGCGGTGCGCCGGAAGCCGCGGGGGACGTTCAAGACGTTTTCTCGTGCTTCGCGCCGCCAGAGCGTTCGGGTGCGGATGCCGGATGGGTCCAAGGGCCGCAAGATCATCCTGCCGGGCACGTTCCGCCCCGATCCCACCATCGTGGTCATCCGCGACACGTCCGGGTCGGTGAGCGACCAGGAACTCGGCGAGGTCGGTCGCGAAGTCCTCGAGATCGCCCAACGCTGCGGTGTGCATCCGGACCGCGTGCTCGTCATGGACGTGGACGCCGCGGTCTACAAAGCGCGCGCGCTATCCGTGAAGGACGTGCTGCGCTCTGCCTCCGGCGGCGGCGGGACGGACATGCGCCTGGGACTGGCCGCGATCCCGGAGACGTTCGAGAAGGAGCTTGAGCTGGTGATCGTCGCGACCGACGGCGGCACGAACTGGCCGGAGACCGCGACGGCGTTCCCGACGATCGCGCTGATCACCTCCGACGGCACGGACACGACGCCCGACTGGATGCCCTCGGTGTCCGTCGCTGGGGCGCCGGCCTGACTCAGACACCTTACGGGCGGCACGGGAGCCGCGACGCCAACGGAATCGGTAGCCGTGACACCTGCCGGAGCGTCCCGCAGGTACTCCGGTTCGCCCACTTGGTGAGGGACGGCAGCACCTGATGGAGGAGGAGACGTGGCCCTGAGCGCGGCGGACCTGAACACCCTGGGGATCGACACGTCGAAGGCACCCCGCGTGGAGCCGTCGCCCGAGGAGATCACCTCTGCCCGGCAGGTGCCGTCGTGGCAGTCGCTGGTGCCGGGGTCAGTGCTGTCGCAGGCGCTGTACGAGACCGTGTCGGGGCGGCGGGTGACGATCATCGATTCCCCGCCAGGCTCCGGGAAGACCACCCTGCTGGTCAACGCCGCCCTGTGGCTCGGTGCGAACACGGACCTGACCGTCACGGTGGCCGCACCGACCCGCGCCGCGGCCACCTCGGTTGCTGAGCGACTGGCCGACGTGCACGAACAGGCATCCGTCGTCCTGGCCCTGAATGGTGTGGAAAGGGCCTCGACCTCTGCGATCCACACTCCCGGCAGCGGCGCATTCCAAGGTCAGGCTGGGGATATCGTCGTGCGGACCATGGCGTCGATGGCGATGAGCACGTCCACCACCTGCGATCTGCTGATCGTGGACGAGGCCTACCAGTCCACGTTCGCGTCCCTAACGGCTGCGACGAAGGGTTCCGAGCAGGTGCTGATGGTCGGGGACCCCGGCCAGATCGGACCCGTGATCACCGCCGACACGTCCGTGTTCGAGGACAGCCCCTACCCGCCGCACGGCCGCGCCCCCGACGTGCTCCGCAATCACCCGTCCGCGATGGTCGCGCATCTGCCGACCTCTTTCCGGCTCGGGCAGCGCACCGTAGATGCGATCGCCCCGCTGTACGACTTCCCTTTCGACTCCTCCCGGCCGGACCGTCGCATCGTCGGCCACGACGAGATCGAGAGCATCCGCGTAGACCGCGCATATCCGGTGGACCTGTACGCGGAGGTCGCACGCTTGGCTGCCGCCTATGTCGGGCAGGAGGTCGTCACCGACGACGGAAGCCGCCCGCTGACCCCGAGCGACGTCTGCGTCGTGGCCGGCGACAACATAGCCGTCAACGGCATCGCCGGCTTCCTCTCCGCCATGGGCACGTACCCCGGGATCACCGTCGGAACTGCGGATCGCCTGCAAGGCGGGCAGTGGCACGCCGTGATCGCCCTGGATCCCCTGGCGTCGGCCACGACCGTCTCCGACCATCACCTCGCCCTCGGCAGGCTGTGCGTGATGGCATCCCGCCACATGACCCATCTGACCTGGGTACATGGCAGCGACTGGCACAGCTTGATCGAGGCCCAGGAAGGCGTCGAAGATGCCGCCACCATGACCCAGGTGCGTCGGAACCTCATCAGCTGACGGAGGGCCTTGGCTGACCTCGGTGCCCTCCTGCACATGCCCGGGTCCGAGCCGCCCGGCCAAGTCCCGGGGCCACTGACTCGAGAATCCTCCGCCCACTTCACCTGGCGCATACCTGCGGCCCCGGAAAGACCGGCGTGCCGCCCCAGCCGAAAGTGAGGACTCCCCCGATGGCCATCACCGTCTGGTGCAAGTGCTCTATCGCAGTGAGCAACTCTCGAATGACTTCGCAGTTGCGGTGTGATTGCCCTTCCTGTTGAGGTCGCGGTCCAGCCGTCCCATGGCGACTCGTTGCCGTCGCGACGATCACGCCGACGATGCCCTCCATCTTTGAGATAGTGACGGCGAGCCCGATTAGCTTCGGCCTGAGCAACAGTCCCTGTAGCGACGCGCGCGCCGCAGACGAAACTCGCCGCGAACGGTCACCCAACGGCCGGCAGCGCCGATGTTGGTTCACCTTCACCTTTGCCGATGCTAGGAACTGAGAGCCCAAGCGGCTCCGCGCGCGGTTGCCGGGGAAATTGGGAGAACGAGCATGGTCGCGCCCCACGTCGTATTAGACGAGTATCATGCTGTGATCACTCGGCAGCTCAGCGGCACCGATCATGAAGCCGTTAAACGGCCGTCGAACTTCGATAGCTAGGAGGTGGGAGTATTGGAGCGATTCGGCCCGCTGGAAGAAGTGGCGGAAGGCCTCGCTGTCGGCGACCCCCGTCGCCACGCTCTGCTGCTCACACCCCCGGGAGTCGTTCACCTCGTCCAGAACGAATGGCGATCGGCGTTCGATTGGTCCGAGATTGTCTTACTTAACCTAGACTTGAAGAGTTCCAGGCACGCACTTGCAGGATGGATAACGCAGATCTCATACGCAGCGCTGATCGCTGCAGTGTACGACGATCCAGGCTTCGTCCCAAAAGACGGAAGCACTGCAATTACGGACGTCGATGGCGTTACTATCTCTCTCCCGGTTAGCCGACACCATTTCGGCGGCTACTGGTATCGGAGCCTCTTGAGCACTCAAGGAATGCTGAATCAGTTCATACGCAATCCGGAGAGCCGCGAGCTACTAACTGACCCCGGTGTGGTCATATCAATGGTTCGCAAAGTCGCGAAGTCCAAGACGCCAGCCAGCCCTCCGTGATCTTCATGGAAGGCTAGCTGATAGTTGTTACCGCTCCAGTTGCCGCGTTAGGCGCTTCTTCTGGCGATGGAGCCGCCACCAGCGCGTCGTGTTTCGCAACTGGACTCGACCTAGTTCCTCGAGGCTGGGAAGCCCCCGCTCAGCCAGAATCGAAGAGATCTTCTCCTTACCCTCCCCTTCGTTGCGCTCCACCACGCTCTGAGCCGCCACCACTCTTTCTGATGCGAGAGGGTTATCGCCGATCTGCCTCTCAACTTCTAGGAGATCTGCTTCGAGCTCGGATCTGCTTCGGCGTCTGAACATCGACATCACTTCATGAAGATGCAAGCTACGGCCCCACGGCCGAAGGCGGCCAAGATTGAGTAGGGAGTACCCAGCTGTGCGATGCGCGTGATGTCGGGGCCCTTGAGGCCAATGCCAACCAGGCACTTGACCATCCACGGTGCAAGGAAGATCGGATCAGACACGACGGGGTAAGCGACGTTCTCGGTGTCCTGGTGGTCCACGACCTGAGTCAAAGTCGGCCCGTCTACCTCGAACCAGGTATCGACGGGCTTGCCCTCCGCATCCGAGGCCCACGGCTCTCCGAACACCAGCACCGTATTACCAGCAGCATCAACCACCATGGCTGCCCCGCTAGGAGTCACTTGGATACTCTGCTCCTCAGCGAGGTCGAGCTCGTAGGTGTAGCTCGTCGAGGCTTCCTCATTCGCGATGGCAGTCAGCATCTGCACGCCACGCTCCGTCACCACGACGGCGTTAGCGCTGCTCGTATCTGGATATGTAAAAGTGCCGTCCTCAAGCAACTCCACGGAGTCAGCCTTTTCAGAATTCGGCAATTGAATGGCTAGGGTTTCACCTCCGGCTTCTTGGAACGTCACGCCCTGCGAGGCGTCGCTAGGAACTCCAACGCTCCCACCACCAATAGGAACCGAGTATCCCAAGCCATCAGCCCCATAGGCGTCCGGCGAAACCGGCGCGACCAACAAGTCGGAATCATGCGTCTCTACGTTCTGCAGAGATTCCTCGACTCGTTCCGCTGAAACGGTCTCTGACGCTGGCTGTTCCGCGACAGCGACACCGGTTCCCGCAAGAACCATTGCTCCCGCGAGCAAGACTGATGTCAGCGCCCCGAATACTCTTCTACCCCCGTGCGTGGATCGCGCCATCGTGATCTACCCCTCAGTGTGATTTGATAAACGACAGTGTTCGTCTGCGGCACGCTACCTGCGCGCGTACCGAGTCACAAGACGGTGACGGGCGAGCGTGGATATGTGTACGGTACGCCGAGCGTCCCTACTCCCCTGCATAGGTTCCCGAACACGCGGGTTACTCGTTCGCGCGACTTCGGACAGAGATGCTGTGGTCGGGCTCGGCTCGAGGCCGGATCGCGGGGTATTGCGCATAGGCGGATGCTGCGACGGTCTGCCATCTTGCAGCAACGTTCGGTGACGCTCCGGTGAGGTCGCAGAGTGGTGCGACGGGCATGGTGGCGGCGAGGTTTAGCAGTGCGGCTCCTCGGAGCTCGACCAGGCCGCAGTTGAGGTGTTGCAGTTCGGTGGTGAACCGGCTGGCGTGCACGTGTTCACCAGCTCGCAGCTTCGACGGGAAGATCCACGTTGACTCCGTGTCCCATCGCCGTGGGGTGGCGAGTTGCCGTCGGATCAGCGCTGGCAAGGGCGGCGGCAGCTGGAAGGGTGTCGCCCCGAGCCGGAGCTGCATCCCGTCGGTGTCATCGATGATGCTGGCGGTGGTCAGGCCTGCGATCGTCGTGCTTGGCCTGCCCGATATCCCGGCGAGTAGCCCGCAGATGCGGGTTCTGAGCCGGATTGTTTCGTCGGTCGCGAATCGGTGCATCCACGCCCGGTAGGTATCGATTGGGTACGCGGTATAGGGAATCGCATATGGAGAAGGGACCGGGTGGATCCGTTCGGCGATGCCTCTCTGCGACGCCCAGCGCAAGAACACAGCGAGCGGTTCGAAGTTGCGCGGGTACCGGTCGAGATAAGACTCCACGGCGTCTTGCGGGGCGGTCTTCAGCTCGATCCCATCAGTATCAAGGTGGGCGAGAAAGTCAGCGGCGATACGGCACACGCGGCGGGCGCGAACGAACGTGCCGTCTGTGATCCCGTTGCGTTGGACGAATAGCCGGATGCGGGCAGGAACGTGCCACCGGCAGAACGGGCCGAGGGTGCGCGTGATGTGTTCGGGGCGGCCCTGGAGGAACGTGTCGATCCAGGCCATGAACTGCACGGATGCGGTGTCCCGCGGTTCGAGCGCGCCCACGTCGACGAGCGAATGCCGTAGCAGGCTCGCCGCCTGGACCGTGGGGTGGCGGTCCAACGCTTCGTGGGTGAGCTCGATGTCCTCGGTGAGAATTTCACACAGGATCGCTGCGGATGCACTGCGGCCGGGCCAGCGTGCCATGCTCTTGGGTTCAGGGTGTTCGAAGAGGCGTTGCCGGAGCGGTTCGAGCGCCCGACGGCGGGCGGGCGTTCCGGCGGCGAACAGGTCGTCTATGGCGATGCGTGCAAGGCACGGGTAGCAGCGTTTCCCGTTGCGGATGTCCTCGACGCCACACTCGGCGCAGATGAACCGCGATCGCACCCCGGTGCATGCCGAGCACGCCAGAGTACCGTCGTCGGCGACCGACGCGACCAGGCCGACCGTGCCGCAGCGCGGGCAGGGGCGGCGTGTGCCGCGGATGATGCTGAAGCAGGGGTCACAAGTCGCGCCGCCGAGGAACTTGACCCGGACTCGCCGCTCCCTGCCGCAGTGGACGCAAGGCTCGATCTTGCCGGGCGCGCACTGGGGGCAGATCGGGCCATCCGCTGTTCTGTTCTGGACGAGCCGGTCGTGCCCGCATCGGATGCACGCCTCCTTCGCCTCCGGCTGCCGGCGGCGGCACGTGCCGCACACGCTCTTCCCCTCGATGCGGTGCGAGATCACTCTGGTCTTGTCGCACTCATCGCAGCGACGGGTGTATCGAGCTTTCCGGCACGTGTTGCAGACTCTACGCCCATCCTCGAGCGTTTGCGTGAGTAGCTGTCCCCCGCCGCATTCGCCGCATGCTGGCAGTACGACCGGGAACCCGCTGGCTCGGAGCATCCGCAGCAAACGTTGCGCCTGACGGGGAAGGTGCGGATCGGCGTCGCTGATCCAGGTCGCGTCCACCCTGGCAAGGAAACGTCGAAAATGTGCCTGCCCCTGTGGCGTGGGGGCAAGCTGCTCGAGCAGTGCACGCACCCCCGCCTCGCCGACCGCCGTCCACGGATCACCGTGAGCGAGCAGTGCGGCGGTGTTGTCGAGAAGAGCGGTAGATGATCGAGAGGTCACGATTTGTCGGGCCGGGTGATCCGTGCCGGGACAGTCTTGAGTGTGCCGATGTCGGTGACCGTGCCGCCATCGGCGGCTTTTGGCTGCGCACGTGCCGCAACGGTGAAGCTGATCAGGTCGTTCGGTGTGCAGTCGAGGATCACGCAGAGCGCGTCGAGGACTTCGATATTCAGTCGTTGCGGGTTGGATGTCACCAGGCGGTAGACCTGCTCGCGTGAGAGTTTCACGCCCTGCTCGGCGAGCAGCGGCACCAGCTCGGTGGTCTTGTAGATGCCGCGCTCGGCAAGCTTGCGGCGAAGATGCCAATCGAACTGCCGGGTCATGCGGTTTCTCCTTCTCCGAGCACGCGCCGCAGCGCTTCTTGGAAGATCCGATTCTTGAAATCGTCACCGACCGACGTGTAAATCGCGGTCGTCGACGAGTGATTGTGTCCGACCTGCTCCTGCACGAACTGGGCGGCGTAGCCGAACTCGACCAGGTGGGTCACGTAGGAGTGGCGGAGGCTGTGCAACGTCAGCGCAGGATCCAAGCCCGCCGCCTCGCGGATCTGCGCGAACCGGTGGTCCACCGTGCGGGTTGTCATGCGAGTGCGTCGCGCACTGACCCACAGAGCATCAGTCGCAGGTGCGAGCCGCGGACGGACTTCCTCAACCCAGTAGCGAAGCCCTTCCGACGCCCACGCGAATTCCGGGCACGCCAGCACGGTGCGGCGGCGAGGCGGTGATCCCCTCATCGCCTTGCCGTATCGAACCTGCACCTTCGCATACGCGCCCCACTCGGGAACGTAGGGATTGGGGCGGAGGTCGTTCAGATCGAGCATCACCGCCTCGCGACGTCGGAGCCCGAACGCGTAGACCGTCTTGAAGAACTGGGCGTCACGCAATGCGGGCAACGCACCCTTCTTGCGGCCCTCGAGTAGGTCGTGGGCGCGTTCATCGGCCTGAGCGAAGAAGGCCTCGAGCTCGTCGTACCCGAACGGCCGTCGAGTGGGCCGCGCTTCGAACTCGGCCAGGTGCGCGAAGGTGTTCCACGGATGACAGATCTGGGCTGGCGCGGCCCCGAACCGTTCTAGACAGACATCGGCCCAGTCGTAGGACGGGTGCGAGACGTACCCGCAGAAGCCCTTCAAGATCTGGTGGTAGCCCCGGATCGTGGAGTGCGCCAACGGCTCCGGGCGAGACAGCAGCGACGAGGTGAAGTCCTCGACGTCCTGCGGCCGCCACTCCCACGGATAGGTCCCAGCGAAACGGAAGAACCGCTTCACGCCAAACTGATGCACCCGGATCGTGCCTTCTGACAGTCCGCGAGAACGCATCGACACGGCGTACCGGCGCAGCATCTCATCGAACGTCGAGCGAGCCGGGTCCAGCAGCAACACCGGAGCCAGGGACCGGACCTCACGGGTCACCACCCACACCTCACGATTCCTTCTACTGCATCAAACATGCTGTGAACGTATCATGGAGTCTGTCAGCGCAACGAGAGGTCTGCGATCGGACGGTTTCCTCCGGAGCGGTGTTCGCAGCATGCAGCAAGCCCCGATTGGGCTCTTGACCAGGCAAAGAAAGGGTTGGATCCGCCGAAAGCCACGCGGCAGCGAAGCCGCTCAGTCACGTCGAACCGGTCCCGCGGTGCGCGGTGAGGCCGAGTCAACAACCAGACCATTGATTCATCCAATGCATCTCTGCTCGCTTGTGTACTCCAAACCCCACTGTGTGCAGTGCGATGCGACAAAGCGCGCGCTGAACAAGGCGGGCCTCGCCTACGACGTCGTCGACATCACCGAGGATGCCGAGGCGCTGGCGAAGGTCAAGTCGCTGGGCTACGTCCAAGCCCCGGTCGTCGTCACCGACAGGGATCACTGGTCGGGCTTTCGCCCCGAGAAGGTGAAGACCCTCGCCGGCACCCGCACCCGAACGGTTACTGCTGTCTGACAGCACGTCACCGTCCGCCGGCCCCTCGTCCCGCTCACGCAGCGTAGGCGAGGGGCCCTTCGTTGCTCGGGCTGCCGTCCCGCCACGTGGAGCCTTCGCCCACTCCCCGGGGCAAGAGACGTTCAGCGAGGAGGCACGGGCATGGCCACGACGAAGCTTCGCAAGCGCGACACCGGCGAGCAGGGCAACGGCGGCCAGTTCGCTGTGACTGCCCGGCACGACGTCGCGGTTCGGCTCCCCGAGTCCCCGGCGCCTGGGCGGGACGTGGTCGTGTCTTCCGCGCTCCGCCACCTCACCGAGCACATCGAAGCTCGATTCGATGCCGAGGGGCGCACCGTCGTCTCGATCCAGATCAACCGAGATCAGCTGCCGACCTCCGGGTACCGCGAAGGGTTCGTGCCCTGGGAAGTCCGCGACGACGAGGTCTCCGACGATCAGGTCGATGCCTACCTCGAGACGCACAGCGACGACCCCGAAGCATTCGGTGACGACCTGGGATTCCCCGGCGAGGCCAGGTGGAACTCGGCCTCGAGCACACTCGAACTCACCCACACCGGCTACGAGGGCGTCACCGACGAGGACCTCTCCGCCACGGTCAGCGCCACCCTCGGCGACTTCCGCAATGACCTGCTCCTGCACAAGTGGGGCTGAACCGCCGTCCCGCGAAGGAACGTGCTCGCCCACTGCCCGCGGTGAGACCCGATGACGAGGACGAGGAGCGGACCATGTCGGAGCACACCCTGAAGCCCCGCAAGCGCGACACCGGCGAGCAGGGCAATCCGGGAGAGTTCGCCACCACCACCCGCGCAGAGGCCGACATCGACGTCGCCGCGGACCCGCTGGATCCGATGGTGGACTGGGATCACGAGGATGCGGGGATCTCCTGGGAGTACCCGACTTCCGATGCGGACTCGACGTTCCACGAGAACGGGACGATCGCCGACCGGGTCCTGCTCGATGGAACGGTCGAGCACCACGACGACGACGGCACCCTCACGCACGTCACCCTCGATGACGGATCGACGATTCTGATCAACGGCGATCTGGACCACCCCTACGTCGTCCATCGCCACCTGGCGGAGTTCGCCTACGAGACCCACGAGCTCTCCCCCACCGAAGCCGAGGCACGTCTCGCAGAACTGAGCCCGGCCCTGGCCGCCCACGACCCCGCGAATGCCGGCCGGATCGCCCGCGCGATCGCCGATCGGATGGCCGATGACGACCTGTACGAGGCCGAGGCGCTGTGCGAATCGGCAGCCCAGCAACACGCCCTGAGCGCATGGATGCAGCAACACCCACAACCCCCGACCCCTCGCATCGGCACTGGTGCCAGGCCGGCGACGCTCGATGAGGCGCGAGCGATACAGGACAAGCTCCTGCAGACCTTCGCCGAGCAGTGCCAGGACCAGTCGCTGCCGACCGGCCCGAGCTACATCCCCGTCATCACGATCGACCAGGGCAGGCCCTCGCTGAGCGTGAACGTTCGCAATCTCCCGGACACGATGATGCGCAACCGGTACGACGGCAATGAGACCCTCAGCCCCGTTGGCGAGGAGCTCCGCGCCCGGGTCGAGACCGCCTGCCGGCACGCTGGCGTCCATGTCGAGGCTGTCGACCTGGAGTCAGACCTGCAGCGCGGGATCCGGCGCCTGCGCACCCACAGCCAGCGCCTCCACGAGCACCTGGACGCGGCATGATCATCGCCGGAATCGACCCGTCCCTCACCAGCACGGGGGTGGCCGTGGTCCGCTCTCCCGAACGTGTAGAGACCGCGACCGTGACGTCGAAGCCGCCCGCTCCGGGGACGGAGACCGTCCGAACCCGCTTCGAGCGCATGGAGAAGATCACGGCGGAGATCCTGGACCTCGTCGATGACGCCGACGTGGTCGGGATCGAATCGCCGGCCTACGGGATGCGGAACGCCGGAAAGATCCATGACCGCTCGGGGCTGTGGTGGTGGATCGTCGGGCAGCTCGAAGCCCGCAGCGTCCCGGTCGTGGAGGTCTCTCCCCCGTCGCGAATGATGTACGCGACAGGCAAGGGCAACGCTGGTAAGGACCTCGTTCTCGTCACCGCTGCCGCCACCTACAAGCAGGCCGAGATCACCGGCAATGACGTCGCCGACGCCGTCGTCATCGCCGCGATGGTCTCGCGCCTCGCCGGCCAGCCCATCGAGCTCCGCGAGCCCGCGCAGGCGAAGATGAGGGCCCTGGAGAAGGTGCAAATGTTGGAAGCCTTCCGGGAGGCCGGTGCTGCGTAGCTGCGCGGCCGCACCTGAGCTCACCGTGAGCACCGTGACGTTGCGGCCCCTTCGTTGCTGAAGCTTGTCAGCGCCTCTCGGTTCCAGCTGCATTGCCTGGACCTTTATTGTCTCTGGCACGTGCGATGATCCGCGCAGGCCTCCAAAGCGGGTCGGTCCTGCCAGCACGCTCAGTCCCGCGGACGCTAACCTTTTCCTGACTCCTACCCGACATTCACGCTGCCGGATGGCAGATCGTCACATTAGAGAACACAGGTATAACAAATAGTGCCAACCCACGATGAAGTTTTCCTCAACCCCCGAGGCCTCAGCCGCCTTATGCAGGCAGAGGTGACAATTGCACGCAAAGCGAGCACTATTTCACCCCGTATAGATGCATCAGTCTTTTCGTTCACCCCGAATGCGGGCGAGTCAGACGAAGAATTCAAGAGTCTTCTACTCGCGGAGCTCTCGGAGATGATTCGGAGTGAGGAGGACCCTTCGGTCCCTCACATGCACGACCTCAAGATCACAGAGTCGCACGTCAACTGGGGAGCTTCCGGCGATGCGATCGCGCTGATACTTGAGGTGAGCGAAGTAATAACTCCGGCTGTCATCGGCTTCTACATAGAGCGCATCTTAACTCGACTCGGGTCACACGACGAAGACCTATTGACCCGCAAGGAGGCAATCGAGAGGGCCTCCGCGCGCGTCGTCACGACCTACAGTATTGAACGCTCTGCGTTGCGGCAAACTGGCGAGGAAGAGCTTCGCGACGGAGGCTGGCGCGTTATCTTCGCCGGCAAGGGTGAAAGCATCTTTAAGGTGGAGATCGATCGGCGAGGTGTCACGTACGTCAGCAGAACCGACGGCTGACTACCTCCAGCTCAGTCCTTCTTGAAACTCTTCAGTGCCTTTCGGCCACCGACAGGGGCGCCGGGGCGTTCACCGCGCAGGTCGGCTTCGATCTGGTCGGAGGAGTAGCCCTGCTCGACCATGTCGCTGACGTACATTTTCTTGGTGGTCGTGTCGACGGCGTCGACCTGGGCGCGGAGCTGCTCAAGCTGCCGGCGCAGAACGGTGTTGTCGTCGGGCAGGCGCGTGAACGCTTCCGGGTGCCGGGCGGCGAACCCGGGCATCGCGAAGTGCGTGGAGACCTCGGCCGGTGTGCCACGGAAGTCGCCGACGGTGAGCCGAGCCTGTTCGACCTTGGTCTGCTCATCGGCGGGGAGTGTGTAGCGGTAGGTCCAGGCAAGGTGGGTGCGAACGGCGTCGCGGACGGCGAACCGATCAAGCTTCTCGGGGACGTGCTCCTTCCACCGACGCAGGCTCTGGTTGTACTCCTCAGCCTTATCGCGGGAGCGAGCCTCGTGTTCTGCCTGGCTCCACCCGGGTTGCTTCGCTGGCTTCTCGAAGTCCGGAACCATCGAGTTGATAGTGACTGCACGACTACTGGTGTAGTCGTCCATGACGGACTGGAGGACTTCGTCGGGAACGGGCACGGTGGACCACCACGAAAGGTGCTCGTCGGCGCTGTGCAGGCGCTCGGGGAAGTAGATCGACCCGTCCGTTCCGTTCTCGCTCATGGGCACGAGTGTGGCATCCATCAGCGCATCGGGGCGGGAGATGGTATCGAATCGGCCACCCTCGGGGCTGCCGGACGGGGCGCGAGGTTGCGTCGTCATCGCTGCTCACGGCTCCCCTCGAGGTCGAACGCCCCCTGACGGATCGGCACCGCGACGGGCGTTGATGCTGCCAGCGGGTCATACGACCGGAGCTCGTTCACCGCGTCAAGACGGGGCGCGAAGTCGTTGCCCGTGCCGGCGAGCTCGAGGGTTCCCTGGCGCGGGTCCAGTCCCCGGATGGACTGGGCATAGAACGGCAGCTCCTTGGTCAGTTCCCGCATCCGCTCCGGCTGAAGCTCAGCGCCGTGCTCAACGGCGTAGTCGTCGAAGAACTCCTGCGCCTGCACGGCCTCGGCGGCGACCTTCTGCTCGAACAGTGCTCGCAACTCGGCGTCCTGGTTCATCGACTCGAAGAACGGCAGTCCGTCGACCATTGCGGCACGTTCACTCGCGTCCGGGGTGCGACCGTTCTCGGCCTCGAAGGCATCGAACGATGCCGTGGCGTCGCGCATCTCAGCGGCGAGCTGGCGCTCCTGAACAACGGGCAGTCCGTGGGCGAGTTCGGTGATCGGGGCGCGGGTGTTCTCGGACTGGTCGGCGCGGATACGCGACTCGAGCTCCATCGACTCCACCACCTCCTGCCGGTCAGAGGCCGTCATCTCGGGGATGCCGGCCCGGTAGGCGGTCTTGGCCAGCCCGGTCAGCGCTGCGACTCCGGTTCCGGCGGCCGTGGCGGTGCCGTGGGCGATGTTTCGGCGGTGCTTCAGCAGGGCTCGTCCGCCCATCACTGCGGCAGGGACGGCCAGTCCGCCCGAGGCCAGCGCGAGACCCCCGTACAGGGCGGCGCCCTTCACTGCGGCCTTGTAGGTGGCGGGGTTCGTGGCGGCGTCGGCGAGCTTGGTGCCTGCGGTGCCGACGACTTTGGTGGTTGCCCCGATGCCGCGGGTGGCGAGGTACTGCGCGGTCAGGGCCTTGTTGTTCCAGATCGCGCTGCGGGTCGCCTTGCCCTCGGTCCACTTCTGTTGGAGCAGTCCGGCACCGCCGCTGATCTGTCGGCGCACGTTGTCCGGGACGGAGCGGACCCGGTGCATCGCGAGCCGACCATGACGGCCAAGGGACTTCGTCTCGGATCCGGCCGCAATCGCCATGCCGGCGGCGCGATTGGTCGCGCCGTCGATCCGGTCATCGTGGCGGCCGTCGGCCTCGAACGCCTCCAGGCGCGCGCCGAAGGACATAGGAGCTTGCGCTTCATCGTCGGGCCCGTCGAGCGAATCGGCAACCAGCCCCGTGCTATCAACTTCGCCCTTGACCTCGACTCCAGATTGCTCTCGATTCCCGCTCTCTGCATCGGTGATCGAAGAGTCCGAACCCTCGGTCACCTTCGCGGCGCTGTCACCTTCGACGGCCTGGGCATCCTCAGAGTCCTTTGCTCCGTCGGTGACGGTGCCCTTGGCGTCCTCGGTGCCGCTGGTGATCGCCTTCTGCTTCGACTTCTCGGAGTCGACCTGGGGCGTGTTCGTGGCGTCGCCGACGAGTTCTTCGTTGGCGGCGGCGGACTTGGAGTTGGCGGTGTCCTTGCGTCCGAGGAGTCGGCCCTTCGCGGTGTCCATGGCGGCACCAGTCAGCTTCCTGCGGCCTTGCTCAAGGAGGTTCTTGGTGAGTGCTCCCCCGCCACCGACGGCGCCCGCGACGGCCAGGGGATTACCGGCCATGGCCTGCATCCCCCGGAGCGTGAATGGGCTGTGGGTCCGGAACAGTCGCTTGAACATCCAGTTCAGCAGAAGGATCGACATGGCGGGGCAGATCCCGATCCACAGCATCATGGCCGTGGCCCAGCCGCCCAGAACCGCGTCGCCGGTGCGGATGAGTGCCATGGCGATCAGCATGACGAGGGCGAACAGCAGTGTCGTGACGGAGGTGATTGCGGTGTAGCCGATCCAGCCCTTGAAGAAGCTGGCGGCGGAGCCGAACCCCTGGGAGATGACACCGGCCAGTGCCGCGATGATGAGGAAGAACGCCATTACGTGCGCGAGCAGCTTCATGATGAACAAGACTGCGGCGAGAATCGACATGGCCGCGGCGCCGATGAGCGCGCTGATCGCGTAGGTGATGGCGAGCATCGTGGTCGAGGTGCGGATCGTGCCAGCGGAGTTGGAGACGTAGGAGTACGCCTCGGGGTGCTCGGCGAGCCCGTTCTCGGGGTTGGACAGGAGGCTCGCGTCGCCTACGACCGCGAACTGGATGTCCTTGACCTTGCCGACGGTCACGTCCGGGGAGACCTTGTCGGCGAAGGGCAATGCGAACACGACCCCGGTCTCGTTGTTCACGCCGTCACCGGTGAAGATCTGGGCGCAGGCTTCGGGGGTGAGTGGTCCGCCGATCTTGCCGCCCTTGATCCCTTCGGCGGGCAGGTCGGAGCGGAGCGTGTAGTTGCCGGAGGCGTCGACCTGGCAGAGGCCCCAGGCTTGGTTCTGGCGGGCTGCGCGGTCCTCATTGGTGAACCCGCCATTGAGCATGGGCGATCCGGCGGGCGGGACGGCAGCGGAGTAATCGTCCTCGCCGCTGGAATAGGCCTCCTCCAGGATGGCCGCGCGGTCGTGGGGGTCGATGTTGGTGTTGGTCTCCAGTTGCTGGCAGGCGGAGTAGTCGGCGCCGAGGCTGGACTGGTCCCCGTATTGGATGTCTGCGTAGGCGCGGTAGGCGGTCTCTTCCCACCAGCGGGACATGACGTCCAGTGCGGCGGGGGCGGTCTGGCCGGTTTTCTCGTAGTAGCCGGTGTACTGGGCGTGCAGGGTGTCGATGTAGGACTTGCACGAAGTGGGGTCGGCCTTGGCGTCCGCGGAGAAGACGGTGGAGGCTTGGGAGGATCGGTTCGAGATCGGTGCCGCGATGGTGTCCGATGCTGCGGAGAAGGCTCCGGAGAGCTCTTGGACCATCCAGGCGGGCGAGAACGTCCCGGGGTCGTAGGTGGTGCCTTGGCCGCGGTCGTTCATCGACCCCATCACCATGGCGGTGAAGATGCCGAGGCTGAGGATCATCATCGCGAGGCGCCGCAGCCCGCACTGGCCCCGGGCCGCTCCGAGGATCAGGCTGAGCAGGCCGACGGTGAGGATGAGGAAGATCGCTCCGGATTCAATGATCGAGCTGCCGAACGTGGCCGCGAAGTCGTTCAAGGGCTTGGCCAGCAGTGCATTGACTTCGAAGTTGGTGACGGCGTTGACCAGCAGCGCTGCGGCGAGCCAGGCGAAGTTCCCCACGGCCAGGATTCCCGTGAAGCTGGTCTTCTCGATCATGTTGACCTCGACGCTGCGCAGCGGCTGGGTCACGTTGAACTCGACGCTGTCGCCGAGCTGCATGGCGTTCGCCCAGCGCACGATGGGCAGGCACTTGATGGGGTCCTCGCCACCACCAACGCTCGCACAGGCGGGCATATTGTCCACCGGGGCGCCCCTGTCCAGTACTGCAGGCTGGACTCCGGCGGCCTGGAGGATCGCGGTCTGCGGGGCCGAGGTGATCGTCTCTCCCGGCGCGGTGAGGTCGTCACCGTAGGCGGGGCCGAGGACGAGCGCGAAGGCTCCGATCATCATCGCCAGTGGGGCGAGAATGCGTGCCCAGGCCCGTGGCCGGTGTGTGGTGGTGGGCATCAGGCGTTCACCTCGTCGAGGATCAGGTCAGGGTCCCAGTCGGGGCGGTGCTCGTTCGAGGTGCTCGAGGGCGTGATCAGCAGGGCGGTCGAGGACAGCGGGTCCACGACGGCGCCGCACTGGATGAACACACCAGTCTGGGCGCGCTTCTTGTCGTAGAACGCTCGCCACTGCGAAAGCCGCAATCCCCGGCGCTGCCGGAGCAGCGTGATGGCGAGGATCGCGACGTAAGCCGCCGACCCCGGGATCACGACCGCCCAGAACGGCACGAGCGGGAGCAGGCGCACGACGGGGAATGCGATCAGCATGACCAGGACTGAGGTGAGGACGGCGAGGACGTTGGCGATCAGCGTTCCGCGACGCATCTCGAGAGTGAAGTGCACGGACCGGCGCTCGGCCTGTGCGCTCTTGCCAGTCATGTCGGTGAGGTTGTACAGGTACACCTCCCGGTCGGCAGTCTGCTCGTCGTTCACCCGCGACTCCTCCCTCTGCTGCTGTCCTGGACCTTTCGGCTACATGTCGATCAGGCCGATGATGGCGATGAAGATCGCGATGAGGCCATCCGCGATGAGTAGCAGCAGCGGGATGATCAGTCCGGGTGCGGCGAGCAGTGCGGCGATCACCAGTCCGACGGTCACGGAGCGCACGTCACCGCCGCCCTTGCGTCGGCTGTCGTAGATGTACTTGACGGTCACCACGACGGCGACCGCCACGGCGAGGAAGATGAGGAACAGGTCGAAGCCCTGCAGTTCCGGGGCGATGCGGGCCCAGATCTGCGACCAGGCGCCGCTGAGGTCGACGGAGCTTGCATCCATACGAGTCGCGGTCTCCCGCTGCCTCCTTCACAAGTCGATGCTGCGGGCTGGTGCCCTTTCGGCGTGAGTAGTGGGCGGGGGTTTCTCAACTCGTCGCCGAGTATTGGGGTGATCGCTCGGGGCGCGGCCCTGGCGATGGGACGTGCCAGGGATAGATCAGATAGGCCTCGCACGGCCCAGAGCTCGGGCCCTGGAGCATCGAATACTCCGCGCCCCGGACCGTTGAAGCCGACATACGTGGGCCACGCGCTGCCCGGAGGGTTTCACCGTGTTTAGACCCTCGGGCAGAACTGTCGCAGTGGGCCGAGCATGACCTCACTGACACGGCTGGCACCCCTCGGCACAGACTGTCGCGCTGGGGTGTACCCGATAGTGACAGCCTGGCTCACCAGCACGCGGAAGATCTGAGACGAAATACGGTGCGACGGCTTCGCGAGACATCCCGGCCCACTATCGACCCAGCTCGAGGCGAGTCCACAAGGGCCCAGTCGCGTGCCCCATAAAGCTGAAGCTTCTTGGGACGCACCCGAGCCCGTTTATCATGGGGCGCCGCCGAGGACGGGCTTTGCCGAAGCGTCTCGATACTTGACCCCCGGCGACGTCGCCGCCTCACTGTCCGAAGGATTCCAGCTGCGATAGCCGTGCAATGGGTCACGAGATCGAGAACACCAGGCCGCCGGTCATCGACTGTTCAAGCCGCACTGTATAGTTCAGTGCATGCTGACTATTGCTTCACGTCTCGACGTGATGAACCGCCTGGGTCGCGCACTGGCCGACCCGACCCGGTCCCGGATCATCCTGACTCTGCTCGATGGGCCCGCTTACCCGGCGGAACTGGCCCGAGATCTGGATCTGACGCGCCCCAACGTGTCCAACCATCTCGCATGCCTGCGCGATTGCGGGATCGTCGTCTCCGAGCCCGAGGGTCGCCGGACACGGTATGAGATCGCCGATTCGCACCTGGCGCAGGCGCTGACGGCGCTGGTTGATGCCACCCTGGCAGTGGACGAAGATGCCCCGTGCATCGATCCTGCCTGCTCCGTTTACGGATGCGACGCAGCTGGGGAGGGCGCGTGATCCTCGCCTCGGTCCTGCAGGCGGTGGGCCTGTTCGTAGCGACCAACATCGACGACATCATCGTGCTCTCCCTCTTCTTCGCCCGAGGCGCGGGCCAGCGCGGCACCACCGCCCGCATTCTCGCCGGGCAGTACCTCGGGTTCGCCGGCATCCTCGGTGCCGCTGTTCTGGTGACCATCGGCGCCGGAGCGTTCCTGCCATCGGCAGCCATCCCGTACTTCGGCCTCATCCCTCTGGGCCTCGGTCTCTGGGCCGCGTGGCAAGCCTGGCGCGGAGACGATGACGACGATGATGACGAGGCCAAGGTTGCCGGCAAGAAGGTCGGCGTGTGGACAGTCGCAGGCGTCACCCTCGCCAACGGCGGTGACAACATCGGTGTCTACACCCCGGTCTTCCTGAGCGTGGAGCCTCTCGCAGTGGTCGCATACTGCATCGTCTTCCTCGCACTCGTCGCGGTCCTGGTGGTGCTGGCCAAGTTCGTCGCCACCCGCCCACCGATCGCCGAAGTCCTCGAACGCTGGGAGCACATCCTCTTCCCCATCGTTCTCATCGGCCTCGGCATCGTCATCCTCGTCACCGGCGGAGCCTTCGGTCTCTGATTGGGCAGCAACGGGCGCCAACGGTTCGATCAGACGCGCCCGTTGCCGTACGGATCGCGACGCTTGCACTCAGTTGTTTTCCGCGGAACCGCGGCGGTAGGGCGCCACGGAGCGGTGGAAAAACCCCGCCATTTGGTAGACGAATTCACACCCTATTGGCATCCGTAAACTACCGGCACGTAACTGGCTTGCTGGGGTGCCCCTGTTTGGTACCGGCTCGACGAGGCCGCGAGGGAGCAGGCTATCGAGAGCCCGCAAGGTAGCGGCAGCCGACCTGGTTCGGTTCACGGAGCAAGTGACGCGCTGTCAGTAGTCGCTATGGAGCCGGAGTGCGACCCAGAGTCCGCAGCGCCGGCAGATGTAGGCGGGCTCACTGCCGAGGGCGTGAAGGGACGTGCGGGGCCGGAGCAGTCCGCAGCAGGAGCACCGCAACCTCTTGTCATCGGTCATGTCCGAGATGGTGCCACGTAGCCGGATCGGGAGTCAGTGGGTCAGAGGTAGCGGCAGACGTCTCCGGGCGAGCAGGTGGCCGGGTCGGCAGATGCGGCCTCGTCGCGCAGGGCGGTGACGGTAGTGCGCAGTTGCTGGAGTTGGGTGATCTGCTGGTCGATCACCTCGAGGCGGCTGTTGAGCAGGTCGGTGACGTGCTGGCAGGGGGCCTGCCCCCGGTCACGGATGCCCAGCACCTGGCCGATCTGGGCCAGGGCCAGCCCGGCGGCTTGCCCCCGGCGAATGAAGTCCAGCCGGTCGAGCACGTCGGGGCCGTAGTCCCGGTAACCCGCCGGGGTCCGGTCCGCGGCCGGCAGCAGTCCGAATTCCTCGTAGTACCGCAGGGTCTTGGTTGTCGTGCCTGACGCTTGGGCCACCTCACCGATCCGCATGCCACTCATTCTCCCTCTTGACCTTCCAGTGCACTGGAAGGTCGATCCTGAGGGAGATGAAGGAGGAGCTCATGAGTGCAGCGGCTAAGCGCAGGTGGTATGACCTGGCGGTGATCGGGTCCGGTGGGGCGGCGTTCGCGGCCGCGATCCGCGCCTCCAACCTGGGCAAGCGGGTGGTGATGATCGAGCGCGGCACCGTCGGCGGTACCTGCGTGAACACCGGGTGCGTGCCCTCCAAGGCTCTACTCGCGGCCGCCGAGGCCCGCCACGTCACACTCGACGCCACCCGGTTCCCCGGCCTAGCGCTCCCCGACGTCGGACCGGTGGACATGCCCGTCCTGGTCGCCGGTAAGGATGAGCTCGTCAGATCGTTGCGTCGCGAGAAGTACCTGGACCTGGCTACCGCGTACGGATGGGACCTCCTCCCCGGGGAGGCCACATTCGTCGGCACACCGACCGAGCCGGCACTTCACGTCACCGGCCCTGACGGCACGGTGGAGACGGTCCGCGCCGCGCACTTCCTCATCGCCACCGGCTCCACCCCCTGGGCGCCGCCGGTCCCCGGTCTCGAGGAGGCCGGTTACCTGACCTCGACGACCGCGATGGAGCTGGACTACGTCCCGGAATCGCTGTTGGTCATCGGCGGTGGCTACGTCGCCATGGAGCAGGCCCAGCTCTTCGCCCGGCTCGGTGCCCGGGTCACCATGCTGGTCCGCTCACGCCTGGCCTCGCACGAGGAACCTGAGGCCGCCACCGCCCTGGAAGAAATCTTCGCCGATGAGGGCATCCAGATCATCCGCGGGGCGTTGCCCAGCGCGGTCCGCCGCGACCCGGCCGGCGGTGAGGTCACGGTCACCGCCACCACCGCCGTCGGCTCACAGGAGATCCGGGGTGCCGAGGTCCTCGTCGCCACCGGCCGCCGCCCGGTCACTGGCACGCTCGGTCTCGACACCGTCGACGTGCGCGCCGGTAAGCGCGGCGAGGTGATCGTCGACGACCACCTGCGGAGCACCAACGCGCGCATCTGGGCGGCCGGAGACGTCACCGCCCACCCGCAGTTCGTGTACGTCGCCGCCGCCCACGGCACCCTCGTCGCCGATAACGCCTTCACCGGCGCCGGCCGTGAGGTCGACTACCGCCACCTGCCCCGGGTCGTGTTCACCAGTCCCGCCCTGGCCTCCGTCGGGATGACCGACCACCAGGCCCGCGCCGCCGGGATCCGCTGCGACTGCCGCGTCCTGCCCCTAGAGCACGTCCCGCGGGCGATCGTGAACAGGGGCACCCGCGGGCTCATCAAGATCGTCGCTGACGCCGACACCGGCGTTATCGTCGGCATCACCGCCCTCGCCCAGGACGCCGGAGACCTCGCCGCCGCCGGTGTCTACATCCTTGAGGCCGGCATGACCGTCGACCAGGTCGCCAACCTCTGGAGCCCCTACCTGACCATGGCTGAAGGCCTCAAGCTCACCGCCCAGTCCTTCACCACCGACGTCACCAGACTCTCCTGCTGCGCCGCCTGAGCCTGACCTGTCGATGCGTCACGCCGCGCGCTGAAGATTCCGCGCCACGGACCGTTGAAGCCGACAGTCATTTGGGTGTTCACGCCGGCTGGTTCAGTTGGGTCGGGAATTCGACGTTCTTCAGCTGCGGGTCGGCGCATTTCAGGGCTGAGCCCCACATCTCTTCGGCGTAGGCGTTGTCCTCGAAGCGGGTCGCGAACGCTTCACGCCGCTCCTCGTCGATGTCGCCGAAGGGGAGGAACAGGGCGTCGGTGCGTTCGTCCCGGATTCCGCTGAGGTAGTCGGCGCACACGCCTTGCACGCCTCGAGCGTGGGCGCGGACGGTGCGGCCGGCGGACAGGGCCTGGCGGTGGGAGATGGAGTCCGGCTGCGCGGGTGGGACGCGCATGGACTGGGCGATCGTGTTGTAGATCGTGGAGCCGGTGCTGCGGGAGTGGATCGGGACCGGGGACTGGTCGCGGTGGTGGACGAAGTAGAGCATCTCGGCGGCGTCCATCCTCGAGCGGTCGATCGCTTCGGGGAACGGGCTGCGCCTCGACTCATCGAGGACCGTCTCGTCAGCAGGGATGGACAACAGGTTTCCGGGGTTCTCCTGCGCGTCGATCGGGACGTGGCGGGACTTGCGGGAGATGTGGAAGCCCTCCGGGGGACGGTTGTTGGCCCGGAATCCTGCGCGGACTTCGGCGGCGAGATGGTCGATCTCCCGGCCGGAGAGTTCGCGGCCCTTCTCCTGCTGCATCTGGCTGATGCGACGGGCGAGCCGTGCCTGTCCGGAGCGGACTTCGGAGCGTTCGACTTCGCCGGAGCTGAGGCGGTGGTCGAGGTGGCCGTGGACGATGCGGCGGATCAGGGCGGCGGTGGCGACGGCCCGGATCCCGGCGTCGCGGTCTTCGCTGTCGCGGATCCGCTTGATGACGTCGTAGGCGGTGTCGCCGATGACGTCGTCGGTGTGCTCGATCGCGCCGCGGCGCCGGCACAGCTTCTCGGCGTCCTGCCGGATCCGCTCGAACACGGCCTCTTCATCGAGCAGTTCGCGGTTGGCGTCGACTTCGGCACGGGTCAGGAGTGCGGAGGCGTCGAAGTGGTCGCCGAGCTTCTCGTTGTACCAGCCGACGGTCAGGTAGCGGATCTCCGGCCCATCGTCCGAAACGACGCGGATGTCGGCGTCGTCGCGGGTGAGGGTCCCGAACTGGCCGCCGTTGCCCCGCTCCCCCGTGTCCTTCTTCCGCAGGACACCTGGATGATCCGAACCCTTCCGCGGGGTCTTCGGCCGGTGCCCCGTGTCGGTGCGTGCTCTGTTCGTGGTGCTGCTCATCGCGCCCTCCCACTCGTGTGCCGTCACGAGGGGTAGTGGGCGGCGAATTCACGCTCGAGCGATCAGGAGCGGACCCGCAGGACACAGTCGGGTGGGCCAATCTTCGCGACGCTGCCGGTACAGCGGGTGGTCCAGGGGCAGTTCTTGGGCGGGGACCCCCCGGCGATGTATGCCCAGCGCTGGCAGGTGCCGCATTCGAGGATGGTGGTGACGACGGCGGCTCGGGTGCCGACTCGTCGGCGGAGCCCCCGCAGTGTCTGTTCGTGGGCGTCGAGGTTCTCGAGGTCCTGGAGCGGTAGGTTCACGCCGGCCCGGATCTCGGCTGCACGGGCTGGGTCGGTGCGGAGGATCTCGGCGAGCTCATCCCAGGTAGCGACCTTCGCTGCTTGCAGGATGATCAGGGCGTGCTGGACGGCGCGGGCACGGTCGGTGAGGTGCTCCTCGAGGGACCACTGGATGGTGAAGCCGGTCATGGCTGCTGCCTGCCGAGCAGCGCGTCCCAGTCGACGCCGGTGACCATGTCTTCGCTGAAGGCCCACCGGTGCTCGCGGGCACGGTCTTCTGGGGTGGTGTGCACGGCATCAGCGATCCCGGACAGCATCCCCGCGCACACGAGCACGAGGGCCCGGGTCAGGTCTGGCTCGGACATGCGCTGGAGGATCCGGGCGTAGAGGGGCCGCGGGTGCCAGGACGAGTTCTCCTCGAGGCAGACGAACTCGATGGTCGCCAGGAGTTCCTGCGGGTGGTGGGGGATGCTGCGGGATTCGAGTCCGGCGAACACAATCCCGGCGATCAGGTACGGCGCGAAGAGCTCGGAGATGCCGCGATTGTTGGCCAGCACCTCATGTCGCAGGCCCCGGGCATAAAGGTAGGCACCGTCCCGCTCAAGGCCTGGCGCGGTGTCGATCCGCCCGGCATGGAGGGTGAGCAGGGCGGAGTTCAGGGCCGCGTTCATGGAGAACACGGCATCGTTCGGAGGAACATCGTTCATGCGGCCGCAGTGGGCGCGCCGATCACCTCGTGGGACAGTGCCACCTGCTCGCCGTAGGTCGCTTCGCAGTGGCGCAGGCGCGGGACCAGCACGTCGGTCACGATCACACCCTCATCGAGGGCGATCCCGGTGACCTGCCGGGTGCCGCCGTCTGCGGCATTCAGCGCCATCGCAACTTCGATGCTGGTGCCGGAGCCGAGGAACGGGTCCAGGATCCGTGCGTCCGTTCCGGTGACGGTGTCGAACCAGCGGGCGAGCACATCGCGGTCCTTCGGGAAGGGGAAGGCGCCGACGCCGTCGATGCCGGCGAGGTGTCGGGCGCCTTCGCGTTCCTGGCGGAACACGGAGCGGGGCACAGCGGTGGCGTTGTCGGCCAGCATCCGCTTGAGCTTCGGCTGGGTGGTGTCGTCGGGACCGAACTCGATCAGCCCGGCCTCGAGCATGCGGTCCATCGACGCGTCGTTCATCCGCCACCCCCGCTTCGGCACCGGACATGGGCGCCCCGTTCTCGGGTGGGTGAGCTCTCGGAAGGATCTGCTGGCCTGTACTGAGGGGGCGCCGGGGTCGCCGACTCGGTACAGCGCCCCGGTCTCGTCGATCCGGTCGTACTCGGTCAGGCCCCGGGGCAAGCTGGAGCGTCGTGGTGTCAGCCAGGCCCGGAACCGCTGCTGCGCGACGGCCCGGTCGCCGGCGGCTGTTCGCCAGGCTGTCGCGGCGGCATCGAGCATGGCCTGGGCGTCATCCCGGGGCTGGCGCCACGTCGTCCCGGAGGCCTTGAGGGCGGCGTGGTTCTTCGCGTAGATGACGAGGTAGTCGTGGGAGACGCTGAGGAGGTGGGAGGAGTTGATGGTCGACCCGTCCCACACGACGGTCCCGACGTGATTGTGAGCGCCGAGGACGTCGTCGAGGAGTACGCGGAGGTGGTGGGTCTCCCGGTCATCGATAGAGGCGATCACGATCCCGTGCTCGGCGAGCAGGCGCGGGAGGTGGGCCAGGCGGGGTGCCATGAAGCCGCTCCAGTCCTCGAACCGGTCGGTATAGCCGGTGACGACCCGTCCGCCGGTGTTGTAGGGCGGGTCGAGGTAGATCAAATCGAAGGAGCCCTCCAGTATCGGCAGGACGTCGAGGTTGTCGCCGATGTGGACAGGATGAGGCGTTGAAGTCGTCATACCCCTTCCCAGTGCGCGGGGGCCGATCCGATCTGCGATGTGGCGGTGTTCCGGCCGGTCACCAGTGCAGCGGACGAGGCGCGGTCACGTAGCTGTGCCGGCGCACGCCGATGCCGCGGAGGTAAGCGTCGCGAGCCGCTTCATCGGGGTCCTCGAACGACTCTTTGATCTGGTCCTCGGCTCCCCCATCATCAATCGAGAACTCCTGGATGAGCTGCGAGATCTGCTTGGGATCCCCGTCGGGATCGAATCGTGCCTCGGTGCTGGCGTCGTTCCCGATGCCCGGGTAGGTCTGCTCGAAGTCGTAGATGAAGTTGGCCTTCCCTGTGCGCAGATCGAACGAGGCCTGGGACAGAGTGCCGTCGTTGCTGTCCTGGTTGTGGAGGTATTCGACGTGGATCTTGTCGGGCCCGTCCGGGCGCAGGTAGTACTCACGGGGCCCGTCCGCGGCCGCGACCTCGAGCGCGCCGGCATACCCGTCCCGTTCCGTGTCGATCTCGTCGCACAGGTTGGCGATGAGCTTCCCGGACCGGCCCTGCGACCGCATCCCCTCGACGGGATCGGGCGTCAGCACTGCGATGTGGGCGTCCGACCGCGCCAGCGAACCGAACTGACCGCCGTTGCCCCGCTCCCCCGTGTCCTTCTTCCGGAGGGCTCCTCCCTCCGGTCGGCTCCCCCCGAAACTCGAATCCTTCCGCAGCCCTCCTCCCTCCGATCGGTACCGTGCGGAACCCGAGGCCTTTCGTAAAGCCCCGGCCGTCTCTGTGTCCTTCTTGGCGATCGTCATCGTCCTGTCTCCATCCGCTGTTCTCGCCCTGGTCTGTCCCCGTCAAGTGGGCGGGGCCTCACTCCTCACGCGGCAGAGGGACGGCGCAGGTACGTCACCCCGGCAGACAGGTCCTCGAGCACAGAGCGGAGGAAGGCATCGGCTTGGTCGCTGTCGAGTCGCTCGAGCACGGTGAGCACGAGGTCTCGGTCTTCGATGGTGCGAATGGCGAACACGGTCTCCAGGGGTGACCAGCTTCGGTGTCGCCATAGCGCGGCTGCTGCGTGGGCGTCCACGTGGTCGCCGTACTGCTCGAGGACGAATTCCGCGACCTCGCGGGCACGCCGGATCGCAGCCCTGCCGCGCGGTGTCGGCAGCCGGTACGCGAACGTCACCAGCTGGCCGACGGACTGTCCCCGTGCGGCGCGCTTCTCGACGAGCCGTGCGATCGACTCGGTGAGGTCGATCGGGCAGGTCTCCGGGTCGCGGGCGAACGCGGCCGTGGCGGTGGGGTCGGGGTCCTGGTCGCGGCGGGCTTGAAGTTCGGCCAGCTCCCGTGCGTACTCGTGGGCTTGCTCGAGGCGGCCCAGGTGGTAGCCGCGGGTCGGCCGGCGCCCGATCGGGAAGGCGGACCGGACCTGGTCGGCCATCTCCTCGAACCGCTTCATCGACTCGATCCCGCCGGCCTTCACGTGATCCTCCCACCGGCCCATCAGGATCTCGCGGCCCTGCCCGGACTCGGTAGCCATGTACCGGCCATCACCCTCGGAACGGTGCCTCATCGCGCCACGCACGATGTTGTACACCAGGCCCTCCGGCACCAGCGCCTCCGCCCCGGGGCATTCGGCTTCGGCGCGCACGATCTTCGACATCGCGATCACGCACGAGTCCTGGACGAGGTCCTCGCGGTGGCGGCTCGAGTACGCCCACGCCCGGGCCTGCAGATCGAACACGCGCCGGCACGCCCCCAGCAGCGTCTCGCGATCATGAACCCGCTCCTGCTTCACCTCCCGAAACCGGATCGCCTCCGGCTCGGGATGCACCAGGACCACGAGGGCGTTCGGTGCTCGGCGAGCGCTCGGGCAGGCAGGCTCGTTGCGCTCGTAACGCGAGACGATGTCGCGGTGGCGGGCCCGGCCCTTCTCGGCTTTCGTCCTCATGAGCAGCCAGTGGGCGAGGCGCCGCGCCCGCGGGACATCCGCGAAGGCTGCGCAAGGGTCGTGTAACTGCCGGGTATCCACAGAGATCCCGGGAGCTCTTCGCTCGTCAGACACTTCCCTACACTTGAAGCTATCTGTAGGCATATGTAGGAGTCGAGATGCAGCTGAGTCCGTACACCCCCGGCGAGGTCGCCCGAGAGGTCCCCGGCCGTGAGGCACAGCTGCAGCAGATCGGCGGAATGCTGACCCTTCCCGCACTGCACGGAAGGTTTTCCGGCCGAATCCGGGTCGACGTCGGCCCCCGCGGCGTCGGAAAGACCAGCCTTCTGAGACGCGTCCAAGAAGACGCCATCCTGCTCGGCCTCGCACCGCTCTACGTCACTGCCGGAAATGGCCCACTGGTCGCAGTGATCGCCGATGAAGCCCGCACGCTCGTGGGCGAGTGGGGAGCACCGAGCGCCACGAGCGACTGGCTGGACAGGCTCTCGGTCACCCTCGGCGTACCCGGGATCGCACAAGTCACCGCGGAAACCAGCCCAGGTGTGTCCTCTCCCCAGGCGACGAGAGCATTCCGCAAGCTCCTCGAGAAGACGTCGAAGGAAGCACTGAACCAGGGCTTGAAGGGCATCGCAGTCCTCGTCGACGAGCTCCAGGACGCCGACGAAGAGAGCCTGCGCACGATCGCCTATGCATGGCAGGAACTCCAGGGCAGCAAGACGCCAGCAGTGTTCGTCGCCGCGGGGCTCAGTCACACTGCCGACGTCGTCACGGCAGCAGTCACCAGCGCCGAACGCTTCCAGTTCCGCACCATGCGCGACCTGGAGGATCACGAAGTGCGTGAGGCACTCACCCAGCCCGCGACAGATCTTGGCATCCGCTGGGAGACACCCGCTCTCCAGGAAGTCGTACGGCGCTCCCAGGGCTACCCGTACGCAGTGCAGCTGTGGGGCGATGCGATGTGGCAGGCTGCGGGCTCTCCAGATCGAGGGGGCGTCATCGGTGCCGAGTTTCTCGATGAGGCCCAGAACTCGGTGAACCAGGACATGTCAGCGCTGCACCGCGCCCGATGGTCGAAGGCGTCACCCCGTGAGCGGGAGGTTCTCTCGGCGATGGCCCACCTCGGGAGCGTGGACGTCGTCCGAGCCGACATCGCCAAGGCCCTCGGCGTGACGAGCGGGGCACTGGGTACCGTGCGGCAGTCACTCTTGGACAAGGGAATCGTCCAGATCGCCGGTCACGGGTTGCTGTCGTTCACTGCCCCGGGGTTCGCCGAGCACGTCATCTTGCTCGAGGACCGCTGACCCTGAACTCATGCCGCCGTGCGGTGCCTGTTGCCTGTGCTTCGAAGGCATCTACGCCAAAGTGGTTCGGCGAGCTCCCACATCACGTCCCCGATGGCGAGAGAGGTCATGTCATCCTCCTCGACTGAGACGTGGTGTCCGGTGCCGCCGACGAGCTGGTCGAGCACGTCGATGGTGGAGCGTTGCACTTTCTGGATGGTGTGGTCGAGGGTGCCGGGGGCGACCATGGTTGTGACCATGACGGTGCGTTTCTGGCCGATGCGGTGCTGGCGGTCCACGGCTTGGGAGACGAGGTCGGGCAGCCATTCGGTTTCGACGAAGAGCGCATCGGAGCCGCGGGTGAGGGTGATGGCGACGCCGGCGGCGACGATGTTCGCGAGGATCACGGCGATCTTGCCGTCTTGGTAGTCGCGGGTGATGCGGTCTCGCTGGGTGAGGGAGGTGCTGCCGTTGATGACCGCGTGCGGGACGCCGAGCTGGTCGAGGTGCGCATCGAGGGTGTCCATGACGACTTGGTGGATCCCCCAGACGATCAGCGGACGGTCGAACACCACCTCATCTCCGTCATAGGAGCTGGTGGATTCAACCCAGTCGGCGATGTATTCGGCGGCGGCGGGGATTTTCGCCAGCCCGGCGGCGCGGCGCAGCATCGATACGCAGCCCATCTGGTCCGAGCACCAGGCACGCACCTCATTCTCCGATGGTGCCTCTCCGAGCTCCCGTGTGCGTTCACCCAGGTAGGCCGAGATTCTCGCCTGGACGTCGCGGGTCGCGGTGCGGTATTCGGTGGTGGGGACGTCGACGATCATGGTCGAGTACTGCTTCTCCGGAAGGTCCGACAGCACCTGATCCTTCGTGCGCCGCACCCACACTCGCTCAGGCAGGATCCGTCCCAGCTCAGGCAGGAGCTTCTTGTGCGGGACGACCTTCTCGATGGTCTGCCGGCCGACGGGGATCTCATAGGTGCGGGTGTAGCGATTCATGAACGCTGTGCGCGACCCGAAGATCGGTTGTAGTTGGCCGGTGATC
Organism: Brachybacterium sp. 107; assembly: GCF_052379725.1. Lineage (NCBI taxonomy): Bacteria > Bacillati > Actinomycetota > Actinomycetes > Micrococcales > Dermabacteraceae > Brachybacterium > Brachybacterium sp. 107. The sequence goes on along the minus strand of NZ_JBQSYW010000002.1, from coordinate 179,065 downwards.
GCGAGGAGCGAGGGGAGGTCGGCGGGGTTCGACATGACGGGGGTGCCGGTGAGGACCATGCGATCCGTGACGGTGGCGGCGAGTTCTCGCATGGCCTTTGCGCGTCGGGAGTGCCAGTTCTTCGCTCGGTGTCCTTCGTCGTAGATCAGCACATCCGCGCCCCAAGCCTTCAGATCCTCGAGCAAGGGGCGCCTGGTGGGTGCGGCGAGCAGAGAGTCGGTGACGATGACGATCCCGGTCTTCGGAAGATCAGGGGCCTTGCGGCCTGGTCGGATCAGCTCGATCGGTGCGTCGTCGAGGTGTTCTGGTACATGGCAGCGCTGGATCTCGGTGGCCCAGTTCGTCTGCGCGACGGGTGGGCACACCACGATCCATCGCCTGGCGCCGAGGAGCACGCTGGCGAGGATGGCCTGGACGGACTTCCCGAGGCCCGGCACGTCCGCGAGGAGTCGACGGCCGGCGGCAACGCATAGCGCACCGATGCGCTGGTACGGGTACGGGGTCATGCCGAACCACTCAGGCACATCGCCAACGGCGTCCGTGAGTAGCTTGATCTCCCGCTCGCGGCCATCGGTGCCAGGTGCCCCAGCGAGGTTGTGCGCGGCGTCGGCGACCGTCTGCGGGTCCTCGATGAGTCCAGTGGTGCGGAGGTCGAGCTCGGGTTGCGCCGCATCAAGGCCCTCGGCGCTGTGGTCGGCGCTGCGGCCTCGAAGGACGTCTGGGATCAGGTGTTCGGGCCAGTCCGCGACAGCCGATGCGGGGGCGCTGAACGCACCACGATCGGGGTCGAAGGTCGCGTCGTCTCCGAGCTCGTATGCGACCTCGGCGCGGTCGGCGAGGCGCGGGAACACGCGCACCGTCCCGTCACCCGCAGCTTCCATGAGCGGGTGCTGCAGGGAGGCGAGAGTCTCCGGGAATTCGAAGGCATCCACCGCGATGTCGTGCTCCGCGAGCTCCTCGAGCAGCCCGGTCGTCGGCGCTGTCGCGTCGCATCGACCAGTGCTCTGGTCGACGTCGATACCAGCCACATTCCCAAGACTTGCCGCGAGACCTCCCCCAACAGGCACTGTGAACTCCAGGCGAAGCCGGTGCCGGTCGCCGACGAGTGCTGCGAAGCGCACGTCAGCCCTCGACGCTCTGGAGATTGGCGGGCCAACGGCGTCGCCACGCCCGCGCCACGACGATCCCGTACCCGCCGATCAGGAGGCCGATCCCGTACAGGGGCACAGCGGTGAAGAACCCGATCCACACAAGCACGTACTCGAACCAGTGCGCCCGTTCGCGGCTCGAGATGCCCATGAGCAGTGCTCCGGGCAGGATCGCGAGGGCCAGCACGATTACGGAACTTCCGGTCGCTGCGGTGACCGCTGAGATCACGGTGAGCCACAGGGCCGCCGCGCCAGCACTGGCTGCGAACGGCAGCAGGTATTCACGCGTGGTCGCCACGACCGATCCCGCACGCCGGGCCGGAGTTCGTATTGCGCTCATGCGGGGAACCTCCAGGTGGTCGGGGTGAAGTAGACGGGATCAGCCACGGGCAGTGGCTCGATGAACAGTGCGATCAGCCCCGACAGCAGATCCAAGTCCCTGACCCTTAGCCGTTCCGCGGCTGCGTGCAGCAAGGCGGGGAACCTCTCACGGGAGACCTCACGCCTGGCACTCTCGGCTTCGGTGGGTCGGCGGCGAATCCGGTCATAGTCCGTGTAGCGCTCCACCTCGCAGTCCAGGAACGACTCGAAGACTGCACTCACGGCGGCGACCGCCGGCTCCGAGACCCCACCTCGGGCTCGTGCACGGAGTCCCTCGATCTCGCGGGAGCACGCAGTCGGACGCGGCAGGGGTCGCAGCGCGGCGCTGGCCAGCACGCGCGGAACATCCCGGTCAGGTGTCGACAGCGCGAGCATCGCCGACACGTCATCCCTGCTCCACCCATCCCAAAGCAGCTTGATCGCCTCGCGCACCGATGGATCCACACCCTCGATCTCCCCCACGAGAACCTGGCGTAGCACATCTGGTTGGCGCTGAAGCAGCTTTCGCAGGTCGTGCGACTGGTCATGATCGAGATTCCAGCGTCGCAGCGGCGGGACTCCGAGGAGCTGGTGGAGCGCGGACGCATGCACGACTCGAATGGTCGCGCTGGTCGCCGGCAGACCACGCGTGGAGTCCTCGACGACGGGCGCGGCCGCGGCCATCACGTCGTCCTCGGCGCTGGGGACGGCCACCTGCTCCAGCACCAGTGGGACAGCGAGTTCCCGAGTCTCAATCGACATCTCGCGCAGTATCCGAGTCGTGCGCATCGACCCGATGACCTTACCGACCCACCCCGCTGCCGATGCGCTACCACCGGCGAAGCGCCCCGGATCCAGGCGCCCGTCACTCTCCGCATCGCCGAGCGCGTAGCGGACCACCATGGACGTGACCGCGCTGGTGACCTCGTCACTCCCCCACGCGGCAGCCAACCGCCGATGGTGCCGCCTGCACATCAGCGAGATCACTCCGTTGTCGACGGCGGCCGAGAGGATCCTTGCTGCAGCTTCGTCGCACGTCAGCGTCCCGGCCTCGAGCTGATGCCCGAGCAGGCGGGCGCTCGCGTCGAGAAGATTGGAGGCCGCCTCGAGAACCTGGGCACGCTGGGACATGCCGCCGTAGTGGGCGACCCATTTGCCTCATGGGACGGGATGGGCCCCAGATCGCAAGTAGAGCTCCGAGACCTTCTAAGACGTTCGCGCAGGGTCCGCCGTGCCCAGATGGATGGGGCCCCGATCGGCTGGATCCTTCACCGGCCCGGCCGCGGAACCGCGAGCTCTCGCCCGGGCGCCGCGGTCAGACCGGCAAGAAGGTGTTCAGGCGCGGGTGACGGTGGTCTTGACCGGGGTCGGGTTCTGGAAGATGTCGAGCACCGGGCAATGGGCGTCGACGGCCGCACGGAGCTCGTCGTACCGCTCGTTCGACTCAGGTCCCGACAGCTGGATGTCGAGCCGTACCTCGGAGAACCCGGCCCGGACGGATTCATCGGCGCCGAACAGTCGCGCAGCGTCGAGGTCGGCTTCTGCCCTGATCACGATGTCGTCGAAGGGGATGCCGAGCTGCTGGGCGTAGAGGCGGTAGACAACGACCTGGCAACCGACCAGCGCGCCGAGGGCATACTCGACTGGGCTGGTCCCGGCATCATCTCCGGCCAGCGCAGCGGGCTCGTCGACGATGAAGGAATGCTTTCCGGCGCGCACCGTTGTTGCCACGGAACCGACGCCAGCAGCATCGACTGCGTAGTTCAGGTGTGCCTTCGAGCGATCGGCATCGATGCGCTCTGCCCACGCAGCCCCGGCATCGGTAAGGCGAGTAGCGCGATCCTGGGCAGAGATTTCAGGGATGACGGACTGGATGCTCGCTGTGGTGGTCATGATCCTGACGATAGAAGCGGCTGTGGTGGGCGCCAAGAGCTACGAAATCTTCCGTCATCGAGCGTCACACGCTGCATCGTGTTACCCGGGCCGAATTTCGGGGGCTGGAAATCTCGGATCGTCGAAGGCTCCTCATCAACTGCGACTCTCGACCTGATTCAACAGTCATAAGCCAGCCGTTTGGTCGCTACGATTCGAGGCATGGCCTCCAACGTTGTTTTCACGGTCGCAGGCGTCGAGTTCACCCTCGATCAGGCACTCGAGCGCTTTTCCCGCTATCCGCGCAAAACGCCACTCAACTTCGACTACCCGCCCCGGGGCGACTTCGGAACGATCACTTTGGAGGAGATCAGGCGGACCCGATACGTGAGCTCACGAATCTCGTACGCCCATGGCGACTGGTTCATTGCGAAGGCTGCGGACGCTCCGTGGATCCCAGCGGATGCTGATCTTGCCGATGCGGACCCAGACGTCCGTGGCGAGCTCTTCGACGACATGTCGGACCTGTACTGGCACTTCGCAGAGAGCGCTCCGAAAGGGATCGCCTTCGCGAAGCGCCACAAGGTCTTGCACGTGAAGTACCCGGCACTGTTCCCATTGCTCGACTCCCGCCTCTGGAGGTCGTACAAGCCCGGTGCCCGAGCCCTCGCCACCCAGTATCCGGATCTCCGGCAGAGCCAGCTCCGATGGCTCGCCGTGCGGGACGACCTCCTTGCGGCCCGCGCGTCTGGCGCGATCGAAGAGCTTCGCATAGCCATGACGAAGTACAAGAGCAGTGAGTCAGCGGTCCAGAAGTGCGTCCGGGACATGACTCAGCTGACCGACGTGCGGCTGCTCGACATCCTCGTCTGGCGATGGAGCTCGATCGGTAAGCGCCTCAGATCACAGTGCGCCCCTCGCGACGCGCGCGGTCCAGGGCGTTGGTTGAGGACTTGGCGAGGAAGTCGGGCGGGATCTTGATCTCGACGTCCACGGCGCGGTCGTCGAGGTCGCAGTACAGGCCAATCGCTCCGCGGATCAGGCGGACACGGTTGTCCTTGTCGTCGTACTCGAACAGCGGCTTGCGGCTGCCGAAGTTCGCACCGCCCTTCCCGATACGTTCCGGGGCGGTCGTGAACCGGAGCCGTTCCGGGGTCGGCTCGACACCGAACAGTCGAAACGCTGCCTCCGCCTCCTTGGGATCCTTCATGTGAAGGATGATCCCGCGGGCTATGTGGTTGGTCAGGTTCGCCAGGATCAGATCCAGGATCCGCTGGGTGAACAGGATCGGGAACACCTCGAGGGAACGGGCGAGCCGACCGAGGCGCTCCATCTCTTCGGCACCGGCGCCGAGGAACACCCACGCCTCGTCGAGCATCAGTACACCGCGGCGGCCCCGGAGCGCTTCAGCGGATCCGAACACCATCATGCGGATCAGAGCCGCGGACAGGCGTTGCGTGAGCCCCAGGGTGCTCTGGTCGACGCCCATGGGCGGGAGTTCGAGGTTGGCGTTGCCGACCTTGATGTAGGTGATGCCCTCGGCAGCACTGAGAACCTCGCCATCGTCCTGCAGGCCGACCATGGCACCGAACAGGGGGTCGTTCCTGGACTGGCGAAGGATCGGGTCAACGAGCTCCGGCGTCGCCTTGCCATCCTTCTTCGCGAGCTCGAGCGCCGTGCCGATGGCTTTCGCGCCCCGGGTCACGCCGTACTTGAGCGCCTCCTGCAGGTCCGCTTCGAAGTTCTGCGCCGAATGGGGCCAGAGGTTCACGGCGTGAAGCATCGAGACGGCGGTGTTGATCCCGTCGCCGGGCGTCTTCGAGAACCGCAGCGGGTCGAACACGCCCGTACCGCCGGCACCACCCAGTCCCCCGGAACCTCCGGCGAAGGAGTCCAGCGAGAACGTCGTGCCATGTTCGCCGAACGACTCAGAGAGGTCGCTGCCCTTCTTGGGGTCGATGAGGATGACGGGCCGGCCTTCGAGCGCGTACTGGTGCGCCAGGTACGCCATGCTGATCGTCTTCCCGCTGCCGGAGCTTCCGACGACGGCCCCGATCGGGTAGATGTCGTGGTCAGAGGACTTTGTCGCGCTCATCAGTGCTTCTTGGCGGTCGCTCACGGTGAAGCCGACGTTGGCACCAGTAGCGTCGCCTACCGTTGCGAGCGAGGCGAACCCCGAGTAGGCCACGCTCGAGGACGGCAGATCCATCAGGTTCGGGTTCGCTCGTACCGGCGATCCCATCCAGGACTCGGCGAGGGCGAGCGGTTGGCGGTTGTCCATCGGTGCGACCTCGAACGCCGCCCCGTTCCCGAGAGTGTCGAGGCGCTTCTTCCCCTGGCCGGTGAACGCCGCGACGACGCTCGTCTCCACCAGGGTCGGGAATGCCTTCCCCGTCGAATAGGCACCCTCAACGGACTCGAGGGTCTGGACCATCTCCTCCTGCTGCTGATCGTCGAGCTTCCCCTGGGCTTTGGCGTTGCGGATATCGCGGAGGTAGCGGTCTCGCTGTCGGCGCAGCTCCTTCCGCGTGATGGGGCTCGGCTCGATGAGACCCCGGATCGACACCATCACCGCTCCGCGGTCCAGGAGGGTTGATGCCCAGGTGCTGTGGGAGTTCGCGGCACTTTGGAAGGGGAGGTCGAGTCCGTAGATGGAGCCCATGCGGAGGACGTGGTGGCCTTCGATGCCGGTGGGCCAGGTGACGCAGTTCTCGACGTCGTGGCGGGCGGCGGTCTGGGATCCGGCGACGGTGCGGAACACGTGGAGATGGTCGGCGTGGGGCAGGAGGGACGCGCCGGTGGATCCGCCGGCAGCCCACCAGGACTCGGCCAGGTGAAAGTCCCTCGGGGTGGGGATCGTGAACCCGGAGCGGGTCAGCATGTCGCCGACGTCCTCGAGGTCCTGCTGGTAGTCGCCCATCGGAACCTCGTACGTAGTCATCGAGGTCGCGACTGAGTCGATGACGTCCCCGATGCTCCGGTCTGCACCGCCGACGACATCGTTGAGCTTCGTGCCCATCAGCAGGAGCCGGTCCTGGGTGCGCTCGTCCCCGAACCAGTTCTGCAGGGTGTCGCCGTGGCGGGAACCCTCTGGCGGCGAGTACCTTCGGGGCAGGTTCACCAGCAGCAGGTGGAAGGGACGGTAGCGGGCCCGTGCCATAGAGCGCCGCGCGGTCGTGTACGAGGTTTCGGCGGCGAGCTCTTCGATCGCGGCGGCGATGGGGTCCCCGACCTCGAGGGCCTTGCCGTGGGTCTTCGCGTCCTTCACCGGGGCGAGCGGAGCCTTCCGGTACAGCCACAGTCCGCCGCCGACGGGGAGCACGCGGCCGTCGCCGTAGCGGATCTTCGTGGCGGTCGGCATCTTCGGCACCCGATGGTCCTCTAGCCGGACATCCTTCACAGTTGCGGTCCCCATGTCACTCCTCCCCCTCGGTGCTCGGCTGCGCGGTCTCTCCCCCACCATCGGACGCCCCAGGTGTCCCGGCGGCAGGTGCGTCGACTTCGCCGTTCAGAGCCACCGCGTTCTCGTAATCGGTGAGGGTGGTGCCGGTCCCGGTGGGTCCCCAGGCGGTGACGTAGGGGGCTGCAGTGTCGGCGCCGCGCACGAGCACTTCGTACTGCACCGTCGTCGACCCATCCCCCGCCTCAGCTGCCGCGTCCGCATTGGTCAGCTCGACCGAGACGGTCGCGACTACGGTCGAAGCATCCATCTCCCCGTCCTGGCCGGCGGGCGAGAACGCCTGGATCACCGACACGCTGGCCACGTCGACGCCGGTGAGGGTCGAGTACACGTGGCCAGGGTCTTCGTCGCGGGTGGCGAGCTTGAGCTCGTTCGGCGAGCCTGCCAGGGCCTGCGCCCATGAGGTGATCGCGTCTGTTGTGGAGGCGGTCGCGGTAGTGGACTCCCAGCCGTCTACTGGCTCGACCGGTTCCCAGTCGGTGACGGCGCTCGGCGGCAGCGGTGTCACCGTCGGTGTGGACAGCACCTTCACGCCCTTCGAGGGGGTGGAGGCGGTGCGGACCGCGGCCCGGTAGTAGACCCCGTCCGTGGTGCGGATCGTGAAGTCGTGCGTCATGAGCTGGTAGCCGATGTCCTGCTCGGTCGCCTCGACACTCTCGTGATTGCTGGTGCCGTCCCAAGAGGTGATCTCGGCGTCAGCGAACACGGACTCGTCACTCGTGAGCCACTGCTCGAGTGCCTGTTCGGCCTCGGTGCGGCCGGTCTCGGTGGCGGCCATCTGGGCGCTGGCGGGGCCTGTGGCTGGGACGCCATTGAGGACGACGCTGAACATGAGAATCAGGCCGATCACGTTCAACGGCGCGAGGATCATGCTTGCGAACAGTGCCCTGCGCGCGGTCCGGTATCGGCGGATTCCGCGGCTGCGTGCAGTCGTATCTGGCACGGTGTCGGCGGTGTCGAACAGGTCGGTGACCTGATGGCGTCTCCTGGTCCCCATCCCGATGCTCCTTCGTCAGTTCGTCGTGTGTCTCGGCGCGGCGGACGGTGTCACGTGGCGAGCAGGCGGATCAGGCGCTGCAGTGCGCCATCGTCGATCACTGCGGCCCGGACCGGATCCACGAGCATCAGCGCCGCGTCGGTCGACTTCCCGGGCAGCTTTGCCGGCAGGTCCTGGGTGGAGAATGCGGTGACGAGCTGGGTGAGGGCCTGCAGCTCCGGCTGGGACATGCCGACCAGGTGCACGACCGCTTCTGGGATGGTGCCTGCCTGGATGATGGTCAGGTCCGCGACAGCAGCCTCGAGCGGGGAGGTCTTCGCTGCCATGATCGTGGTGGTCAGGTCAGCGATGCCGGGAGAGTCGGCGCCGGTGAGCTCCGCGGCGAGGAGGCGCGTGTCGTCGTCGGTTACGGCGATCTCCTCGGCCTTGGTGGCGATGCGTCGCAGCGTGGCCTTCGCGGTCCGTGCCGAGGGTCGTCCCCGCTTCGCGGGCGTCTTCGCCGGGTTGCTGCGGCGCTTGCGGGGCTTACGCTCCGCCGGAGTTTCAGCGTCGTTCAGGACCTCGGGCGGGTCGGTCTGGGAGGGCGGGTCGAGGACGGTCTGCTCGCTCATGGATGCTCCTGACGTGTGCCTGGGTCGGTGTCGGGGTGGCTAGTGGGCGGCGTTTCTCGGTCTCGTCACTACCCCCAGCGCCCCTGCCTCTTTGGCCGGTGAGGCCGGGTATGAGGGTGGGGCCGCACCCTTCCCCGGCCTGGGAATGGATGCGGCCCCGGATGCACCTCCTTCGGGTGAAGGGGTCAGGCGGCGATGGACTGGCTGTCCGCGTCGTAGTGGGTGTCGGCGCCGAGGTCCATGAGGTGCAGGACCACGCGCGTCTTCTTGTCCGCGTTGTTGGCCCATGGCTCGAGGACCACCCACAGCAGGACGCGGTGACCGATCAGGGCCTTCGCCTCGGAGGCGAGCATCAGACCCTCCGGGTCATCGGTCCGCTCGGTGCGGACGTACTCGTGACCCGGGTCGACACCGTCGATCTCCTTCTTTGTGCCCGTGTACAGCAGCAGCTTCCCGCGGGTGGAGGTCTTCTCCCGCGTCACCTTCACGACCGTGCCCACGAACCGCTTCAGCTCGAGGCCGTCGGCGTTGCCGGTGAGGCGGTCGATCAGCTTCCAGGACGTGGAGCCTTCGGACAGTTCGGCGACGAGTTCACGGATCGCCTTGGACACCGCTACCTGGCGGGGCACAGCCCGCTCGATACCAGGGACCTTCACCAGGCCGTCGTCAGTGACTTCGAGCTTCGCGACCCGGTCGTGGGCGGCCATGATGATCTGGACGTGATCAGTAGCAGCGGTCATGGTCAGGCCTCCTTCCGCAGCGGGGCGATGCTCGCGAGAGTGTCGATATCGGCGGTGACCTCGTCGGTGCCAGCGAGGCGCACGGCGGCGGCGGCAATCGAGCGGGTGTGGCCGGTGATCATCTTGATCCACGTCGCCCACGTCTCGGCGTCCTCACCGAACGGCGGGGGCACGGAGACGAGCACGGTGCGCAGCACGCCCCGGATGCGGGTGTTGGTGCCCTCCTGGAACGAGGTCGAACCGGACAGGCCTTCCTGCACGTCGGTGACGATCGAGGCGAGCACGTTCGTCACGGCGTCCACGGCGATCCGCTGGATCGGGACGCCGTGCGTGCCCAGCAGTTCGTAGGCGAGGCTGGAGATGCCGAAGTAGCCGGTCGCCGCGTAGCTGGCTCCGTTGAGCTTGCCCCGCACGACCTCCTCCCACGGCTTGTCCTCGGCAAGTGCGTGCTCGGCCATGATCAGTCCCTCCATCGAAGTCTGCGTCGTCGGTCCCGGCTCTGCCGGGGACATCACGGCAGTGGGCGAAACCCGCTCCTCGCGGGACGGGACCGCAGCCTCGATGTCGAGCAGATCTGTCTGGCAGAGCGCGGTCTGGGAGTCGGTCCGATCGGTGTTGAACTTCGAGGCCTGCGCGGCAGGACAGAGGTTCACCAGGGGGCACCATCCGCACAGCGGCCCGGTCTGGGTCGGGAACATCGCCTCCTGAACCATCTCGTTGTGGGTGTCCCAGGCGCGGGCGAACTCCCCGACGGTCTGGGCGACCCGCTTCTCGGAGACCGCAACGATTCGGGACTTGCCATGGCGGGTGTAGTTCACGCGTCCTTCGATCACCGGCTCGTCCTGAACTTTCCGGAGCCCGGCCGCGTAGAGGCGGATCTGGTCGCCGTGGTCATCGCCGTACAGCTCGAGCTTCCGCTTGTCAGGGATCTTGTTGCTGGTCTTGTGGTCCACCGGTCGCAGGCCGGTACGGCCCCGGGCGGTGACGCGCTGGGTAAGGTCGACGAAACCGATGAACGGCACTCCCCCGAGCTCAATCCCCCGCAGCGGCCACTCGGTCGCCACCACGTCCACCTCGCGCGGGTCCTCGATGTCGAAGATCCCCTGGTACTTGCCGATCACGTCGGCGATGAACAACTGCCGGGTCACCGGGTCGCTGAGCTGCGGGAAGTCACCATGGCGCCACTGCGCGACCATCGACAACAGGATGTTCGCCGCCCGCCGCCGAGTCCGCTTGCCAGCCGGCAACTTGTACAGCTCCTCGAGCACGGAATGGACTGCCGTGCCCTGCGTCGTCGCGGCGAACGGATCCGGGGCCTGCTCGCCGAGGAGCTTCCCGAACGCGTAGCCTGCCGCGCAGTTGTGCGAGAGCGCCTTAGCGGTCGACGCGGACAGCGCCGTGCGCCGCACCTTCGCGACGTCGTTGGTGTCGAGGTGCAGGCCCTGGCGGGTCAGCGTGGAGACCATGCCTGCTCCCTTCGTGAAGATCCTGGACCTGGTGACAGTGGGCGAACCCGTCCCTTGGCAGGACACCCTTCCTCGCGTAGATCCTCGTCATTCGTCGTCGAAGAGAGTGGACACGTCGATCGGGACCCCGCGCACCCTGGCCCCACCGGTCCGCGTCTCCACGTCCCCGGTCCGGAGACCGTCACGGACCCGCGGCTCCCAGATCCCCTCGGCGACCAGTCCCTCGTGCCAGACCGCCTGCCAGCTCGTGCGCGCGGTCTGCCCGGCCGGGATCAGGTGCCGGGCCTGCTGGCGAGCGACCTGGAACGCGTCACGGTTGAACACGATGACATCGCGACCAGAGCCACGAGCATCAGCGACGTACCGTCCCAGGAGCTCCCCGCGCGGGTCCCTGCCTGCCGGCCATCCCAGGCGCAGGTTCAGGCTCGTGTCGTTCGTCGGCGGCGCCCCGACATCCTTCGGAACCACCGACTCCACGTACCCCTTCTGGCTCTCCAACAGGTACCGCAGCGAGTCCACCAGGGCGTGGCCGGCAGTGCGCTGCTGCTGTGTGCGGGAGAGGTCCACGGTCAGCTCCGCGAGATCCTCCCGCATCGCCTCGATACGGGCGAGGAACGCCTCGTCCATGTCGAGACCGATCGCGTACTGCTCAAGCAGGGCGACGCTGAGGAGATACTCGCTCATGATCTGTGAGTGGCGGGTGGCGTTGACCTTGCTGCCGAGCGCCGCCTCCACGTGGCGCTTGGCGTCGCGGGCCGAATCGTCCCGTTCGAGCACGAACGTGGTCCGGACCGCCGGGTATCCGGAGCGGGCGGACCAGCTGCCCATCCAGCGCAGCATCTGCGCGGACAGGCGAGCCTGGTCGCCACGTACGAGCATCTCGTTCAGCGTCGCCAGCGGGTCTGCGGTGGCGGAGTTGATGAACCCTCCCCCGCCGTCGGAGTACAGCGTCAGCATCCGGTCGCGGACAGAGTCGATCTGCAGCTCATTCTCGGCGGTGACGACCACGAACGCGCGGGGCGGGTTCTGCACGCGAGTCTTCATATCAGAGGTCATGCGGCCCTTGCCGGCGCCGTTGAACGCGGAGCGGACCATGGCCTCCAGGTCACTGGTCTGCTTCTCCCACTGCCGCTGATCCGAATTCGGGGCGAAGTCATCGATCACCCACATCATCGACTTCGACACCGAGTTCTCCATCCACGCCCTGGTGTCCATGGCCGAGCCCGGTAGCCGTTCGGCGCTCCAGGCTCCGCCGCGGGAGGCCCAGAATCCTTGGATCATCGACGCGAGCCAGGACTTTCCCGAGCGGCGTCCGCCGACGATGTACAGGACGCTGTGCGGGGTGATCGGGACGATGGGTCGCACTCCGGCGAGTAGGGCGACCATCCCGAAGCGGGGGTCGACGAACGTGTCCGGGGACGTGTACGCCTCGATGATGCGGCGCAGCAGGTCGCGCTGCTGATCCGGGCTCATCTCCTCGTCGATCACGCCGAAGTCGTCGATGGTGGCGAACTCGTCGGCGGTCAGGCCGGCCTGGGCGCGCTCGTCACCCTCCCCGGCCGGTCCGATCACCTGGCGTCCGGCAATGAACGAGGGGATGCCGTCCTTTGTGGGGACCCAGCCTTGACAGCCCCAGAGCACGTCGTCAGTGGTCTCCGAGGCGCGGTAGTCCTTGATGGCGCGGGTGAAGTTGATTCCGGAGCGGGGCGGCCAGGACGGCAGGGCGGAGACCTTCGTGGGGATGTCGGCGCCGTAGCGGGTCTCCCACTTCGCGGGGTCCTCATCCAGCATCGCCTTGGGGCCGCGGATCGTGGCGGTATCGACCAGGCCGTCGGCCGTGCGCCACTGGACCGCGACGACCACCTGGCGCTCAGTGCGGGAGACGGCGCCGGGGATAATCCGTCCACCGTCGAGCTCGTCCGCCGTGGGCAGGCGGAACTCTTCAAAGCTGACCAGGCGTCCACCCAGGTCGTCGATCTTCTGCCAACTCTTCAGCTCGGGGCCGCCGGCGGGGTCGGGGCGGACGTTGCACACCTCGATCGCGAACCCGTCCTGGGATACGCGCGTCTGGCCCTTCTCGCCGGTGTCGTCCACGGGCCGCTCGGGCAGGTCGGTGATCTGCAGGTCCAGGGCGTCACTCCAGCGGCCGGAGTAGGCCAGGAAGTCGTCGATGCCGCGCTTGGGGTCCACGGTCTCGTCACCGCGCGGAGACAGGTCGATCAGTCGCGTGGAGGCGACGTTGCGCTTGGCGAGGAAGTCCATCAGACCGTAGGCAGCGTCCCAGACGGCGGCGTTGCGGGCGATGTCGCCGTCGAAGCAGATGATCGCGTCCCGGTCGCGCATGCTCACGGTGTTCCACTCGTCGTTGCGGCGCCAGGACTGCACCCCGGGGATCGCGAGGACCAGGATCCGCTTCTCCGCCGGGATGGCCGTGAGCAGTTTCTGCAGCTGCTTGAGGGGGTCGGTGGCGCCTACGGCGGTGCGCAGCGCCTCGCTGGTGACGCCGCTGTCGCGCAGGATGGCGGTCAGGACCGAGTCGGCCTTGACGACGCCTTCGGTGAACAGGATCGGGACCGTGGGGTCGGCGAACCATGCCGGTGGCGTGGCGGGGTGGGCGTCGATCGCGGTGCCGGAGCCGGCGAGGAACATGTACTTCGCCCAGCTGGATCCCGCAGGTGGGTCGTTCTCCGGGCGCAGCTGGAGCGTGCCGAGGATCGGTTCGCCCCGGGCGATGGAATCCATTTTGAAGTACGGGATCTCCATCCACGCGCCCTGCCTGGCAAGGCTCAGCAGGTGCCGGCCGGGGTTCCGCCTGCCGTCGAACCCGAAGCGGCGCAGAGAGTCCTTCGCGTCGTCGGTGCCGGAGATCGTGCGGTAGCCGCGGGCTTGGGCGACGAGCGGAGCCACGATTGAGGATCGCAGCTTCGTGACCGAGACGTCGCCGATGGAGCCGGGGTAGTGCGAGGCGGGGAAGGGTTCTTCCCGCATGGCGGAGATCGCGGTGTCGATGTCGGCGACCGACAGTCCGTCGTCCTCGTCGAACGCGGCGTCGTCGCCATCAGCGGTGGCGGCAGGGTTCGGGTCTGCGGGGCGGGCGTGGGCGTCCTGATCGGCGGGGTGCTGGGCCTGAGCGCGCGGATCCGGGGTGTTCATGGTGGCCGCAGTGGGCGGAGGCGAACTCTCGCAGGACGCTCGCCCACAGATCGACTAGCGCCAACATGCGCCAACGGAGCGTTCGTGCAGGTCATCTACACTTTCGGCGATTTTCTCCACCCCAACGCCAACGCGCTCCACCCATCAAACGTGCAGGTCAGTCTGCGTTTACCCCCATATCCCACATCTCCCACTATAACCTTTATAGAGAAGTAGGTAGTAGTAGTAAGAGGAGATATGAAACCAGATCCCCTATACGTATGCAGTTTCCGGCGCGCAATGTGGGATTTGGTGTCAAACGGGGTCTGACCTGCACGAACACCGACCTTCAGACGTTGGCGCTCCGTTGGCGCTGTTGGCAAACCCGGCCTGACCTGCAGTTTTGTTGCGGCGTTCGTTGGCGCTGCGCCACCATGCACGCCTCGACAGGCGGGACCCCAGCCCATTCGGCGTCCTGGACCACTTCAAAGGCGTTGATCGTTTACCCAGGTCACCCCAGGTTTGCCAACGGTGCGCCAACAGCCGCGTTCCCCACGAGATTCGTCTGTTCGTGCAGGTCGGGAACCGTTTCCGCCACTCGCCCGGCGAGAGCAGTGCCACCATGGCGCCAACGTGAAACGTGCAGGTCAGGCCGGGTTTGCGTACATATCCCACGTTCCCCGGTATGACCTTATAAGGGAAATGTCTATCGGTCCCTCAAAACGGCTCCAGACGTCCGGGGTCGCCATCCGTGCAGGTCATTCCGGGTTCACCAACGGAGCGCCAACATCTGCGGCCGTGGACGTTTCATCCGTTTGCGCAGGTGAGGCCTGCTTTCGAGCTCCGGACAGAGATCGCAGTGCCACCGTGGTGCCAACGCATAACGCGCAGGTCAGCCCGCGTTCGCCCACATATCCCACGTTTCCCGGTGTGACCTTATAAGGGAAATGTCTATCGATCCGGGCGCTGAACTGTCTCCGATCGAAGCGACCACCGGTACGCACGGGCTCGATCTTGTACGCATCTCCCCCTCGAGACACAGCGCCTGTTGGCCTCCACGGGCCGCAACTCTGGCAGGTGCCGTCGGAGTCAGGACCTCCTGCGCTTCTCCTCGATCGCTCGGTTCATCTTTGACGTCTGCCGGATCGCTCGGATCGCGGTCCAGATGATCCCGAGTAGCCCGACGACCAGGACTAGTCCGCCGAGCCCGATCTCAGCGGTCAGCATGACGACACCGATCACGATGATCACGGCATTGATCGCCACCCGAGCCCAGAACTCTTTGACGGTCATCATGTTGGCCTCCCAGCGGTCGTCATTGCTCAGGCATCGGCGCACGTCGGCACGCTGCCCGATGTCGATTCAGTGAGCTAGCCGATGACGCTCATGAGTCGCCACGATCCGTCTCTTCCTCGGGGACAGCGATAGCACGGTAGTCCTCGTCGGTGAGCGCGGCGGTGAAGATGTCGGGGTCGATGATCTCGTGCGGCACGGGCCGTCCGTCCTCGACGGCGGAGGCGTAGGAGAGCCAGCCGTACATCATCGACAGCGGGAACTCGTCGTCGTTGCCGCAGTAGCTGCGTCGGCGCCACAGCGACCAGAGGACGATCGACTGGGCGATGTCGGCAGTGACCGCGTCGCGGCGGGACTCGGTCCCTTTGCGGAGCTCAGTGAGGGTGAACTGGCCGTCTTCGCTGCTGGCGGCACAGGCGGCCATGACGCGGGCGGCGCCGGGCGGCATGGGGTCGGCGATGGCGATCAGGTTGATGTCCAGCAGCAGCCGTTCGCGGTCCCATTCGTCTTCGTCGTCGGGCACGAAGGTGACGTCGCTGCCGTCGCGGAAGGTGCCGAAGCCCGGGTGCGGGGTCCGCCAGGGGTCCGACGGCGGCAGGGTGTCCAGGATTGTGGCGGTCACGCCTGTGGCCCAGGCGATGGTGAAGGCGGGGGTGTGGCGGGTCCATTCGCGGAAGCGGCGGTCGATGTCGACGCGGGTCGTCATGGGCACGAGGGGGTCGTGCGCGGCGGCGGCCCATTGGGCGAAGGTGCGCCGGCGCGAGGTTGCTTCCTCGCGTGTGATCTCCATGATTCCGCCCGTCGTCCGCTCGAACTGCATCAGGTCATCGTTCCATGTCTGCCTGCAGGAACGAAGTCTCGTGCACTTGATTCGGTGCACCTTGGCATATAACCAGTATGAGCAACTCACTCGCAGTCATCGGACTGCCCCATGTGCGAGAAGCGCTGGCGAGCTTCGGGTTCGAGGTCGTTTCCGGCGACGGGTTCCCCGAGGTTTCTAGGCGGATCCGTGAGGCGGCGGCCGCTTCGGCGCTGCCGGTCCTGGTTGAGGATCACAAGCAGATCGGGCTCGAGCAGCTGATCTCCCGCCTGCCCGAGACAGCTCCCGTGGTGATCGTGCGCGGTGCTGACCCGATCCTTGGAGAGACGCGCAGCTCGATCCCGATGGCGTCGAGCCTCGGTGACTATCTCGGTGCGCTCGGGTTCCAGGATCTTGACCCGATGCTGCAGGGCATCCGCGTCGAGGCCGACGGCACAATCCCCCATCCCCAACCCGAAACGCTCCCAGTCCGGGAGCACCGTGTCGACTCAACCACGACTGAGCCCGACTCGTCTGATCGGGCGCCTGCCGAGCCTGTCGAGGACTGGCTGGACGATGAGGGCGACGATGCCGCGCATCCGGCACCGTCCCTCGCAGAGCCTGCGCCCGTCACCGAACGCGCCGCGGCGCAGTCGGCGCTGACGGACTGGCTCGAGGATTCCAACGATGATTCCGAGCCCGCGGCAGCGCTGTCGGGCGGCTCGGAAGCGGAGGATGAGGAGGAGTTCGACGGGTTCCACTCCCCCACCCCGCAGCAAGGCTCGCGCAGTGCCCGGGTCGAGCCGTTACCGGATGAGAGCGTGCCGGTTTTTCCGGGCAGGCGTCGGATCGCCCTGCCGACCTTCGCCGCCGGCACCGACTCAGCGCCGATCTCCGATCCGGATCGGCAGCTCGATCTCCTGGACGAGGAGCTCTTCGACGGCCTCACGGACAGCCTCGAGGGGCCAGCCGTCGAGGGCGAGGTCGATGCCGATACCGCGCTGGATGACGTCACCAAGGCCAGTGCCACCAGACGCAGCCGGCGCAGCACCGCCCCCTCCGAGGTGATCGCCTGCTTTTCCGGGAAGGGCGGGGAGGGTAAATCCACCCTCGCGCTGGCATTTGCGCAGGCGGCCGCCGAGATCGGGGGCAAGTCGGTGTGCCTGATCGACGCGAACCGTGCCCAGGGCGATCTCGGCCTTTACCTGCGGATACGGACCACGGACCTCCCTTCGATCTACGACGCCGTCATGATCGGAGACATCGCCTCGGCGATCCTCTCCCCCGAGCAGTTGAACCAGGCACGGCAAGGCCGCGGCGATCACCTCGCGTTCTCGTTCGTCCAGGCGCCCCGACCGGTCAAGGGCAGCGAAGATATCTCTGCGGAGATCGCTACGGTCACGGCCGAGCACTACACCGAGGTCCTACAGATCGCACGGGCCCGGTTCGACCTGGTCATCATCGACACCCAGATCACCGAAGGCCTGGACACGACCGGCGTGATCGACCGGGTCATTGCGCCGCTGCTGGCGCGCGGGGGCTACGGGGTCGGGATTTGCGAGCTCACCACGCCGGGGGTGGAGAACCTGCTGGTGGCGATGGAGTCGCTTCGTCAGCACGGCGCCGAGGCGACGCGGATGATGTCGATCGCGAACAAGGTCCGGCCGTCGATCACCGACTACGGCAAGCTGCCGCTGCTGCTGGGCAGGGACTCGTCGTGGAAGGGCGCGATCCACTATGACGACCGCATCTACGACGACCTCGTCGCCCGGCGCATCCCCTATGCGGTCCCCACCCTGTACGGCGTCGTCATGGACGTCCTCCTCTCCGTCACCGGCGACCCAGAGTTCGACCTTCGAGACTCGAGAAACGTGCCCTCTGGACGGCCGTGGTGGAAGAGGTGGCTGCGACGATGAACTGGGCCACTTCCGAGCAGCTGTGCACGCTCCTGGACCAGATGATCTGGGCGCGCTGCGCCACCGAACAGGCGCGACCTCGGCACCGGGTGCGGCTGCACGCCTTGCCGCCGACCATGTGGATCCGACCAGCCCGAGGCGTCGGCGGCCACAAAGCCGCTCGGACCGGCACTCTGCCCGCCACCATCAACTGGCGGAACGGAACCCTGCACGCCGCCGACCCCGCCACGGGGCACCCCGTCTCCGCAGGATGGAGCGTGGACGCCGCCGGCACCCACCTGGCCGGCGCCATCGACCTCGCCGAAGGGCTCACCGATCTCGGGCGCCCCACGGGCACGATGTGGCCCGCGCACCGTGCACCCGTGTTGTCCGCGTATCAGGCGACGCGGCTGCTCGATGAGTTCATCGAGCGCGGTGAGCTCGCGCGGTGGACGATGCTCGCGCACCTGGAGCGGTTTGCCCAGGAGTGCGTCCATCAGGTTGCGGCGTCGATCTGCCGGGAGATCACCGGCATCGAGGAGCACGAGACCGCGGTGCGGCTGCTTGATGATCAGCAGCTCGACCTCGTCGTCACCCACGTGCTCTACGGCGCTGCCGGCCCGGACAGTCGAATTCTGCGTTCCCTGGACCGTTGCCTGGACCCGGCGACCACCCGGAACGTCGACCCGATCCGGTATCTCACCACCCAGATTCGCCGGGATCTCGGCGACCAGGTCCGCGTCGCCATCGGCGATCCCCAGGTCGGCCCTCGAGTCCGTCGCGTCGCCCGCTCACTCGGCACCGGCGCCGGCCTCGAGCAGATCATCGACCGCTACAACGGCCTCCACCCCTCTGACCGGGTGTCCACCACCCGCGCCATCCGGGCATTGACCGTGGCCCCGTCGCTCGAATCCACCGCCGTCCGCAACATCGTGGAGGCCAGTGATGTCTGAGCACCCCACCGACGAGATCGACATGACGCTACTCATCAGCCAGCGACGAGTCGCCAACGCAGCGCGCGGCGAACTTCTGCAGCTGATCACGGACGGCACGATCACCCCGTGGGAGGCGATCATCGCCGCCGCGGCGTCTGGCGAAAAGCCGCTGCTGCGTCTGCGCCTGGAGCAGATCATCACCGCCGGCCCGGGGATCGGCGCCGCACGCGCCCGCGCCGTCATCGCCCAGGTGCTGCACATCCTCGAGGCCACCGAGTCCCGCACCGCGAACGGGCACGTCACCCTCGCCTACATCCTCGACGAGCAGGCCCGCGGACGGCGCCTGCTGGCGGTGCTGGATGCATTCATCTCCCATGGCCTGATCCAGCAGGCCCAGGACCTCACCGTCTGGCCGGGATTCCCCTTCGCCGCCGCCCCGCTTCCCAGGGAGGATGCACGATGACCGCGCTGCTGCTGAACACCACTGCGAGGCTCCGCCGGCGGGCTGATCATCATCGTCGCTGCGACTGCGATCGGGACACGCTCGAGACGCCGTGGAAGGCCGAGATGTGCCAGATACTCCACGCCCGGAACCGGGTCGAGAAGCGCGCCCTTCTCGACGAATTTTTGTACACACATGAAAGCGAAATTGCGCGGGTCCTGAAGAGGGCGCAGCATATTTCGCGTCTGGACTACCACGACAAGGATCTGGTCCTCTCCTATTTCGGAGATGCGCTGATGAGAATGCTCGAGGCGCGGTGGAGGGCGAAGTCCGGGCCCGGGACCAGCAGTGTGTTCAACTACTCACGAAACCTGCCGACGATCCTGGAGGCGGAGACGCGGTACTGGATCCGTGAAGACCGACGAAAGGGTCTATTGAACGGAACTGCCGGGGTCCCGGGCGACAGCTCTCATGATCGTCGGGCGAAGCTGGTGAAGCGTTCCCGTGAACTGTTCGAGGCCGAGCATGCACACACCCCCTCCGATGCCGAACTCGTCGACTTCCACAACACGCGCATGTACGCGACTCGAAAGGACGCCGCGCGGCAGTCCGTCCTGATCACGATCCGGGGTCTCGGCAGTCTCCGGTCGATACCGTTGGAGGATCCGTCCTTGTTCGGTGAGGATCGTCTGGCCTGGACGGATGCACCGGATGAGGGGGCGTCTGAGCGCACTGCGCGGATTCGGTCGATCGTGGCCGAATGCGCGCGGAGAGACGCCGAACGAGAGGCTTCGCGTCTTCGCGCGCCGAAGCGTCGGCCGGTCCCTATGGCGAGCGTGGCGCGGGTGTTCTTCGCGCATCACTGCGAGGGAGAGTTCCCTACGCGCAAGGAGCTGGTCGCAGAGCTCGGCGTGACGGAGCCGGCCAGTCGCCGCGAGATCGGATCGCATCTCAATGAAATCCTCGCGATCTCTCGCCGACAGTTCGCGGACTACCGAAACGACCAGTGACCGCCAATATGCATGACTCCTCAAGGGAAGTGTGCCTACACTGTCCGCGCAATCTCTCTAATCACTGGAGGTCCCAATGGCTCGCAAGACCCAAGTTCTCCTCGTCGACGACATCGACGGCACGGACGCGAACAACACCGTCACGTTCGGCCTTGACGGCGTCTCCTACGAGATCGACCTGAACGACGAGAACGCGCAGCAGCTGCGCTCCGAGCTGGAGAAGTGGACAGCCCTGGCACGGCGCACCGGTGGTCGAGCAAAGCGTGGCACCGGCTCCGGCACCAGCGGCGATGCAGCGAAGATCCGACAGTGGGCCAGCGAAAACGGCTACAAGGTCTCCGAACGGGGCCGCATCCCGGCCCAGATTCGTGAGGCCTACGCGAAGGCCAACTGACCGTCCTTCTCTCATGCTGCCCGGCCCCTGGAGAGGGTGCCGGGCAGTAGCGCGTCCGCATCTCTCAGCAGGACTATTCCGCCGATCGGCGCAGCAACGCCTAGAGAAGACCTTGAGGACCTAGAGGAAACCTAGAGATTGCGTTCGATCTCGCGAGTCATCCTTTCGACGGGACATGTAAAGTCCCCGCCTACCCTCCGGGGGTATCCCTGGAGCGCACGTAAAGACGCGGTTAAAGCTTCAAGCAGGTCGCCCCATGCTTCCGTAGTTTGCGCGGGTTGGCCCGTACGTTGGTCTCACTGCCCACGACATGAGCCAGCGTTTCGTTGCTCGCTCTGCCGTCGCTGTGGCGCTGACGAAGTCATCGACTCCCTCTCGTCTCGAGGAGGGAAAATTACGGAGTAGAACCATGGCCCAGACCAACACCCACCGCGCCTTCGGCCGCGCTGTCACCCCCGTCGGGACCGCTGGCCGCGCTCTGCGGGGCACCGGCGGTGCCGCTGTCCTCGGCACAGTCGTCATCGGCTCCGCCCTGCTGGCAGGCCCGGCACAGGCCGCCCCTGCTGCGTCGCCTGCCGCGCCTGCCGCTTCGGCGGCAGCTGCCGCTCCGGCCGCGCCGGCTCCTGCACACGCGAAGTCTGCCGTGGCATCCGAGAAGCTGCGGTGGGGTTCCGAGGGCACCGCCGTCGAGCAACTCCAGTCGACCCTGAACGAGCACGGCGCATCGCTGTCCGTCGACGGCAAGTTCGGTCGGCTCACGCATGGGGCCGTGAAGGACTTCCAGAGCAGCCACGATCTTCAGGTCGATGGAGTCGTGGGTCCGAAGACCCAGAACGCGCTGAATGGCAGCGACGCGCCGGTCTCCGGTGGAGGTACGTCTGCTCCTGCCCCCGCTTCCTCCACGAGCAGCTCGGGGCAGGCGATCGTCGACGCCGCGCGCAGCCAGGTTGGCGTCACGTACTCGTGGGGCACCTCCAAGCCGGGCGTTAGCTTCGACTGCTCCGGTCTGAGCTCGTACGCGTACGCACAGGCCGGTATCGACCTGCCCCGTACCTCGTCGCAGCAGGAGGCGGCCGGCACCACGATCTCGAAGTCGCAGGCCCAGCCCGGCGACCTCGTGGTGTGGCCCGGCCACCTCGGCATCTACGCGGGTGGCGACACGGTCATCGACGCCGGCAACAGCGCTGGTGCTGTCACCGAGCGGACCATCTGGGGCAACCCCACCTTCGTCAGCTTCCGCTGACCGCACGCCACAACGCCAGCGCAGAGGGAGCCTCGACCACCGGTCGGGGCTCCCTCTGCGTGTAGAGGCAGCGTCGTCAGCTGATTGAGGCCAGCAGCTCGGCGCAGGCCTGCTCGCAGTGACGGCAGGCGTCGGCGCAGACCTTGCAGTGCTCGTGCATATCGGCGTGCTTCTCGCACTCCTCGGCGCAGGGCTGGCACGCTGCCTGACACGCCTCGAGCAGGGCACGGTTGAAGGCGACGTTCTTGCTCGTTTGACGGGATAGGACTCGGCCGGTGGTCTCGCAGACGTCGGCGCAGTCCTGGTTCAGGCTGATGCACTGAGTCAGCTCCGCCACCGTGGCCTCGGCCAAGCAGGCGTCCGCGCAGGCGGTGCAGGTCTGGGCGCACTCGAAGCAGGCCTCGATGCATTCGGCGAGCTTCTGCTGGTCGATCATGCCGAGGTCCTTCGGGTAGGTCTGAAGCATTGATGCGACGTGATGGGTCATGGCCGTGCTCCTTCTCGCTCCGAGCGGACCGGCGGATACCAGCCCGCCCGACGACGATAGCCAGGGCGCCCCGTAGGACGGAAGCGAGTGGACCGTACGTTTCGGAGGCAGTGCGTGCCGACTGGTCAGCGCTGTGCTCAAGAAGTCCAGATCTGACCTTGAGGGGATCTTGACCTGGGGCTCATAGGCTGGCCCAAAGTGTCCTCTGACTAGGAGAAATTATGCGTTCTCGTCGTTCTTTCGGTCGCCTCGCGGCCGTCGTCTTCACCGGTGCGATTGTGTTTGCCGGGTGCACCGACAACGGGTCTGACAACGGCCAGACGTCCGGTGGGTCCGAGGCCTCGGAGGCGTCCGATGGTGGTGGCAACGGGGGCATGGAACACCCGATGGATGGCGGCCCTGCGCCTGAGGGGATAGCACCTGCGGAAGATCCCGAGTTCCCGGTCGGCACGGAGGTGACGCTCACGGCGGACCACATGGAAGGTATGGAGGGCGCGACGGCGACGATCTCTGGCGCCTTCGACACCACGACCTACTCGGTCAGCTTCACCCCGACCGACGGCGGCGAGCCGGTCACTGACCACAAGTGGGTCGTCCACGAGGAACTCGAGAACCCGGGCGAGGCACCGCTGGCGGAGGGCACCGAGGTGGTCATCACCGCTGATCACATGGCGGGCATGGAGGGTGCTGAAGCCACCATCGACAGTGCCACCGAGGAGACCGTGTACATGGTCGATTACGAGGCCGACGGGATGATGATGACGAACCACAAGTGGGTCATTGAGAGCGAGATCGAGCCCATCCAGTGATCACCCCGTCGAGCCCTCGCGGCTCGTTCGCCTCCTCCGGCGGTGGACCCCGTCGCCGCATCGGCCGGTTGCCGCGACGATCACTCTTGATCGGTGCCGGCCTGTTCCCGCTCGTGATCGCCGGTTGCGGGACCCGTGGCTCCAAGCGCGCCTCCGTCTCAAGTAATGAAGACCTGCTCCTGGAACATGGTTTCGCGGACGCGGGCGCGCACGAGATCATCGACCGGCTCGAAGCGCTCCCGGTGGCTGAGCGACCGCAGGACCTTATCGCCAGCGTCACTCCGACGTCTCTCCAGCTCAGTGACGATTCGGGGCGCGAGGCCGAGCTGCCTCTTCCCGAGGACCAGTTCTATTTGTCTGTGGCCCCGTTCGTGGAGACCACCCACGAGTGCGCCTTCCACAGCCTGACGACATGCCGCGGGGAACTGCGCAGCCGCGAGGTCGCCGTGAGGGTGGTCGACAGTGGCTCGGGCGAGGTCCTTGAGGAGGGCACTCGCACCTCTCATGACAACGGGTTCCTCGGTCTCTGGTTGCCACGTGGCATCACCACGGAGCTCACGTGCACCCTCGAGGACTACACGGGTGCCGCGTCCATCTCGACCCAGGCGGAGGATGATCTGACTTGTCTGACCAGTCTCCAGCTGACGTGAGCAGGCGAAGCACCCGCCCCGCCTTCTGGCACTCGATGGTCAGCCCCGCGGGGCGGAGCGTGACACCAGGCCTGAGTCGTCGGACCGCGCTGCGGCTGGGCGGGAGCCTGCTCGTCCTCGTTCCTCTCCTTGCGGCGTGCAGCGGTTCCTCGGATGTGGCGAGTGAGGCGAACGCCGGGTACGTCTCCGGCGATGGTGTCGTCGTCGAGATCCCCCCGGAGGGACGCGTCGATCCTCTGGCGATCCAGGGGACCACCTACGACGGCGACGACTTCGCCTCCACGGCGCTGCGCGGTGCGCCCTTGCTGATCAACGTCTGGTACGCGTCGTGTCCGCCGTGTCGGGTCGAAGCACCGGCGCTGAAGGCCGTGTACTCCGAGTACGGCGCCCTGGGAGTGGGATTCGTGGGCGTGAACACTCGGGACGAGGCTGGGCCGGCCGCTGCGTTCGAGGAGACCTTCGGCATCACCTACCCCTCGATCCCCGACCCCGACGGCGCGGTGATCGCGTCCATGGACGGCAGCGTCTCGCCCAACGCCGTCCCCACGACTTTGATCCTGGATGCTGAGGGACGAGTAGCCGCCCGGATCGCGGGTGCGGCCGATCAGAGCACTCTCGAGAGCCTCCTGGATACCGTGTTGGCGGAGGCCGCCTGATGGGTGAACTGTTCGCCACCACCGTGCTAAGCGGACCCCTGGCCGCAGCCCTGCTCCTGTCGATGGTGGCCGGTCTGGTCGCGTTCCTCTCCCCGTGCGTGCTTCCTGTCGTCCCCGGCTATCTCGGTTACATCACCGGGCTCACAGAACGAAGCGCCGGGCCACGCCGCACCGGCGATCCTGGGGAACGGCCATGGCGCCTGGTCACCGGTGCTGTCCTGTTCGTCGCGGGCTTCACGGCGGTATTCCTGGTCATCGGCGGTTTCGTCGGTGCACTCGGGTCATTGATGATCCAGTACACGAGCGCGATCAATCGGATCTCCGGAGTACTGGTCATCCTCATGGGCCTGGTGTTCGTAGGCATCTTCCCCCGCCTCTCCGGTGAGAAACGGATCCGGAAGCGCCCCGATGCCGGACTCGCCGGCGCGCCACTGCTCGGGATCACGTTCGGCTTCTCTTGGACCCCGTGCATCGGCCCGACGTTCGCCGCAGTCGCGGCGCTCAGCCTCGGAGAGGCATCCGCGAGCCGCGGCGCACTCCTCGCCTTCGGCTATGCCATTGGGCTCGGGATCCCGTTCATCCTCTTCGCCCTCGTCTTCCGGCGCGCCCTCGGAATCTCCAGGGTGCTGTCCCGGCATCGCCGCACGCTCCAGATCATCGGCGGCTCCGTGCTCATCGCCATCGGACTCCTACTGGTCTCCGGACTGTGGGAGCAGTGGATGGCACTGCTGCAGGTGCGGATCGGCAATTTCACCACGATCGTCTGAGAGCTGAGCTTGCCATGTGCGGCGGGCTCAGCGATCAGCGATCGCTCGGGGCAACCGGATGGTGAAGGTGGCTCCCCATCCTGGGCCCTCACTGGCCGCGTCCATGGTCCCGCCCTGCGCATCGACGAGGGCTCGACTGATCGTCAGGCCGATACCTGACCCGGAGTTCTCACGGGTGCGAGCGCTGTCGGCGCGGAAGAAGCGTTCGAACAGGCGTGATTGGTCCTCAGCGGTGAAACCCTCGCCGTCGTCCGCCACGGAGATCACCACGGTGCTGCTCTCCATCGTGGCCGAGAGCGTGACGGTGCCTCCGGGTGAGGTGTGCCGCAGGGCGTTGCTCAGAAGATTTCCGAGAACCTGGGCGAGACGGTGCGGGTCCGCATCCAGCATCGGCGATCGACGCGCCGCCATTTCTAGGTGCAGAGCCACCTCCGCGGTCTCGAACCTCTCCTCCCACTCCCGGAGTATCGACTCCAGCAAGTCGTGGACGGCGAAGGGCCGCAGCTCAACTGCGAGCTGGCCCTCTTCAGCCCGGGACACCTCACTAATGTCGTCAGCCAACCGGGACAGGCGCACGGTCTGGCCGGCGAGGATGGGCATGGCCGTCTCCGGTTCGATGACACCATCGGCCATCGCCTCGTGATGTGCCGAGAGGGTGGCGATGGGGGTGCGTAGCTCATGGGCGAGGTCGGAGAGCAGTTGGCGTCGGGTCTCTTCGACGGCATCCAGGCGTGCAGCCATGTCGTTGAGCGTGGCAGCTAGAGAGTCGAGTTCGGTCCCGGCCCCGACGGACGGCACGCGTGTGGAGTAGTGGCCACGGGACAGCTCGTCGACAGCCGAGGTGAGGCCGTGAAGCGTCTGGCGGAGTCGTCGTGCCAGGTTCCAGGTGACCAGTCCCGCGGCCAGGAGGGAGACCACCAGTCCGACCCCGAGGGCAAGTGCGAGCGCGTCACGGTAGGCGCGCTCGATATGGACGAGCTCGTCGCTGCCCACCGGGAGATCGGTCTGGAGCAGGTGGTAGTGGAAGACGGCAGGCCCGATGATCACCGTCAGCACCGTAATGGTGAGTGCGCCGGCGAGCAGCACGATGAGCTGGCCGATCATCAGGCGCGAGGCCAAGCTGGTGCCAGGGCGAACCGTTCGAGGAGAGGTACTGCGGGCGGTCACGAGCTCATCCCTTCCCCATCCGGTATCCGATACCGCGCACGGTGGTCACGAACCGTGCAGATTCAGCCGACTCGTCGAGTTTTCGTCGCAGGTTGGCGATGTGCACATCGACGAGATGGTCGTCGCCGATCCAGCTGTCGCCCCAGACGGCTTCCATCAGCTGGCCGCGGCTGAAAGCCTGGCCCGGCCGGTGCGCCAGGGTCATCAGGAGCCCCCTCTCGGTAGGGGTCAACGGGACCACCCGGCCAGCGAGGCGCACTTCCTGCGCAGCCGTGTCGATCTCCAGCTCGCCGAACGTACGCACCATGCCTGAAGCATTCCCTGACTCGACGCGAGGCCGCCGCAGCACGGCATGGACCCGGGCGACGAGCTCACGCACGCTGAACGGCTTGGTGAGGTAGTCATCCGCCCCCACCGACAGCCCCACCAGGCGGTCCACCTCCTCGGATCGCGCCGTCGTGATCAGCACGTAGCAGTCCGAGAAGGCGCGGATCCTGCGCATCACCTCCAAGCCATCGAGACCAGGCAGGCCGAGGTCGAGGACGATCACGTCCGGCGACATGGTGCGGGCTGCCTCCACCGCTTCGGGACCGCTTCGCGCGCTCGCAGTCGCGTAGCCGGCCTTCGCGAGATACGCCTGGACCACGTCCGACAGCGCGACCTCGTCCTCGACGACCAGAACCATCGCCGCTGCTCGATCCGTTTCACTCCTCATGGCTCCAGTCTGGTCCCCGTTCCTGGACACCGAGCGTTTTCGGAGGTGCGGGCGGACTATCTGGACCAGATCTTGAGGAACTCTCAACGGGAACTTCGCCCGCCCCGGGGAACCTGGTGGGGACCGTGCCGCGTACGTACTCGACCAAGGGAGACCCCCGATGATGCCGACCGATGCGATGTCGTGGCTGATGTGGGCGATGGTCGCCGGTCTCCTCGTTCTCCTCTGGGCCTCGGCACTGCTGCTGGCACGCACCGTGTTGCCCGGGCGCCCCCGACGCGCTCGGGACGAGAACGAGGCGATCGGGGAACTCTCCCTGCGCCTGGCTCGAGGAGAGATCACGGCCGAAGAGTTCGAGCAACGGCAACGACTGGTCTTGAATGCCTTTCGGCCATGACACCACCCCTCACTCCAGAAGGACTGCACCTTTGAAGACCTTTTCCCGCCGCACCGTGTTCACCGGAGGCCTCGGCGCGGCAGCGCTGACACTCGCGGCATGCGGTAACCGCACCACCCCGACTGAGGCGGGGACCTTCGCACCGCCTCCTGCCCTGACGCCGAAAGCCGGTCAGAACGTCGTCACCCAGACCCTCACCGCGGCACCGACGATTGTGGACCTCGGAGGGAGGACGGTCTCGACCTGGGCATACGGCGAGAGCCTCCCCGGGCCGCTGATCCGCGCCACAGCCGGCGATCTGCTGCGCATCACGCTCGAGAACCGCCTGCCCGAGACCTCCACAATTCACTGGCACGGCATCCGGCTGCACAATGCAGCCGACGGGGTGCCGGGGATGACGCAGGACCCGGTCAAGCCGGACACCTCCTTCACCTACGAGTTCGTCGCCCCCGACCCCGGCACCTACTTCCTCCACTCCCACGTCGGCCTGCAGCTCGACCGCGGGCTCTACGCCCCGCTGATCATCGACGATCCCGACGAACCCGGTGACTACGACGCAGAATGGATCGTGACCCTCGATGACTGGATCGATGGCACCGGGCAAACCCCCGACGAGGTCCTGGCCGCGCTCACCGGCGCCGGCCCCTCGGATGCCGGCGGCATGGACCACGGCGACATGCCCATGGGCGACGAACCCGCCGACGGTGAATCCGGGAGCATGGACCACGGCGGTATGCCGATGGGTGGCGAGCCCTGGGGCGACGCGGGTGACGTGGCCTACCCCCACTTCCTCCTCAACGGCCGGGTTCCCGAAGCGCCGGAGATCTTCGAGGCGAAGCCCGGCCAGCGTGTTCGGCTCCGTCTGATCAATGCCTCCGCCGACACCATCTTCGCCCTCGCGCTCGGAGACCACGATCTCTCGGTCACCCATTCGGATGGATTCTCCGTCGAACCGGTCACCGCCAAGGCGCTCTATCTCGGCATGGGTGAACGGTACGACGTGGTGGTCACCGTGAAAGACGGCATGTTCCCTCTGGTGGCGCGTCCTGTCGGGAAGACCAGCGGCGGCCAGGGGCTCGCGGTGCTGAGGACCGGTGCTGGCTCCGTTCCCGCTCCGGACGTCCAGGTCAGAGAGCTCGACGGGGAGGTCCTCATCGGGTCCACCCTGGAACCGGCCGAGGCCGCGCGACTCGAGGACCGCGCCGTCGACACCGAGCTCGAACTCGCGTTCCAAGGTTCGATGCAGCCGTACCAGTGGGCCATCAACGGAGCGCCCTACGGTCAGAACACTCCGCTGAGCATCCGCGAGGGGCAGCGGGTGCGGATCACCGCGACCAACGAGACGATGATGAGCCACCCCCTCCACATCCACGGCCACACCTTCGCCCTGCCGTCGGGACTTCGGAAGGACACGGTGATGCTCGCGCCCATGGAATCGTTCGCCCTCGACTTCGATGCGGACAATCCGGGCCGGTGGGCAGCGCACTGCCACAACGCGTACCACCAGGAAGCCGGCATGATGACCGGCATCGACTACGCGCCCTGACGCCGTACGGCCACGCCCCCGAGGGCGCCACGGTGAGACCGGCTGCGTCACTGCGATCGATTCGACCGACCGTCACCTCATCGTCCGCGGCGTTCACGAACAGACGTGTGCCAGCGACCAACCTGCTCGCCGGAAGGCCCGCATGGAGCGTGCCTTCCCGTTGTCCCCCGCCAGGGGAGACCCTCCGACGTTGTCGGGGGCTCTCCGAGGTGACCGACCTCCAGGTGAGCGCCCAGACGGTTCGCCTCGTCGTCACCTCCGAGAACGAAATCGACGACACCACGGTCCTCGGCGCAGTCGAGGAGGCCGGTTCAGTCAGATGATTCAGAGTGAGAGGGAAGATCTCGCTACGGTGGGTTCCTCCCTATCATGGAGCCCAGAGCTCTATGCCCCGCCCTGCCGAAAGGTCGGATCGTGATGTATTTCGGGATTGTGGCCATGGCCTTGGTGGCGATGCTGACCCTCGTGGCGCTGTTCGCGGCGCATCGTGTCTTGACGGTTCACGTCGATCCGTTGACCTCGTTGCCTGCCCAATCTGGATGGGTGCCCCAGGAGCACGCCCTATCGCGCTTCCACGTGCGTTGGTATCTTGCGTCCATCATCTTCCTGGCCTTCGACGTCGAGATGCTGTTCATGTACCCCTGGGCCGTGGTCGTGATTGAGAAGGGGCTCTCCGCAGTCGTCGAGATGTTCCTCTTTCTCGGCGCTCTGCTTGTCGCTGTGGCCTGGGCTTGGCGGGAAGGGGCGTTTCGATGGGTCTGAACGAACTCCTCGCCGGACTCGCCGTCCGTGCTGCCCACGTCCTCGTTGTCGAGCCGCCGGGCCAGTGGTCGATACGTGTGGAGCTCGAACATCAGATGCTGCGCCGTGGATGGCGACGGGCGTGGACCCCAGCCGATGCGGACGTCCTTGCGGTGTGCGGCGTGCCCGGCCCTGAACTGGCGGAACTGGTGGACCTCATCTGGGAGCAGATGCCCGGTCCGCGGGTACGCACCAGCATCAGCTCGCCCGACGCTGTGGCATTGGCTCTACGCACCGCCGCTGACCTCCTTCTCGACACTCCCGGTCATAGAGCAGATGCGCAGGGCCGACTGCAGGAACCTCAGCTTTCTGACGACTCCAACGACATGGACGACGGGGACCTCGACCATGGTGAACACGACGGGACGCCCCCCGAAGAAAACCCCGGTATGAGGAACCCAGACCATGGCGAGATGGAACATGACCAGGCGGGCCACGAGAACCACGACGGCCATGGCGGCCACGAGGGTCATGGCGGCCACGAGAGCCACGAGGGTCATGGCGGCCACGGCGGAATGGACATGGCTCCGGGGGGCATTCCGTTGGCCCAGGGCGGGGAAGACCGTGACGGTCTGGAGATGGATGTCCTGCATCTGGCGCTGGGTCCTGTCTTGCCGTTCTGGCCGGCAGGGCTGGTCCTTCGCTGCTCGTTGCAGGGCGATGTCGTGGTCGACGCCGAGGCAGCTGTGATCGATGGTGGGGGCTACGGGACTCCGGTGCAGGCGAAGCGTCCCGGCCCCGTGTCCCCGGCGGTGCGGTGTGACAGTGCCCTGGCGTTGCTGGCACTTGCGGGGGCGGAAGATGCGGCAGCCCGTGCCCGCCATGCCCGGGACACACTGCTGCACGGCGAACAAGATGCTGCCCAGGACGCCGTTGAGCGGTTGTACCGCACAGTGCGGAAATCGCGGCTGCTGCGTTGGTCTCTGCGGAGCGTTCTGCCTCTCACCTCCGCTGATCTAGAGCGTCATGGCTTGCCGAGCCGTTGTCTCGGGGACGCCCACGACCGGTTGCTGTGGAGCCTCGACGTGATCCGGGCCGAGACACGCAACGAGGAGCCCGTGGCGCCGATCGAGACAGGTGTGGTGCCTTGGGAGATTGTGCCGCACCTGGTGCCAGGGGTGGAAGTGGCCTCTGTGCGGCTGGCGGTGGCGAGCTTGGATCTTGTTCCGTTCCCGGCCGTCCAGGAGGCGAGGCATGTCTGAGTCCGTGGTGACGACCGTCTCTGCCGGATGGGCCGTACTGGCAGCCATCATTCTGGGCGGCCTCGCGTTCTTCGCTGTTGCTCTGGAGGCGGCATTGTCCGCTCGCGCCCACGGCGCCTCCGGTGGTTGGGTGGCGCCCGTGGCCCGCACCGCGCGGCTGCTGCGGCAGCGGCGCCGGACCACCGTGGCCGCGGACACGCTGCTGTGGCGGATCGGTGGCGCGGGCCTGCTGGTCGGGGCGTTCGTAATGGTCGCGGTGATCCCGTTGGGGCGCTGGACGCTGGCGGACCTGGACGTGGGGGTGGTGTGGTTCAACGCCGTGGACGTCATGGTCTGGGCCCTGGTGTGGTTGGCCGGGTGGGGCGCCAATTCGACGCACAGCCTGGTGGGTGGCTACCGGTTCCTTGCCCATGGGCTGGCATACGAGCTCCCCTTGATGTTTGCGCTGGTGGCCCCGGCGATCGCGGCTGGCAGTCTTCGCGTCGGGGAGGTGGCTGCCGCGCAGGAGGGCCTGTGGTTCGTGGTGTGGATGCCGGTGGCGTTCCTGGTCTATCTGATCGGGGTGACCGGGTTCTCGGTGTGGGGCCCGTTCGCCCCGGCCCTTTCCGCGGACATTGCCGGTGGTGTGCTGAGTGAACTCTCCGGGGTGGACCGCCTTGTTTTCCTGGCCGGGCGCTACGCGTTGTTGGCTGCCGGGGCGGCCTTCGCGGTACCGCTGTTCCTGGGCGGGGGCGCCGGGCCCGTGCTGCCGGGCTGGGCGTGGGTGCTGGTGAAGACCGTGGCGGTGCTGACCGTGCTGGTGTGGTTGCGGCGGAAGCTGCCGATGTTCCGACCGGACCGGTTCATGGAGATCGGGTGGGTGGTCTTGCTGCCTGCGGCCGTGGCCCAGGACCTGGTCGTGTCTCTCGTCGTCGTCGGGAAGGGCTGAACCGTGCTGTTCACAATCGTGTTCTGGGTACTCGCCGTGGTGGCCGTGGCCGCGGGCGTAGCCGTGTTCGTGGTGGACTCCATGGCCCGGGCCACCTACGCCCTGGCGCTGTCGTTCATCGCCGTGGGAGTGCAGATCCTCCTCTTGCAGCAGAGCTATCTCGGGGTCATCACGATCTTGATGATGGTGATGGAGATGGCGGTGATGGCTGTTTACATGGTGATGTTCATGGGCATGAACCCGGCGCTGATGCCGATGGACATGACCCACGGGAAGAAGACGGCGATCGGCGCCTCGGCCGGCGTTTTCGGGCTGCTGGCTGCCGGCGCCCTGCTCATCCCCTGGCCGGAGCGACGCGGCGCCCCGCCCGAGGACCTCACGCAGGCGATCGGCTTGGCGATCATGGACGAGAAGATGCTGGTCATGGTCGTGGTGGGTGCGGTCCTGGTGGCAACCATCGTGTCCGGGGTGGTGCTGGCCGCTCATCGCACCCGCTACGACCGGTTCGGTGACGACCTACGCCGCCGGCCGGCCGACGATCCCCAGCCGGGGGGTGTGGGCCGATGACCCTGGAAGCCGTGCTGGTGGTGGCCGCCGCGCTGTTCGCGGTGGGCCTCTACGGAGCGCTGTCCCAGCAGGTGGTGGTGATGGTGATGATGGGTCTGGAGCTGATGATCAACGGGGTGTTGCTGGCCGCCGCCGGATTCTGGTGGTTCCTGGCCCCGGACCCTTCCGGGCAGGTGCTGCTGCTGGTCGTGCTGGCGGCGATGACCGTGGAGATGGCCATGGGCTTCGCCGTGGCCACGTTGCTGCACCGCCGGCGCCAGACCGACATGACGGACATGGCCGAGGAGCTGTCCCGATGAGCGGGGCCGAGGGCGCGTTGCTCGCCATGGTGCTGCTCCCGGGGGGCATGGGCGCCGCGCTGGCCCTGACCCGCCGGTGGGAACGCGTTGCGACACCGATCGCGGTGGCCACCGCTGGGCTCACCACGGCACTGGCGGGAGTCGTCGCCCTGGCCAGGCCGGCGCTGTCGTCCCCGTTCCTGGCCGGCGCCGACTTCGCACTGGAGGTGGATGCCCTTGCGGCGCTGACCGCACCGATGATCGCCGCGGTGACCTTCCTGGTGCTGGTCTTCGCGGCTGGGAGCATCCGGGAGTCCCGGGCCCGCTTCCACGGGCTGATGCTGATCTTCTCCGCCGCGGCCTTGGTCACGGCCTCCGCCGCCAGTATCCCGGCGCTGCTGTTCGCTTGGGAGGTGATGGGCGCGACCTCCTACGCCCTGATCGGGTTCTGGTGGCGGGAACCGCACCGGGTCTCGGCGGGGCTCACCGCCTTCCTCACCACCCGCACCGCCGACCTGGGCCTCTACGTCGCCGCCGGCGCCGCCCTGGCCGGCGGAGCAGGAATGGCGCTGGCTGACCTCCCCGCCGCGACGGACCCGTGGCGCCACGTCGTCGCGGCCGGGATCCTGGTCGCTGCCCTGGGGAAGGCCGCACAGCTGCCCTTCTCGTTCTGGCTCTCCGGGGCGATGCAGGGTCCCAGCCCGGTGAGCGCGCTGCTGCACTCAGCGGCGATGGTGGCCATGGGCGGCTTTCTGCTTCTGCGCGTGGAGCCGTTGTTGGCTGCGACCGGGTGGGCCGGGCCAGTGGCCGCCTGGCTCGGGATGCTCACCGCGGTGCTGATGGGCATCGTGGCGCTGGCCCAGCGGGAGCTCAAACAGCTCCTGGCCGCCTCCACGGTCGCCCAGCTGGGGTTCGTCGTTCTCGCTGCCGGCGTCGGCGCGGTCAGTGGCGGCGCGGCCCATCTGGTGGCGCACGCCTCCACCAAGGCCCTGCTCTTCCTGGCTGCCGGGGCATGGTTGACGGCGGTGGGCACCGAAGATCTCGCGAGACTACGCGGAGTGGGGCGTCGGTGGCGGGTTGTCGGGGTCTGCGCGAGCGTGGGGGCGCTGGCCCTGGCGGGGATCGCCCCGCTGTCCCTGTGGGCGACCAAGGACGCCGTGCTGGCTGCTGCGCTCGAGGCCTCCCCGTGGCTCTATGCCGCCGGGTTGCTGGCGTCCGCCCTGTCGGCCGCCTATGCCGGCAAGGCCCTGTGGGCGATCTGGCGCCGCGGGGACGGCGCGGGAGTCCGTGCGGGCGGCACCGGCCAGGTGGGGGCCCTGGCGCAGGCGCCGCTGGTCGTGCTGGCCACCGGCGCGGCCGGGCTCGTCGTGCTCGCTCTGCCCCCGCTCAGCCGGGCCCTCGCCCAGGCCCTGGGCGGGCACGGCGAGGTCTCGGCCGTCGAGCTGGCTCTCTCGGCCGTGATCGCGGCGGCCGTGCTGCTGCTGATGCTGCGGCTACGCGCCCCCGAGCCGAGATGGGCCCGTGAGTGGCTGGGGCTGGAGAGGATCGCGCATGCCGTCGTCGTCCGCCCGTCCCTGTCCCTGGCGCACGCCCTGGCTCGGTTCGATGACCACGTCCTGGACCGCACCGTGATGGCCGCCGCCGGGGCGGTGCCTGTGCTAGCGCGAATCGCCGCCCGTGCCGACGACCGGTTTCTCGACGCCGGGTTCGACGCCACCGCGCACGCCGTCGACGTGACCGGTCACCTGGCGGCGAGGGTCGATGACGACGGAGTGGACCGTGGGGTGGAGATCCTCGCCGGTCGGGTCCGCCGGCTCGGGCATCTGGCCCGGATCCCGCAGACCGGAGCCATCCACCAGTACTTCCTCCAGGCCGTCGCGGTCCTCGCGATCGGCGTCGTGGCCTGGTCCGTCTATGCCGTGATGGGATGAGCATGCTGAGTCTGATCGTTTTCCTGCCCCTGGCCGGCGCCGTCGTCCTGGCGGCGATGCCGGCGGTCGGCCCTGCGGTCGCCCGCTGGGCCTGGGTCGCCGTGAGCGCGGTCGAGCTGGTGCTCGTCGGAGTGCTGTGGGTCGGTTATGAGGACCCGGGGCAAAACGCACTGGCGTACGAGCAGCAGGTGCCGTGGATCCCGGGGGTGAACAGCAGCTATCACGTGGGCGTGGATGGTCTCTCGTTACCGCTGGTGGCCATGACGACGATCGTGTTCCTGGCCTGTGCCGTCTACGCCCTGCGCCAGCCCGACCGGCCCCGGATTCAGGCGGCCCTGTTCCTGTTCCTGCAGGGCGTGAGTCTGGGGGTGTTCGTGGCAGCCGACCTCATCCTGTTCTTCGTGTTCTTCGATCTCTCGATCGTGGGCATGTACTTCGTGATCGCCGGATGGGGCCATGGCAACGCTGCCCGCTCGGCCCTGAAGTTCTTCCTCTACACGTTTCTGGGATCACTGGCCCTGCTGCTGGGCTTTATCGGGCTCTACGTGGCCGCCGCACCGCACACCTTCGACATCCCCGAGCTTGTCGCGGCCACCCCGCTCGATGACAGCCCGCTGACCGGGGGGCTGGTGCTGGCGGCGATCGTGGTCGGTCTCGCGGTGAAGACCCCCACCGTTCCCTTCCATACCTGGTTGCCACCGGCCCACACCGACGCCCCGGCGACCGGTTCGGCCGTGCTGGCTGCGGTGTTGCTGAAGATGGGGACCTATGGGTTCGTGCGCATCGCCATGCCGATGCTCCCGGAGGCGTGGCGGTCCTGGGCCTGGGTGATCGTGGCGATCGGTATCGTCTCGGTGCTGTACGGAGCGTTCGTGGCGCTGGCTCAGACGGACCTCAAGCGGATGGTGGCCTACACCTCCGTCAATCATATGGGCTACATCGTCCTGGCCCTGGGTGCGGCGGGTCTGGTCGCCGAGGGCGCCGAGCAGGCCCGCTCGGTGGCGGTCACCGGTGCGGTGGTGCAGATGGTCAGCCACGGGTTGATCACCGCCGCGCTGTTCCTGCTGGCGGGGGTGATGCAGGATCGGGCCGGCACCTATGACATGGGTTCCTACGGAGGCCTGGCCGGTCCCGCGCCGCGGTATGCGGCGCTGTTCGCGGTCGGTGCCTTCGCCTCCCTGGGCCTGCCCGGGTTCTCCGGATTCATCGCCGAGTTCCAGATCTTCGCCGGCAGCATCGCGGTCGCCCCGGTCACCGCCATCGCCCTGCCGGGCATCCTGGTCACGGCCGCCCTGTTCCTGCGGGCGCTGCAGCAAGTGTTCACCGGCCCCACGGAGGGCCGATCGCCCGGGTTCGCGGATCTGCGCGTCCGGGAGCTGTGGTCGGTCGGTCCGCTGCTGGCCCTGTCCGTGCTCATCGGGGTGCTGCCTCGAGTCCTGCTCGAGGTGATCGAGCCGGCCTCCGCGGCCCTGGTCTCCTTGGTCGGGAGGTAACCGGTGGAGGCCTCGATGCAGATGCGGCCCGCCCTGCTGCTGCCGGAGATCCTCGTCTTCATCGGCGGCCTGGTGGTGCTGCTGGGCGGCTCATTCCTGCCCCGCCAGCGGCAGTGGATCGCCCGCGCCGTCGCCGCGGTAGCCCTGCTCGGTGCCACGGTCGCCGCCGCCGTGGCGATGACCGGCCCCGAACAGAGCGCGTTCTCAGGCACCTTCGCTGTGGACGTCGCCACCGGAGCCGCCCGGATAATCGCGGCCCTGACGACCCTGTTGGTCCTCGGGGTGGCCTCCGGGGAACTCGCCGGCTCGCCGCGAGAGTCCGACACCTACGCGCTGCTGCTCTTCGCCACCACCGGGGTGATGGTGCTAGCCGGAACCACCGACCTGCTCGTGCTCGTAGCCGGATTCCTGCTGGTCAGCATCCCCTTGTACGGGATTATCGGCCTGACCGGCGGCCGGGCCGGGGCCGAAGCGGCGATGAAGACCTACCTCATGGGCGCGTTGTCCGGGATCCTGCTCATGCTCGGGGTCACCGTGCTCTACGCCGTGGCCGGGGGCACCGACTACGCCCTGCTGCGGGACGTGCTACCCGGGGCCCCGGCCGCAGCCGTGGGGGTCGGCGTGCTGGGCGTGCTCGCCGGGTTGCTGTTCAAGGCCGGCGGCGTGCCCCTGCACTTCTGGGTACCCGACGCCACACAGGGCACCGGCGGCACCGCCGCGACGTTCCTGACCACGGTCCCCAAGATCGGAGCGCTGGTAGCCGTCTACCGATTCGTGGCCACGATCTCCGAAGGCGACGGCTCCTGGCTGGTCGTCGCAGGCGTGCTGGCCACGACCTCCATGGTCGTGGGCAACCTTGCCGCGTACTGGCAGACCGATCCCCGCCGGCTGCTGGGCTGGTCGACCGTGGCCCAGGTCGGGTTCCTGCTCGTCCCGGTGGCCGCGGCGGGTCGCAGTGATCTGGCACTGCCCTCATTCTTGTTCTACCTCGCCGCCTATGCCCTGGCCAACGTCGCCGCCTTCGCCGTCACCGCAGCGCTGCCCCACCACCGCGAGCTGAGTGACTACCGAGGTCTGGCCCGGTCCCGCCCCGGGCTGGCCCTGGCTCTGCTCGTCGCGCTGCTGGGCCTGGTGGGCACCCCACCGCTGGCCGTGTTCGTCGGCAAGCTCACCACCGCCACCGCAGCCTGGGACGGCGGGCACGGCTGGTTGGCGCTGGTCGTGATGCTCAACAGCGTGCTCAGCCTGTTCTACTACCTGCGCTGGTTCGCGCCCGCGTTCGCCCGTCCTACCGATAACGGCGCTAGCTTCCCCCGCCCGGGCGGAGCGGCCACCTGGCCGGCAGCCACCGCCGGGGTGGCTGCCACCGCGAGCCTGGGGCTCGGCATCCTGGCCGGTTTCCTGTGGGCGGCTCTGGAAGGACCCCTGCTGTTCTAAAGACGGTGCCGGCATGGACGTCACCATCGCTGCCGTCGGCGTGATCCTCGCGTCTGACGCGCCACGCTCGGTATGGCCTCTCGGCCACTTGGGCACGGCTTATCCCAGCGCATTCTCGAGACGTTGAGCCTCTCCCGGCTTCGCCAACCCCTCGTGGCGGCACGTGTGAATCGGCTGTAAGTGTTCGTGGTGGCCGGCCCGGGGGCTGGCTGGCAGGGTTGGGGCTGGTAGTCCGGCGCCCGTCGTGACTCCTGAATCGGCTGACCCCTACGGGGTGTCATTCCCGGGATCTGTCCGGCAGGGACCGGGTGCCGGCGCCAGCCCTGGCCCACTACGATGGCTTGATCAGAAGCATGTCCACCGTCGAGATCACGATCCCGACGGCGTGGCTCATTACAGGCCCACCTCGTAGTAACTCTCATCCTGGGCCGACGCCAGCAACGACGTCCCGTCCCAGCGATTCGAGAGGAACATCGTCATGAACACGCTGCCTGCCACTGTAGGGGACATCCACCGATAAGTCGTCGGCGTCGACACCCACGCCGCAACCCACTCCTACGCGATCATCGAAGTCCCGAACGGCGCTTTCATAGATCAGAACGTCTTCCCGATCAGCCCTGCAGAGCTGCGACGCGCCCGAGACTGGATCTCACGCCGAACCGAGGGAGATCTCGACGGTGTACTGATCGTTGTGGAAGGAACTGGCTCCTACGGAGCAGTTCTCAGCGACGTGTGGCAGCGAGCGGGGTACCGAGTCGTCGAGGCACCGACCCCGCGTCCTGACGACGTACGGTCACGCCCCTGACGTCGAGGGAGACGAAAGCGGGCACTAATGGGGCAGCGGGAGCGAGAGCCTCCTGCTGCACTCGTATGGCCTTCAGCGCATCTCGGGAACGGTGAAGGCTGGGAGCAGGGTTCCGATGATGAGGTCGGCGGCGTCCTTGAGCTCGATTCGGCCGGCGGTCACCTCTTCGGCGGCAGCGTTCATGGCCAAATGGGTGACGGCGAGCAGCCAGCTGACCGGAAGCTCTGCGCGGAACACCCCTTCACGCTGTCCGCGTTCGAAGAGACCCTGCATGCGCCCCTCGGCCACCTCATGCATCTCACGGATGCGCGCTGACGGCAGTTCGCGCTGTGCCACTACGAGCACAGAGCGGACGCGTTCCAGGAGAGACCAGCTCGACGTGATGAGGGCTTCGAGCGCTGCCACTGGGTCCCCGTCGAGGGGCACGTTCCCGAGGACGTCCTCGGCCTGCTCGAGGCTGTCCGCGAGGGTCGCATCGATCAGTGCCGCACGGTTGGCGAAGTGCCCGTACAGGGTCATGCGGCCCACGCCGGCTTCGGCGGCGATGTCGGCGACGGAAGCGTCCGGGTTCTTGCGCAGCGCGACCGGCGCGGCGGCGAGGATCTTCGCCCGGTTGCGCTGTGCGTCGGCACGCTGATTGACCCCCAGACCGCTCTTGCCGCGTTCACCTGCTGCGGTCGTGCCCTTGACGTTCGGCATCTTCCACCTCTAACTCGTACGGGAATGTATGGGTTACTCTATCCGTTGTAACCCGTACACCGATGTCTGAGTTCGGTGTTGTGGGGCCCCTCCCACGGGAACGCAGTCAAGGACGGAAGGGCCAGAGGCCATGAGAACGAAGAAGCATGAGACGAACGAGGTGCGTCATGTCTGAGTCAGATGCACCTGTGCCCCAGACGGGGGTGAAGCAGTGGTGGGGTCTTGCGGTACTCGTGATCCCCTCAACGCTGCTGTTCATGATGTTGACGATCCTGTTCCTCGCGGCCCCGAACATGGCCGCGGACCTGAGCCCGACGAGCGCACAGCTGCTATGGATCCTCGACATCTACGGGTTCGTGATGGCCGGGTTCCTCGTCGCGATGGGCGTCCTCGGCGACCGCGTCGGCAAGCGCCGGCTCATGGTGATTGGCGCCATCGTGTTCGGGATCGTCTCGATCGCCGCGGCGCTGACGACGAGCCCAGAGCTGATGATCCTCTGGCGAGCCGTTCTCGGGCTCGGAGGAGCCATGATGCTCCCCTCCACCCTCGGGCTGATCTTCGTACTGTTCGCCGACCCGAAGGCCCGCGGCATCGCGGTCGGGGTGTGGGCCGGCGGCATCTCCGCAGGCGTCGCGCTCGGCCCCCTGCTCAGCGGGCTCCTGCTCGAGGCGTTCGGCTGGCAGTCGACCTTCCTGGTCGCCGTCCCGGTGATGGCGCTGGTCGCGATCGGTGCCCCGCTGCTACTACCTGAGCACAAGGACCGTACTGCGAAGATCGACCTGTTCAGCGCACTACTTCTCGTCACTTCGCTACTCGGGATCATCTACAGCATCAAGCGCTTCGCTACCCAGGAGCCGGTCGGACCGACGATCGGACTGCTGGTCGCCGGAGCGCTGATCGGTCTATGGTTCGTGATCCGGCAGCTGCGGGCCACACACCCTCTACTGGATGTGCGACTGTTCGCCAACCGCACCGTCAGCGGAGCGCTCACCGTTTTCCTCCTGTCGGCTGCGGCATTGGGAGGGGTGTACTCCCTGTTCACCCAGTACCTGCAACAGGTTCAGGGGCTCTCACCGATGCAGGCGGGGCTATCGATCATCCCCGCCGCGGCGGTCCTCATCGTCGTCTCCACCCTCTCCCCGATGCTGGCCCGGAAATTCCGTCCTGGCAACGTGATCGCGCTCGGCCTGCTCACGCAGATCGTCGGGTACATCTTGTTCACGCAGCTGGACGCCGGCACGGGCCTCGCACTCGTGATCGCGAGCTTCGTGGTCACATACCCGGGGGTTGCACCATCGATGGCGCTGACGACGGAACTGGTCGTCAGCTCGGTCCCGCCGGAGAAGGCCGGCGGCGCCTCCGGTTTGGCGACCACCGTGAACGACTTGGGCATCTCCCTGGGGGTGGCGGTCATCGGCAGCATTGGCATTGCCACCTACCGCGGCCAGATCGCCGACACCATGCCCGACGGCGTGCCAGCAGAAGCAGCGGTCGCCGCGGAGTCCGGCATCGATGGAGCCCTCGCCACCGCGGGACAGCTGCCCGACGCGGTCGGCGCAGCCCTGACCACCGCGGCGCAACAGGCGTTCACCAGCGGGCTGAACACCGCCGGCATGGTCTCCGCTGTCATCGCCGCTCTCGCCGCACTCATTGCCGCTACGCGGTTGCGCCATATCCGACCCACCGGTGAGTCCGCGTCCGAATCGAGGCCCGCCGAGGAATCCGTGCGGTGAGTGGAGCCGGAGAGCCGCTGTCCGGCACTCGTAGCCACAGGCCTTGCGTGGTACCGGGAGGGGGTATAGCCTCAACCCCGGAAAGATACCCCGTGGGGGTATACAAATTGAGAGGAGCACGACCATGACGACGACGAACGAGTATCAGGTGACCGGAATGACCTGTGGGCACTGCGAGATGTCCGTCCGCGAGGAGGTCGGCGAGCTGTCCGGGGTGACTGACATTCAGGTCAGCGCCCAGACGGGCCGCCTCGTCGTCACCTCCGAGGAGCCCCTCGACGACGCACAGGTCCTCACCGCGGTCGAGGAGGCCGGCTACTCGGCGGTCAAGACCCGATGAATGCCGCGGGACGACTGATCGCCTACGGCGCTGCGATCGCAGTGACCTTCGGCGGCGCATTCGTCGCAGCCGGCGCCGTCGTCCCGGACCGGGTCGTCGAGCGATGGTCGGCGCAGGCAGCCGACACATCGCACGACGATCCCGACCACGGTGGAGGCGCGGATACGCAGCCCGAGGCCGCACCGCAGAAGGGAGTATCGATGTCATCGCAGGGATACGTGCTGTCCGAGGTCTCCGCTCCGCAGTCCGCTGAGCAGGCCGGAGAGCTCGCCTACACGATCACCGGGCCTGACGGGAGCCCCGTCACGGAGTATCAGGAGGCCCACGAGAAGGAGATGCACCTGATCGTGGTCCGCACCGACGGCACCCAGTACCGCCATGTGCACCCGGAGCTGGACCCGTCCACCGGCAGCTGGTCGCTGCCCTGGCAGTGGGAGGAAGCCGGTACGTACAAGATCTATGCCGACTTCGCCCCCACCGGCGACGGTGAGGACACTCTGACGCTGTCGCGGACCGTTGACGTTGCCGGCGAACTCACGCCGGTCACCGACCGTCCCCTCTCTGCGAAGGACGAGGTCGACGGGTTCGAGGTGACTCTGGACGGGGACCTGACTGCCGGGACGTCCAGCGACCTCACGCTGAGCGTCACCCAGGACGGCGTTCCGGTGACCACCTTGGAGCCCTACCTCGGCGCCTTCGGCCATCTCGTCGCCCTGCGCGAGGGCGATATGGAGTACCTCCACGTCCACGCCGAGGGCGAGGACCCGGCTGCCGGGGAGACCTCCGGCCCGGAGATCTCCTTCATGGCGGAGGCCCCTACGGCCGGCCGCTACTACCTCTATCTGGACTTCCAGATCGATGGCGAGGTGCACACCGCGCAGTTCATCGTCGAGGCGGAGCAGGGCACCGAGAACGAGAGCGCCGATGCGCACCCGGACGGTCACTGACCCCTCCGGGCCGTATCGACCGTCGCAACAGATCGGAAAGGACCTGGAGTGAACACCGAAGCACCGCTCATTGCGGAGGCCGGCATCGAGCTGGAAATCGGCGGCATGACGTGCGCATCCTGCGCGAATCGGATCGAGCGGAAACTCAACAAGCTCGACGGCATCACCGCGACCGTCAACTACGCCACCGAGAAAGCCAAGGTGACCGTCCCGGAGGGCTACGATCCGCAGCTGCTCGTCAGTGAAGTCGAAAAGACCGGCTACACCGCCGCGCTACCCAAGCCCGCCACCCGCAAGGACTCAGCGAATACGCCTGGGGACGATCAGGAGAGCTCCGACCCGGAGCTGACCTCGCTGCGCCACCGGCTGATCGGTGCGGTCGTGCTGACCGTCCCGGTTATCGCGATGGCGATGATCCCCGCCATTCAGTTCCCCTACTGGCAGTGGCTCTCGCTCGCGCTCGCGGCCCCGGTCATCGTGTGGGGCGCCTGGCCGTTCCACAAGGCGGCCTGGACGAACCTCAAGCACGGCGCAGCCACGATGGACACGCTCATCTCGATGGGCACGTCCGCTGCCCTGCTGTGGTCCCTGTATGCACTGTTCTTCGGAACCGCCGGTACCCCTGGCATGACCCACCCCTTCGAGCTGACGATCGCGCCCTCCGACGGGGCGGCGAACATCTACCTCGAGGTCGGTGCGGGCGTCACGATGTTCATCCTGGCCG
Organism: Brachybacterium sp. 107; assembly: GCF_052379725.1. NCBI lineage: Bacteria > Bacillati > Actinomycetota > Actinomycetes > Micrococcales > Dermabacteraceae > Brachybacterium > Brachybacterium sp. 107. The sequence goes on along the minus strand of NZ_JBQSYW010000002.1, from coordinate 136,189 downwards.
GCCGCTACTTCGAGAAGCGCTCCAAGCGCCAGGCCGGCGCCGCACTGCGCGCCCTGCTCGAGCTCGGCGCGAAAGAAGTCTCCGTGCTGCGCGGAGGCCAGGAGCAGAAGATCGCCATCGACGATCTCGTAGAGGGTGACGATTTCATCGTCCGCCCCGGCGAGAAGATCGCCACCGACGGCACCGTCGTCTCCGGCACCTCCGCGGTCGACGCCTCCATGCTCACCGGGGAGTCGGTCCCCGTCGAGGTGGGTGAGGGGGACGCCGTCACCGGCGCCACCGTCAACGCCGGCGGACGCCTCGTGGTCCGTGCTACGCGCATCGGCTCCGACACCCAGCTGGCGCAGATGGCGAAGCTCGTCGAGGACGCCCAGACCGGCAAGGCCGAGGTCCAACGCCTGGCCGACCGCATCTCCGGGATCTTCGTACCGATCGTCATCCTGGTCGCCGCGCTGACCCTCGGCGCGTGGCTCGGCGCCGGGTTCCCCGTCACCGCGGCCTTCACCGCCGCCGTCGCCGTTCTCGTCATCGCGTGCCCCTGCGCGCTGGGTCTGGCGACTCCGACCGCGCTGCTGGTGGGCACCGGCCGCGGAGCTCAGATGGGTGTGCTCATCAAGGGACCCGAGGTGCTCGAGTCCACCCGCAAGGTCGACACCGTGGTGCTGGACAAGACCGGCACCGTCACCACCGGCAAGATGACCCTCACCGATGTCGTCACCGATGAAGGCACCGATCGCGCCGAGCTGCTGCGACTGGCCGGCGCCGTCGAGGACTCCTCCGAGCACCCGATCGCCCAAGCGATCGCCAAGGGCGCCACCCAGGAGGTCGGCGAACTCCCGACACTCTCGGACTTCACCAACGTCGAGGGCAAGGGTGTACGCGGCACCGTCGAAGGACGGGCTGTCGTCGTCGGCCGAGAGAGCCTCCTCGCCGAGACGCAGATGGCCCTGAGCCCCGCGGTCGCCGCTGCCAAGGCGGAGGCCGAGGAACAGGGCAAGACCGTCGTCGCCATCGGCTGGGACGGAATCGCCCGGGGAATCCTGGTGGTCGCCGACACGGTCAAGCCCACCAGCGCTGAGGCCGTCGCCGCGATGAAGGCGCTGGGTCTGACCCCGGTCCTGCTGACCGGCGACAACGAGGCCGTGGCCCGCCAGATCGCCACCGAGGTCGGCATCGACGAGGTCATCGCCGAGGTCCTGCCGTCGGAGAAGGTCGATGTGGTCTCCCGCCTCCAGCGCGAGGGCCGCACCGTCGCGATGGTGGGCGACGGCGTCAATGACGCCCCCGCCCTCGCCCAGGCCGACCTGGGACTGGCCATGGGCACCGGCACCGACGTCGCGATCGAGGCCAGCGACATCACCCTGGTGCGCGGTGACCTCCGCAGCGCCGTCGATGCCATCCGCCTGTCCCGCAAGACCCTCTCGACCATCAAAACCAACCTGTTCTGGGCCTTCGCCTACAACACGGCCGCGATCCCCATCGCCGCGCTCGGCATGCTCAACCCCATGCTCGCCGGCGCCGCGATGGCCTTCTCCAGCGTCTTCGTCGTGGGCAACAGCCTGCGCCTGCGCGGCTTCACCTCCATCGCGAAGAACTGACCCCTCCCCGCACGAAACCACTATGGAAGGAACCCCATGAACGACACCACCGACCAGGCCTCCAGCTGCTGCGGCCACACCTCCCACTCCCCCGTGGAGTCCGAGGGACGCCCGAACCTCATGGGCCCCGCGGAGGACGACATGGCCACGTGCCCGGTGATGGAGGGCCGAACCGTCGTCAAGAGCGCCGCCGAGGCCGCGGGCCTGTTCCGCGACTACGCGGGCACCCGCTACTGGCTGTGCTGCGCCGGGTGCGGCCCTCTGTTCGATGCCGACCCGCAGAAGTACGTCGCCGCCTGAGGATCACCGCTCAGCGGGAGGGGGCCACTGTCAGGCAGTGCGCCCCCTCCCCCATATAGATCGGAGCTCGGCAATGCCCGACACGACACACGTTCTCGTCATCGGTGCAGGAGCTGCGGGGGCGGCCGCCATCCGGGAACTCGCCCAGCACGAAGAGATCACTACAACCGCGATCATCGATACGGAAACCACCCCGTATAACCGCACTCTGGTCAACAAGGCTGTCGCCACCGGCCTTCTCGAACCCCATCACGCACATCTGCCAGTACTGCCCGCTCCGCCAGTCCGGGATCGCGTCCATGCGGTGGACCCCCAAGAGCAGACCGTTCACCTGCGCTCTGGAGCACGCGTGGACTATGACGCGCTGATCGTCGCTACGGGAAGCGTGCCACGCGCCCTGCCTCCGGGTATCACCAGCCCTGCCGCCCTGGAGAGCGGACGGGTGACGCATCTGCATTCCCTGGACGATGCGCTCCGTGTGCGCGGCGTCCTTGACCGCACGCCCTCCCCGCGGGTCCTGATCTACGGCGCAGGGTTCATCGGAGCCGAGACCGCGGGAATCCTCCGCGACGCTGGATGCAGGGTCACGCTCGCTGCCTCTTCGCCCATCCCAGGGGCCACCGCCTTCGGCTCCCAGGTCGCAGGACAACTTTCCCAGGCACATCGGGTCACTGTCGACACGCACTTCGGTCACGCGCTGACGCGCCTTGAGCTCGTCGAGAGCGAGCTGCACGCCGAGTTCACCGACGGCCGTGACATTGCCGCGGACCTGGCCATCACCGCCCTTGGAACGCGCCCACTCTCCCCCTCCCCCTGGGGTGGAGCGATCGCTGTCGATTCTCGGCTGCGCAGCCGTGACCACGAGAACGTCTACGCCGCAGGAGGCGTCGCGGTCCACGAGTCTGACGGCACGATCTGGCGCATCGATCATTGGAGCGACGCCGAGGCACAGGGCGCGCACGCCGCGCGCAGCGTCCTGGCCTCGCTCGGGCTCGCGGACACCCCCGGGCCCTACCGACCCCGCGCCCTCTACAGCGCACAGATCCACCAGCACCTCTACATCGCTGCTGGACATACAGGCCGATTCGGGACTACGCGCGCCTTCTCTACCAGCCCCCTCGTCCTCACCCACGACCGAGCGGGCCGGCTCGTCGGAGTCAGCGGCTTGGACGCCGGCCCCGACGTGATGGCTCTCGTGCCGCGCCTCCACACCTCGATCACGCCGATGCTGACAGCGGAATCCAACCCCTCGACACATACCCCCTAGGGGTATATGGTCGGGTGCATGAACGCTGGCAACCACCCACACCGTCACGACCACGGAGAACCCGGCATGCAGCACTCTCATCCTTCCCCCACGCCTCATGGCGCCCACACCGGTATTGCTGAGCACGACGCACCCGACGCGCATCACGACCACGGAACTCACGGAGACCACGAGGACCACTCGGAACACGAGGGTCATTCAGGGCACGGGGGTCACGCCGGTCACGGGGACCACGTCGGGCAGTTCCGGCGGTTGTTCTGGATCAACCTGATCATCGCGGTCCCAGTTGTCGTGTTCTCGCCGATGTTCGCGATGCTGCTCGGGTACAGCATTCCCGATGTTCCCGGCGCGATGGGGATCGCCCCGGCCCTCGGCACAGTCATGTACGTCTGGGGTGGCCGCCCGTTCCTCACCGGTGCCGTCTCCGAGGTCCGTTCCCGTCAGCCCGGGATGATGCTCCTGATCGGGCTCGCGATCACGGTCGCGTTCATCGCCTCCTGGGGTGCGACCCTCGGCCTCCTCGACCACCAGCTCGAGTTCTGGTGGGAGCTCGCCCTGCTGATCGTGATCATGCTGCTGGGCCACTGGGTCGAGATGCGTTCCCTCGCCCAGACCACCTCCGCACTCGACTCCCTGGCCGCCCTGCTCCCGGACATGGCAGAACGCATCGAAGGCGACGAGCTCGTGAGCATCTCGCCCACCGAGCTGCAGCGAGGCGACCTCGTCCTCGTCCGCCCCGGGGCGAGCGTCCCGGCCGACGGCACGATCCGCGAAGGCCGCGCCGACGTGGACGAGTCCATGGTCACCGGCGAGTCCCGCCCCGTGACGCGCTCCACCGGAGACTCCGTCGTGGCAGGCACCGTCGCCACCGACTCCAGCCTCCGCATCGAGGTCACCGCCACGGGCGACGACACCGCCCTCGCCGGTATACAGCGCCTGGTGACCGAAGCACAGAACTCCTCGTCCCGCGCACAGCGCATCGCAGATACCGCTGCGGCGTGGCTGTTCTGGTTCGCTCTCGGCGCCGCCGTGATCACCGCGATCACCTGGTCACTGCTCGGCATGCCCGATGATGCCGTTGTTCGCACAGTGACCGTCCTGGTCATCGCCTGCCCTCACGCGCTGGGGCTCGCGATCCCGCTGGTCGTCTCCATCGCCACCGAGCGGGCCGCCCGCGGCGGTGTTCTGGTGAAGGACCGTCTGGCCCTGGAAGCAATGCGCACCGTCGACGCCGTCCTGTTCGACAAGACCGGCACCCTCACCAAGGGCGAGCCCGCCCTCGCCGAGATCATCACCCGCGGTGCGGACGAGACCGAGGTGCTGGCCCTGGCAGCTGCCGCCGAAGCGGAGAGCGAGCACCCGCTCGCCCGCGCCATCGTCGCCAGGGCTCAGGCCGAGGGAGCACAGATTCCTGCGGGCTCTGACGTCAGCTCCACCCCGGCGCTGGGCGTGAGTGCCCAGGTGGATGGGCACGAGATCCGCGTGGGCGGTCCCCGCTTGCTCGAGGAAACCGGAGTGAGCGAAGTCGACGAGGCTGAGGCCTGGCGCCAGGAGGGCGCGATCATCCTCCACGTCCTCCGCGACGGCGAGGTGATCGGCGGTCTCAAGCTCACCGATGAGGTGCGCCCCGAATCTCGCGACGCCATCGATGCTCTGCACAGTTTGGGCGTCGAGGTCGTCATGATCACCGGCGACGCCGAGGCGGTCGCGAACAGTGTCGGCAAGGAGCTCGGAATCGACAGGGTTTTCGCTGGGGTGCGCCCCGAGGACAAGTCCTCGAAGGTCGTCCAGCTCCAGAAGGAGGGCAAGAAGGTCGCGATGGTCGGCGACGGCGTCAATGACGCCCCTGCACTCGCTCAGGCCGATGTCGGCATCGCCATCGGTGCCGGCACCGACGTCGCGATCGCCTCGGCCGGTGTGGTGCTCGCCAGCTCCGATCCTCGCTCGGTACTCTCGGTGATCGAGCTCTCCCGCGCCGCGTACCGCAAGATGAAGCAGAATCTCTGGTGGGCAGCCGGCTACAACCTGCTGTCCGTGCCACTCGCGGCCGGAATCCTCGCCCCCATCGGATTCGTGCTGCCGATGTCCGTCGGCGCGATCCTCATGTCCCTGTCCACCGTCGTCGTCGCGCTGAACGCCCAGCTCCTGCGACGCCTCGACCTGCGTCCGGAAGCGACCGTCGCCGCCGTCCGGGCTCGCCACTGATCCTCCCTCACCGAATGGAATCACTCATGAGCACTGCAACTGACCCCACCGAGGAACAGGCCTGCCACAGCGGACCCCACGGCTACATCCAGGACAAACCCCGCTACCTCAACCGCCTCAAGCGCATCGAAGGCCAAGCCCGTGGAATCTCTCGGATGGTCGATGAGGATGTCTACTGCATCGACATCCTCACCCAGATCTCCGCTCTGAACAGCGCGCTCGAGAACGTGGCGCTGGGGCTGCTCGACGATCACCTCCGTCACTGCGTCCTCGATGCCGCCCGCGAAGGTGGAGACGAGGCCGAGATAAAGCTGAAGGAGGCCTCCGACGCAGTACGGCGCCTCGTCAAGTCGTGACGCGATCCCGAGAACCGCTTGCGCTCTCCCTGGTAGGCGGGCCGCAGAGCGGCTACAGGCCGATCTTGCCTGCTGTGGAGTCTTCGAAGGCGCCGGCGGGGCGCACGTACCGCGCCAAGGAATCCAATCGGCGGTGTCTCGTGGTGCGGGAAATCGTCATCGCGTCGACGCCCGCCTCCGCGGCGGATGTCGCGTGTCCGGCACGCAGTGAGTGTCCCGAGACCCAGGTCTGGTCGACTCCTGCGATGTGGGTGTATTCCTTGCCCTTGATGCTGGCTGCTGCGGCGCGGGTCTGGATGATGCGGGAGATCGAGCGGTCCGACAGTGCGGTGTCGGCGATACGGGAGTGGTTGTAGATGCGGGAGAAGACTGGACTCCCCTCCCCCAGCTTCCTGCTGCTGGTTTCGAGCCATGCTTCGAGTGCGAGGACGGGGCAGGTTTCGGGGTGGGCTCCGAGTGGGATGCCGATGAGGTCGCCTCTCCCGGTCTGGTCGGCCTTCGAGCGACGGATCCGCAGTAGCAGGTCGTCGTCGTGGCGGGCGATGTCGTTCGTGGTGAGGGCAGCGAGCTCGCGGCGACGCAGTGCGGCGGCAAGCCCGAGGAGGAGGATCGCACGGTCACGCTTGCCGGTCGCGGTCTCGAGATCGTCCATCGCGCCGATGACCTGACGCATCAGGACGGTCGTCAGTGGAGTGGCCCGGCGCGACGGTGCGGTCCCAAGCGTCCTGCCGGCGGAGCGGAGCGCCTGTCGGACTCCGTGACGGGCGGTGGGATCGCCGAGACCTTTGTCGAGATGCGCGGCGGAGATCGCGGCGACATCCCGGGAGATCGTCGAGTGGGCGACCAGTTCGGCGCGGTGCGCGATGTAGGACGCGACCACATCCGGACCTGTAGGGCTGCTCCGGTAGCCCCGCACCCGGCACCAGGCCGTGAAGGTGCGCATGGCGGAGGCGTAGGAGCGTCGCGTCTCGGCGGAGCGGCTGCTGGCGAGGAAGGCGCCGACACTCTGGGCGTCCTCGAGCGTGACGGGGGTGGGCGGTGCCGTCCGTGCATCGAGGGCTCTGCTCATGTGGGCTCCTTGGATAGCTCGAGAGCTCAGGGGCTCCCGTGATGCCCGGTAGCGGGCGTCAGACTGCGCTCTCATTCTCCTGGCTGGAGACCCAGTCGTTGATGTTGGAGACGCGGTAGCGGACGCGGCCGCCGAGCTTGACGTAGGCAGGGCCCAGGCCGAGGGTGCGCCAGTTGGCGAGGGTTCCGGCGGCGAGGCCGAGGACGTCGGCGACTTCGTTGGCGGTCATCAGTTCGTCGACGACATCGCGGGGTGCGGGCTTGCGGGGCATCGTGACCTCCGAAGTGGTGGGGCCGCGGTTCGGCCCTTGTGCTCCGCGACAGTGGGCGGGGGATCACGGAACCTGTCGCGGAGGTAACGGCGCACGCAGGCGGCCTCACTGTGCGTCACGCGATGTGCGCCTGGTCCGACCTGCTCGTGAACCAGCAGGAATACCTCGATACGGCCACGCGGGGGACGCACGCGATGTCCGTGCAGGAGGTGCAGAGGGCGACGAGGGCTCAGACCGCGTCGACCTTCGCTGGGCTGGGGAGTTCGTCGGAGGGTCTTTGGTCGAGGACGCGGTGACCGTAGGCTGATGTGATCGGCGAGAGGAGGTGCGTGCATGTCTCGCGCCGCGACCACCAGGTTGGAACCTGGAGAGCACAGCATCGACCGGGCTCAGGTGTTCCCGTACCGCGACGGCTTCGCCATCCGATGGTCGATTCGGCTCAACAGCGGGCGGCTCATGCGCCCGCTCACTCAGGGGCCGACAAAGGGCAAGGTGAGGGCTCGAGCGAGGGCGCGGGCTGCAGACTTGTTGAGCAGTTCCAGCGACGGCAGGTGGAAGGGCACCAGCGACACCCTCGACTATTTGGACAAGGTCACGCTCCCGGCCATCCGTGCCGAGCGACTGGCCGACACGACGACCCGGCGCTACGAGCTCGCGTACCGGCTTCTGCGCGGGGAGTGCGGCGACGAGGGATGCAAGCACACCCATTCTCTGGCCGGTCTGTCGCTGCGAGAGGCGATGCGGCCTCGAGCCCTGATCTCGTGCCTGGAGGAGATCGGGAGGCAGCATGGTGCGGTCAACGCGAAGCATGCCAAGACGGTCGCGAAGAAGTACCTGGCGGCGCCGCTGCGCGTGGATGAGGTGATCGAGTACAACCCCCTGATCGAGCTGGATCTCGACCTGTCCGGAGCGAAGAGGCCCGCATACTCGCGGGGCGGCCGGGCGCTGACCGCGGAGCAGTACCGCGCGGCGATCGAGTACCTGCTGGCCGCCGATCCGGAGGACGTGGAGGCACCGAAGCGTGGACGGTGGACGCACGGGCAGCGGGTGGTCGAGCGGGCCGCGTGCATCGACATCGTGCTCGCGCAGGCGACGACGGGGCTGCGGACCTCCGAGCTGTGCATGAGGCCCACGGAGGACTGCCACGTTGACGATTCGGGCACGTTCATCGTTGAGTTGTCGCCGGAGGCCACGAAGACGCGAACGGGTCGCCCGGTCCCTGTCCTCGCCCCTGCGGTGAGCAAGCGGTTGGCGGCGAGGCTGGAGTCGGGCTCTCCGTGGCTGTTCCCGTCGCCGACGGACCCGGCCAAGCCGTGGGATCCGCGCAACCGGGACAGGAAGCTCGCGGCGATGTACAAGGAGCTGGGCGAGAAGCTGAACATCGAGATGTTCGAGAATGAGCGCGGGCACTCGTGGCGCACGACGAACAACACCCTGTTGTACGACGTGCTGCCGGAGGCGACCCGCACTCGGTTGTTCGGGCATACGGCAGCCGTGAATCGGCAGCGGTACACGGCGGTCACGAGCACGGAGGCTGTGGTCTCTGCGGCAGCCGCCATGTTCGAAAGTGACCGCTAGAGTGACCGCTAGCGGCGGGATTTGGCGGTCACATCCCGGAACCTCCGTGAAGCGTGTGGCTACAAGTATCCGCTCACTGCCAGCGCATTCGTCGTCCGACCTGGGAATCTACCCCTAGTTCGCTCCGAGTCAGGGGGTCGCAGGTTCAAATCCTGTCAGCCCGACCGGAACACGAAGGCCGTCGATCCGCTGGATGCGGAGAGACGGCCTTCGTCATGTCCCTGTCAGGTCGATGCCGACGTGGTCAGGAACGCACCGGTCCCACCCAGATCTGCTGGGCGTTGGTGAACTCGCGGATCCCGTGCGGCCCCAGCTCTCGGCCATAGCCCGAGCGCTTGATCCCGCCCGAGGGCAGGCGCGGATCGGACTTCACGATGCCGTTGACGCTGACTTGGCCGGCTTCGATGCGAGGTGCCATCGCCTCGCCCCGCTCCGTCGTGGTCCACACGCTCGCGCCGAGCCCGTAGGGGGTGTCGTTCGCGATCTCCAGCGCCTGCTCGGCGTCGTCGGCCGCGATCACGACGGCGACCGGCCCGAAGGTCTCCTCGGTGCAGGCGGTCATCCCCGGTCGCACCCCGGTCAGCAGCGTGACCGGGTAGAAGTACCCGGGACCCTCGGGCAGCTCGCCGCCCAGCACGCAGGTGGCGCCGGCCGCGACCGACTCGGTGACCTGGCGGTGCAGGTTCTCCCGCAGCTCGGCGCGGGCGATCGGACCGATCTGGGTGCTCTCCTCGCTCGGGTCGCCGACCACGAGAGCCGCGAGACGCTCGCGCAGCAGCTCGACGAACTCGTCATGGACCTCGCGCTCGACGATGATCCGCTTGGCGGCGATGCAGGACTGCCCGGCGTTGATGATCCTCGACAGCGCGGTCACGTCGGCCGCCTTCTCCAGATCCGCGTCGGCCAGCACGAGGCACGGGTCCGAGCCGCCGAGCTCGAGCACGGCGGGCTTGATCTCGGACGCCGCGGTCGCCGCGACGATCGCGCCGGCCCGGTCCGAGCCGGTGAAGGAGACCGCCCGGATCCTCGGATCGCGGATGATCTGCTCCACGTCCTCCGTCGCGGCATGCACCGCCTGGAAGATGCCCTCGGGCGCTCCGGCGGCGCGGAACGCCTCCTCCAGGGCCGAGGCGCTGCCGGGCACATGGGGGTCGTGCTTCATGACGCAGGTGTTCCCGGCCATGAGCGCCGGGGCGCAGAAGCGGAATGCGACCCAGAACGGAGCATTCCAGGGCAGGATCCCCAGCACCGGACCCAGCGGGAGGTACTGGACGTACGAGGAGGTGGCGTCCGAGGGCAGGTGCTCGGTGGCGAGGTACTCCTCGGCATGGTCGGCGTAGTGCTCGGCCGCCCAGGCGGACTTCACCACCTCCCCCCGCGCCTCGGTGATCGGCTTGCCCATCTCCTGCGTCATCACCGGAGCGAGCTCCTCGGTGTGCTCGCGCAGGTGCGCCGCCACGGTCCGCAGCACCTCTGCGCGCTCGGCGATGCTCGTGGTGCCCCAGGTCTCGAAGGCGCTCTGGGCGCGGTCGATGATCGCGGTGATCTCCTCGGGGGTCGCGGCGGGCACCTCGTTCACGACGGCGCCGGTGGTGGGATCGATGGCTGTCAGCATGGTCATGTGCAGCTCCTCTCAGAAGCTCGGCGCGACGACGGCAGAGGCACGGAATGAACGGGCGGAGCTCTCGTGGACGGTGAAGTCCTCGGGCAGGGTGAAGAAGGACTCGCAGCCGTCGGCGGTGATGTGCACGGTGTCCGAGATGCCGACGGTCTTGTTCCCGTCCACACCCCACATCCACGGGAGCAGGTGGAAGGTCATGCCCTCCTCGAGTGCGCGCTCGTCCCCCTCCAGCAGGGAGATGATGTAGCCCTCGTCCCAGGACGGCGGGAAGGCGATCCCGATCGAGTAGCCGGCGCGGGTGACCAGCTGCGCCCCCACGTCGTTGCTCTCGATGCGGGAGCGCGTGAGCTCGGCGATCTCGGAGACCGTCACCCCGGGCTTCATGAGACTGCGCAGCTCGGCGAGCGTCTGCTTCATGAGCTCCTGGGCGGAGTGCATCGAGTCCGAGAGCGCCCCGTTGACGGCGGTGCGCATCATGGCCGTGTGATACCTGCGGTAGCAGCCGCCGACCTCGAGGAACACATGCTCCCCGGGGCGGATCATCCGGCCCTCCCAGGTGGAGTGACCGATCATCGAGCGAGGCCCGGAGGCGACATACGGGACGACCGCCGGGAACTCGCCGCCGGCACGGAACATCGCCGAGGTGATCGCCGCCGCCACATCGTTCTCGGTGGCCCCGGCCATCGCGGCGCGCAGGCCCGCGGCCATCCCCGCCTCCCCGGCGTAGGCGGCGAGCTGCATGACCTCGATCTCGGCCGGGGACTTGCGGATCCGGCCCTCCTCGACGATGCCGAAGCAGTCCACCAACCCTTCGCCGAACGCGTCGTGGAAGCGGTCCTGCTGATAGGCCGGGAAGTAGTAGCTGTTGCGCTCGTACCCCACTCTGGCGTCCCCGAGGCGCAGGTCACGCAGGGTGCTGACCAGTTCGAGGATCGCGTCCCCGCTGTCGGGATAAGCGCGCGAGTGCTCGAGCCAGGTCCGCGCGATCACGTTGGACTCCTCGAGCGCACGGGTGATCATCACCGAATCCGAGTCCAGCGGCACGATCAGGGCCTGGAAGAACGAGTACCCGGTGGTCTGATAGTCCGTGAGGTACATCAGGTTCTCGGGGTCGGTGATGATCACCGCGTCGAGCTCCCGCTCCCCCATCCGCTGCCGCAGCTCCGAGAGCCTCCGCTCGTATTCTTCGGTCGCGAAGGTCATATCGGACCGGCGGCGCATCAGTCCGCGTCCGATGCGCTCGCGAGGGCACCTTCGAGCAGGTCGAGTCCGGCGGCGAGATCGTCCTCGGGGATCGTCAGCGGCGGGATCAGCTTGATCACCCGCCCCTCGCTCCCGCAGGGGCCGATCAGCAGTCCCGACTCGAAGGCCGCCTGCTGGACCCGCTTGGCGAAGGCGCCGTCGTGGGTGTCCAGGGCCTGCATCATGCCGCGCCCGCGCACCTCCCAGCCCCGGTCGGGGTTCTTCGCGGCGATGCTCTCGAGCCGGTCGCGCATCTGCTGCCCCTTGGCCAGGACATCGGCGAGGAAGGCCTCGTCGGTGAAGTAGTCCAGTGCCACGGTGCCGGCGACGAAGGACAGCCCCTGCCCGCGGAAGGTGCCCGTATGCGCACCCGGCGACCAGTGGGCGTCGACCTCAGGCTTGTTGAGGTTCATGGCGATCGGGGTGCCGAAGCCGCCCAGGCCCTTGGCGAGCGTGATGATGTCGGGGTCCAGGCCCATCCCGTCGAAGGAGAAGTAGCCTCCGGTGCGCCCGACGCCCGCCTGGATGTCGTCGATGATGAACAGGGCGCCGACTTCATGGGCGAGGTCCTGGACCTCGTGCAGCCATTCCTTGCTGGCGACGTTCACGCCACCCTCGGCCTGCACCGCCTCCACGAGGAAGGCGGCCGGGGGCCGCATCCCGCTCGAGGGGTCCCGCAGCGCCGCCGCGTAGTCAGCGAGGGCGGACGCACCGCCCGGGGCGGTCTCGAAGGGCAGCCGCTGGATGTTCTCCAGCGGCACACCGGCCCACTGCCGGAACGCGTGGTTGGCGGTGGCGGCCAGGGAGCCCAGCGTCATGCCATGGAAGCCGTGACTGAAGGCCACGATCTCCCGCCGTCCCGTGGCGAGGCGGGCGAGCTTCATCGCCGCCTCGACCGCATTGGACCCCGTCGGGCCCATGAACTGCATCTTGTGGTCCATCCCCCGTGGTTCCAGGACCACCTCCTGGAAGCGTGCGATGAAGTCGCGCTTGGTGGTGGTGTAGGTGTCCAGGCTGTGGGCGACGCCGTCGGCCTGGAGGAACGCGATCAGCGCGTCCTTCATGCGCGGGTTGTTGTGCCCGAAGTTGAGCACTCCTGCCCCGGCGAAGAAGTCCAGGTAGGACTTCCCGTCCTCGTCGACCTGTCGCGCGTTGGACGCGGAGGCGAACACCGTGGGGTAGTTGCGGCAGTAGCCGCGGATGGTGGATTCATGGGATTCGAAGACTGTGGCGTCCATGGGAGACCTCTCTTCATGACGGGGGCGATCGCGATCTCCATGACCGGCGCCTATAACGAAGATCGCCCCATCTGGCAAGTGTGGACCGGTATGCCGACCATCACCCGGGGATCCCCACCCCGTCAAGTGCCCGGTCGCCCCCGGAGCTCACCGGCGGACGCGACGCAGGTCACTGGGCCTACCGGTCGGTAGATCGGCCAGCTCCCACGACCTGCCGCAGGAAGGTCGCTCAGGCCGGAGCGGCACCCCAGTCGACCCCGTCCATCGAGATCTCGGCGGTCATGTCCTCGAGGAAGCCGATCACGATCTCGCGCTGCTCCGGATCCAGGCGGCGAGCGGCGTTCACCCGACGGGCCTGCTGCGCCCCCAGCGTGCGCATCGCCGCGGCGCGGGTGGCGGGCTCGACGCCGACCACCAGCGCCCGACGGTCCGAGGGGTGCCGCTCGCGACGGACGTGCCCCGCCCGCTCCAGCCGGTCCAGCAGCTTGGTCGTCGACGCACTGGAGATGCCCAGCGAGCGGGCGATGGAGCTCGGTGTCGCAAGAGTGCCGGTGTTCTCGCAGACGATGAGGAAATGCAGGGCGCGCATGTCGGTCTCCCCCAGCTTCATGTAGCGCATCGACGCCTCGGCGAGCGTCTTCTCCGCGCCGCGCAGGGCCACCAGCGCGGCCATGAGCTCGTCGATCTGCACGAGGTCCTCGTGCGACAGCCCCCGACGATCCACGAGCTCCCCACGGGGATCCGCCCCCAGGACGCTGTACAGCGAGGGCGGCTCCCCGGCCTGGTCGCGCGGCTCCTGCTCGATGTTCGCCATGGCCGCATGCTACCCAGCACGCATCTCGCCGAACATGTATCTCACTCGGCTAACTATGTATGGGAGACTGGCCGTGCTCTCCCCTTCAGCGAAGGATCGTCATGCCCGACCGCTCAGACCGATCAGCACCCACCCACCGACGTGCCGCCGCGCGCGTCCCCAGGGCGCTGCGCATCGTGCTCCCCGCCCTGCTGATCCTCGTGTGGCTGGTCGCGGCGGGTATCGGCGGCCCCTATTTCGGGCGGGTCGATGAGGTCTCCTCCAACGACCGCACCGCGTATCTCCCGGACTCGGCGGAGGCCACCCAGGTCCAGGGGCTCGCCGAGGGATTCCTCGGGTCCGACGCGATCCCCGCGATCGTCGTCGTGACCTCCGACGAGATGCTCAGCGCCGATCAGCTGTCCGCACTCACCGAGGCGGCACGGTCGCTCGCGTCCGTGGAAGGTGTCGTCGACGACGTCTCTCCGCCGATCCTCTCCGAGGACGGTCTCGCGGTGCAGGTGTTCGTCCCGATCGAAGCCGATGCCGACATCGGGAGCATCGTCGACGAGCTCGATGCGCAGCTGTCTGCAGATCTGCCGACGGGTCTGACCGTCCACGTGACCGGGCCGGCCGGCTTCTCGGCGGATCTGGGTGCGGCCTTCGCCGGCATCGACGGTCTCCTGCTGGGCGTGGCCCTGGCCGCGGTGTTCGTCATCCTCGTGATCGTCTACAGGTCCTTGCTGCTGCCGCTGATCGTGCTGTCCACCAGCATGTTCGCCCTGTGTGTCGCGCTGCTGACGATCTGGCACCTCGCGGCGGCCGATCTGCTGCTGCTGAGCGGACAGACCCAGGGCATCCTGTTCATCCTGGTCATCGGGGCGGCGACCGACTATTCGCTGCTGTACGTCTCCCGCTATCGCGACGAGCTCCACCATCACAACGGCAGAGGGGCGGCCACCGTCTCCGCCCTGCGGGGCACCGTGGAGCCGGTGCTCGCCTCCGGAGGCACCGTGATCGCGGGGCTGCTCTGCCTGCTCCTGTCGGATCTGAAGTCCAACAGCACGCTGGGGCCGGTCGCGGCGATCGGCATCGTGTTCGCGATGCTCGCCGCCCTCACCTTCCTGCCCGCAGTCCTCTATGCCGCCGGCCGGGTCGCCTTCTGGCCGCGTCGCCCTCGCTACGATCCCGCGTCCGGTCAGAACAGCTCCTCCGCGGCTGATAACGGCCTCTGGGGGAAGATCGCCGCTGCCGTCTCGCGGCGTCCGCGGCCGCTCTGGATCCTCACCGCGGTGCTGCTCGCCGTGGGCTGCATCGGGGCGCTCCAGCTCGATGCCGACGGCGTCCCCCAATCCGACCTCGTCCTGGGGGCCTCCTCCGCCCGTGACGGTCAGGTCGCCCTCGGCGAACACTTCCCGGCGGGGGCCGGCAGCCCCGTGGAGGTCATCGTCGCCGAGGAGGACCTCCAGGCCACGACCGACGTGCTCCTCGCGGACGAGGGCATCAGCTCCGTCTCCGTCGTCGCGGCGGACTCCCCGAGCGGATCCGCCACGGTGAGCGCCGACGGCATCCTGGCCCAAGCGCCTCCGGGAACCCCCGCTCCGGCACCCACCGTGCTCGACGGGAAGGTGCTCGTCCAAGGCACCCTCGTGGACGCCCCGGATTCCTCCGCGGCGGAACAGACCGTGCGGGATCTGCGTGCCGCGCTGGATCAGGAGGATTTCGCGGAGATCGTGGGCGGGGTGACGGCCACGTCCATCGACACCAATGACGCCTCCGCCCATGACCGGGCGCTGATCATCCCCGTCGTGCTGGTGGTGATCCTGCTGATCCTCATGCTCCTGCTGCGATCAGTGCTGGCGCCGGTGCTCCTGGTGGCCACCACGGTCCTGTCCTTCGGCACGGCGCTGGGCGTGGCCGCCCTGGTGTTCAATCACGTCCTCGACTTCCCCGGCGCCGATCCGGCCGTGCCGCTGTTCGGTTTCGTGTTCCTCGTCGCGCTGGGGATCGACTACAACATCTTCCTCATGACGCGGGTCCGGGAAGAAGCCCTGCAGCACGGGGCCCGGGAGGGGGTGGTGCGCGGCCTGGCCGTCACCGGCGGGGTGATCACGTCGGCCGGACTGGTGCTGGCGGCGACCTTCGCGGCGCTGGCGGTCATCCCGATCCTGTTCCTCGCGCAGATCGCGTTCATCGTCGCCTTCGGCGTGCTGCTGGACACCTTCGTGGTCCGTACGCTCCTGGTGCCGGCGCTCGCGCTCGACTTCGGCCGAATCATCTGGTGGCCCTCGCGGCTGTGGCGCGCCGAGCAGAGGTGAGCGCGCCGTGACGTCCGCCCCACTCCCGGGCCCCGTCATGCGGTCGGTCATCGCACTCGGCCCCGTCCGCTCCTAGACTTCCGGCCATGAGCAGTCCGATCGCCGCCACCGGCGCCCTCTCCCCCACCGTCGAATACGTCCTGACCTTCGTGTGCGAGGACCGTCCCGGCATCGTCCATGCCGTCACCGGGGCCATCGTCGAGGTGGGTGGGAACATCACGGAGAGCCGCCAGTTCGAGAGCGGCAGCTCGCATCGCTTCTACATGCGCCTGCAGCTGACCACCAGGGCGACCGCCGAGGAGATCGCCGAGGCGCTTGCCCCCGTCGTCGAACGGTTCGGCATCGAGCACCGGCTCGACGTGGTGGGACGACCGGTGCGCACCCTCGTGCTCGGCTCCACCGCCAAGCACTGCGTCAACGACCTGCTGTTCCAGGTCGATGCCGGCCACCTGCCCATCGAGGTGCCGCTGATCCTGGCCAACCACCCCACCCTCGAACCCCTCGCGGATTTCCACGGGATCCCCTTCGAACACCTGCCCACCAAGGGCGAAGGGGCCAAGGCCGCCTTCGAGGACCGGGTGCGTGCGGCGATCGAGGAGCACGACATCGAGCTCGTGGTCCTGGCGAGGTACATGCAGATCGTCTCGCCCGAGCTGTGCGCGGAGCTCGCCGGGCGCTGCATCAACATCCACCACTCGTTCCTGCCCGGCTTCAAGGGCGCGAACCCCTACCGCCAGGCCCACGCCCGCGGCGTGAAGCAGATCGGGGCGACGGCGCACTTCGTCACGAGCGATCTCGACGAGGGACCGATCATCGAGCAGGACGTGATCCGCGTGGACCACACCCGCTCCCCCCAGGAGCTCATGGCCATCGGCCAGGACGCCGAGGTGCGCACCCTCCGTCAGGCCGTCACGTGGTTCGCCCAGTCCCGCGTGCTGCTGGACGGGACCCGCACGATCATCTTCCGCTGATCCGCAACGGGCGGTCGGTCAGACCAGCCTGAGCTCCCACGCCGTGCGGACCGCCGACGCACGGTCGCCGACGCCGAGCTTCTCGTAGACGTGCATCAGGTGCGTCTTCACGGTCGCCTCGCCGATGCCGAGCCGTGACGCGGCGGCGCGGTTCGTGCAGCCGTCCGCGACCAGACGCAGCACCTCCGCCTCCCGGCCGCTGAGGGCGACCCGGTTCCCGGGAGCACCGGTGAGGGCCGCGAGGGCCGCCGGCGCAAGGACCGCACGGCCCGCGACGAGGTCGTGCACGGCGCGGATGACCTCCTCGCGGCGGGTGTCCTTGAGGAGGTACCCGTCGGCCCCCGCCTCGAGCGCGCTGCGGATGTCACGATCGGTGTCATAGGTGGTGAGGACCAGGATCCGCGGGGCGGTCCGGCCGTCGCGGCGCAGGGCCCGGATCGCGTCGACGCCGTGGCCGCCGGGCATCCTCAGGTCCATGAGCACGACGTCCGGCACGGAGGCAGCGATCACCACGAGCGCCTCCACGCCGTCCTCTGCGGTGCCGACGACCTCGAGGTCCGGTTCGGCGCCGAGCATCGCGACCAGGCCGTCGCGCACCACCGGATGGTCGTCGACGACCACCACCCGCACCGGGCACGTCGCGGATTCCTCGTCCGACGTCATCGAGGGACCCGCGCCGTCACGGTGCAGCCCCGGCCGTCACGGGCCCCGACCTGGAGATCCCCCTCGGCCTCCCGAGCACGGGCCAGCATGTTCTCCAAGCCGTGGCCCCGCGGCACGGTCGCCGGATCGAAGCCGACGCCGTCGTCGGTGATCTGCAGGATCTGATCGTGGTCGTCCCCGGTCAGCGTCACGCTCACGGCGGTGGCGTCGGCGTGGCGGGCGATGTTCGCCAGCGACTCCTGCGCGATGCGCACCAGCGTCTCGGCATGGCGACCCTCACGCGGTGCGTCGTCCCCGTCGAAGGTCGCGACCACCCGATAGGTCCGTGCCCATCGTGCGACGAGGGAGGACAGAGCGTCGACGACGTCGCCGTCGTGCAGCTGGTGCGGCCCCAGCGCCTCGACGGCACGGCGGGCCTCGAGCAGGCAGTCGCGGGCGGCCTCCTCCGCGACGCTCACACGATGCCGCGCGGCCTCGTCGATCCCCGGCCCCACGGCCTCCAGCTGCCGGATCACGCCCACCAGACCCTGCGCGACGGTGTCGTGGATCTCGCGGGAGAGCCGCGCCCTCTCCTCGCCCGCGCCCGTGCGCCGTGCCCCGGCCATCAGCTGCTCGTGCAGCCGTGAGTTCTCCTGGTTCACCCGGGCGATCTCGGTCAGGGTCCGCTCGCGCTGCACGAGGAGCCGCTCCCGCTCGCGTGCCAGGTGCAGCATCCCGAGCGCGATCAGGAGGTTCACCGCGGCGAGCCCGGCGAAGAACCAGGTCTCCGCGAGCACCACCCGGTACCCGCCCACCTGGCCGATCGCGCACAGCAGCGCGGTCGCCACGACGACGACCCGCTCCCGCGCACCACCGAGGAACCGGCCGGAGTCCAGGTACCCGGAGAAGGCGTAGATGCAGGTCATGGGATTGAGCAGGAGCGCGGCCAGGACCAACACGAGATGCAGGCCGTAGGCGGCGATCAGCTGGGGTGAATCGGGGCCCGTTCGCCGCAGGAGCCGTTCCAGCACGATCCGCAGGGCCAGCAGGGCCGCGGTGGGCACGAGCGCCCACCCCACCGGGTCGCCCTCCATCCAGGTGTGCGCCGCGATCCATCCCACGATCCAGGACACGATCAGCAGGGCAGGGGGGCTCCACACCTCGATCGCTGCGCCGAGCGGGCCCGGGGACACTCTGGGCTCGACGTCGGGGCTCTCGAGGTCTGGGCTCTCGAGATCAGGGCTCTCGAGATCAGGGCTCTCGAGCTCCGGGTCCTCGCCGACGGGCACGTCCCGGACCCGTCGCGGGGTCGTTGCGGGAAGAATCGCCATGCCCACCAGTCTCGCCGCTGATGCCCGCCCGCACCAGGGCGGAGGCCTCCACCGATCGGTGGAGGGCCGTGCCCCCGATCGGGCGAGGTGCCGAGCGTCCCGCTCCCCTACCGTCGTCCCCATGTCCTCGCACCCTGCTCCCGGAGCCCAGGTTCCGCCCTCTCCGACGTCCGCCTCCCCGACCTCAGCCTCCCGGGCGGCGGCGCCGTCCATCGGCCCCTCGCCGCGCCTGCACCACCTCGACGCGCTGCGCGGCGGGGCGCTCCTGCTCGGCGTGCTCCTGCATGCGCTGATGCCGTTCCTGCCCGGCGGGTTCTGGCTGGTCGACGACGTCCACGAATCCGGTCTCGCTCTCGCCGCCGTCGGAGTGATCCATCTGTTCCGGATGGTCCTGTTCATGATGCTCGCGGGGTACTTCGGGCACATGGTGCTGCATCGCCGGGGCGCGGGATCCTATGTGCGCGATCGTCTGCTGCGCATCGGGCTCCCGCTCCCCACTCTCGGGCCGATCCTGTTCGTCCTGATGGTCGGCGCCCTGGTCCTCAACGGAGTGGTGCGTGATCTCGGCCCCGTGTCCGCCCCGCCGGCTGATCCGGTAGCTCCGACCGGCTTCCTCGCCCTGCCCACGATGCACCTGTGGTTCCTGCTGCTCCTGGTGGAGATCGCGCTCGTGGTGGTGGCGGTGCGGGCCGTGCTCGTGCGGGTGCTGGGGGCTGACCGGGCCGGGAGGCTCTCCGGTCGGATCAGCGATCTGCTCGCATCCCGGGCCGGCCTCCTCGTGGTCGCGGTGCCCTATGGGGTGGGGCTGATCGTCCAGGGCGACGGCATCGCGAGCATCACGGAGCCGTTCACGCTGGTCCCCGTGGCCGGCGCGAGCATCGCCTACGGCGGTGCCTTCGTGGCGGGATGGTTCCTGCGCTCCCGGCCCGGCGCGCTGGCCCGCGTGGAACGCCGATGGGTCCTCCACCTGGTCATCGCCGGGGTCCTCACCCCCGTGGCGCTCCTGCTCCCGCCGACGCTGCCGGTGGTCGTGGCCATCGCCGGGGCGCTCGCCGGCTGGGCCTGGGTCTTCGGGCTCCTGGGACTGTGCGCGCGTCTGGTGCGTCGCGAGATCCCGTGGGTGCGCTACCTCGCGGACTCCTCGTACTGGGTCTATCTCCTGCACTTCCCGCTGCTGCTCCTGGCCGCGGTGCCGCTCGCCGATCTGGGACTTCCCGTGCTCGTCAAGCTGGTCCTCTCCCTCGGGGTCGTGATGACCGTGCTGCTGCTGAGCTACGACCTGCTGGTGCGCCCCACCTGGATCGGGAGGTGGCTGAACGGGCACCGTCGGCCGTCGGCCCTCCTCGCCCGCCGGCGCGAGACCGCTCAGCCCTTCACACCGCCCGCGGCCGCGAAGCCCTTGCCCAGGTTGCGGCCCAGGAACAGGTAGAGGGCGACGACCGGCAGCGAGTAGAAGATCGAGAAGGCCGCGAGCTGGCCGTAGGCGACCTGCCCGTACTGCGAGGAGAAGGTGTACAGAGTGACCGCCGCCGGCAGGTTCTCCGGGCTCAGCAGCAGCATGAACGGGACGAAGAAGTTCCCCCACATGCTCACGAAGGTGAAGATCGTCGCGACCGCGAGTCCGGAGCGCATCAGCGGGATCACCACGGACCAGAGGGCACGCAGCACCCCGGCGCCCTCGGTCCACGCCGACTCCTCGATCTCGATCGGCACCCCGTCCATGAATCCCTTGGTCAGGAAGATCGCGTAGGGCAGCGAGCTGGCGCCGAGGAACAGGATCGCCCCGAACATCGAGTCGATGAGGTTCACCTGCACGAACAACGAGTACACGGGGATCATGATCGCGGTGATCGGCAGGCCGGTCGAGAAGATGATCGTCAGCAGCAGCGAACGCTTGGCCTTGAAGCGGAACCGCGACATCGGGTAGGCGCACAGGATCGCCGCGCTCATCGTCACCACCGTCGCGCCGCCGCACAGGATCAGCGAGTTCAGCAGCGGTCGGAAGGTGGTCTCCGCGTTCCAGATCGCGGAGAAGTTGCCGAGGCTCCAGCGGTCCGGCCAGGCCACGGACAGCGAGGCCTCGGTGTCGAAGGAGGCCAGCACGACCCACAGCAGCGGGACCAGGAACGCGAGACCGATGACGATCATCACCAGGGTGCTGGCGACATGGGCGCTGCGGGCCCGGGAGCCCTGCTTCGACGCCTTCGCGGTGGGCGCATCGCCCTGCGGGCGGGTACGGGTGGTCGCGCTCATCGCTTGTCCTCCTCGGGCAGCAGGCGCAGGTACACCAGCGAGGCCACGGCCCCGATCAGGAGCAGCAGGAGGGCCACAGCGGTGCCGTACCCGAGCTGTCCGTAGGAGAACGCCTGCTCGTACATGTACAGGGGCAGGGTCTGGCTCTGACGGGCCGGACCACCGCCGGTCATGATGAAGATGAGCCCGAAGACGGAGAGCGTCTGGAGGGTGGTCAGCATCAGGTTGGTCGCGATCGCCGGGCGCATCAGCGGCAGGGTCACGGAGACGAAGCGGCGCACGGGGCCGGCGCCGTCCAGGGCCGCGGATTCGTAGATGTCGCCGGGCACCGAGCTCAGCGCCGCGGAGTACACCAGCATCGAGAACGCGGTGCCCCGCCAGATGTTCGCGAAGGAGACCGCGATGATCGGGGCGGTGAACAGCATGTCCTGGCCGGGCAGTCCGATGGAGGTGAGGATCGTGTTGAGGCTGCCCTCGGACGCGAAGAACGTGTACAGCAGGTAGCCGGCCACGACCTCGGGGAGGATCCAGGCGGCGATCACCACCGAGGTGACCACGAAGGTGATGATCCGGTTGGCGCGTTCCATGAGCTGCGCCAGCAGCATGCCCATCACGTTCTGGCCGATCACGGCGGAGACCACGGTGAAGATCAGGGTCAGGGCGACGGAGTTCCAGAAGTCGGCGTCGGTGAAGGCGTCGAGGAAGTTGTCGAAGCCCACGAAGCTGGTCTCGGAGGCGCCGTCGCCACGGATGGCGCTGTCGGTGAACGCGAGATACAGCGAGTAGATGATCGGGCCGAGCATGAACCCGATCAGCAGCACTCCGGCCGGAACCATCGGCAGGGCCCGGGAGAGGGTGAGCCCGTCACCCAGCTTGCCGTGACGTCGGCGCGGGGCCGGGGCGGTGCGCCCGGGGGCAGGTGGGGCGTCGGTGGTCATGCGGTGGCCTCCTGCACGTTCTCGGGGCCGACGATGTCGGTGACGGTGGCGTCGTAGGCGGCCGCGGCGGATTCCGGGCTGGTGCCGGTCATGACCGCCTCCATCGCCTCCTGGATCGCGGAGGACACCTCGGGATAGGCCGGCAGCGCCGGACGGTAGTACGCGGTCTCCAGCAACTTCGTGAAGTACTCGACCGCCGGGGAGTAGCTGAGGTACTCCTCCTTCTCGGCGACGTCGGAGCGCACCGTGATGTGGTTGTCGGCGATCGCGTACTGCACGAGGGTCTGCGTGGAGACGAGCTTCTCGAGGAAGCGGTAGGCGATGTCCCGGTCGGTGACGTACTCGGGGATCGACAGTCCCCAGCCGCCGGCCAGCGTGATCGTGCCGGTCCCGCCGCCGTCCTGCGTGGGCATGTCCGCCAAGCCGATCACGTCGGGCCATTCGGGCCAGGGGCGGGCAGCGGAGTCCGTCCAGTTCTGGGAGATCCAGGAGCCGTCCACGAGCATCCCGAGCTTGCCGTCGGGCAGCAGCGAGGAGTAGATGGTCTCGGAGATGTTGGGGTCCAGGTGCTGGCCGAGGGTCGCGGTGAGATCCTCGTCGAAGAGGGTCTTGAGGAAGGTCAGGGAGTCCACGAAGCCGGGACTGCCCAGGATCCACTTCTTGCTCTCGGCGTCGTACAGACCAGTGCCGTCCCCGGTCCCGTACAGGAGCATCTCGAAGCCCTGCATCGAGGCCTTCTCCCCCTGCGGGGTGCCGGCGAAGAGGAAGAAGGGGATCGCCTCGCTGTCGGAGTCGCGGATCGCGCGCGCCGCCTCGAGGATGTCCTCCCAGCTCTCCGGCTGCCAGTCCGGCGGCAGACCCGCCTGCTCGAAGACGTCGCGGTGGAACCAGATCGCGCGGGTGTCCGTGGTGATCGGGACCCCGTAGACCTCGCCGTCCTCGCTGGTGACCGCCTTCTTGGAGGCATCGGCGATGTCGTCCCAGTGCTCGAAGCCCTCGACGAGATCGGTGATCGGCTGCAGATAGTCCGCGCCGACGTCGGAGAGCAGGATGAAGGAATCCTCGTACACGAGGTCGGGGCTGGTGCGGGGCGAGCTCATGAGCAGCTCGTTCTTGGTGAAGTAGTCGTTCTCGGAGGCGACGATCGGGACCAGCTCGACCGCGAGCTCGGGGTTCTCGGCGGAGAACTCCTGCGCGGCGGTGGTGATCCATTCCTGCTTGATCGTGCCGGAGCCGAACTGCTGGAAGGCGATCCGGATCGTGTCCGGGTCGCGCGAGCTCCCGGAGCATCCGGCAAGGGCGGTGAGCGGGAGAACGGCGGCAGCGCCTGCGGTGAAGCGCAGGAACGTACGCCTGTCGGTCTGTGGCGGATGGGGCGGCCCTGGGGGCACGGGGACCTCTTCGTCGTGGTCGATCACGAGCAGAGACCCTATACGTTGCGGCGCACATCACAAGTTCGCCGCCACGGTGCGGACGACCGCTCGGTCAGGGGCGCTGGCGGGCCCGTCCCACACCGTGCGCCTGCTCAGCATCGGAATACCGCATCCCGGCCGGCACCCCCGCGAGCTCGAACCAGCGGGCGGCGTGCGGCAGCAGACGCACATCGTGCCAGGGCAGTTCGAAGCCCGGGTCCTGCCACAGCGTGAGCGCGATATCGGCGCGGCGTCCCGCCGCGACGAGCACCAGGCGTCGCAGGCGGGACAGCGGATGCGCGGAGGCGCGGGCCGACGCCGGGATCGCAACCACTCCGCCGAGGTCGAGGGGCCAGACGGTCTCGCCCCACTGCAGCTGGGCCCTCTCGCCGTCGCCGGCGATCACCGCCGGCGGGCGGAGGTCCGCGGCGCCGACGCGGGCCGGGGCGATGGATGCACCCCGCTCGAGCACCTCGCGCTGCACCCAGGCGCCGGGGAGCACGAGCCGGTCGGCGACCGAGACATCGACCAGCAGGGAGTCGGCGAAGGGCAGCAGCGGCGTCCCCACGCGTCCGGCACGCACCATGTCCCGGCGGGGCGCGGCGATCACGCGGACGACGGCCAGGTCTCCCGGGGCGTCCGTCAGCGGGATGGTCACGCGGGTGCCGGGCAGGGGGTCGGACGGACCGCCCCGGTTCTGCACACGGGGCGGCGGCGAGAGAGGGGTCATCGACGGAACCGGGCCTCTGGCCGATCGGCCCGGATGAGCTCGAGCTGTTCGAGGAACCGATCGTTCATCGGAGGCGGTGCATCGATCGGGAACCACTGCGCCTGCGTGTTCTCGCCGTCGGCCGGGAACGGGTCTCCCCTGTCGTGCTCGCACAGGAAGCACAGGTCGAGGTATTGCGCGACGTCACCGTTGGCGTAGGTGATCGGCGGATGGGTGCGCACATCGACGAGTCGCAGCGGCGTGCAGTCGACGCCCGCCTCCTCGGCGACCTCGCGGACCGCGGCGGTCGCCGGCTCCTCGCCGGGGTCGATGATCCCGGTGACGGGGGTCCAGGCACCGGTGTCGGCGCGGCGCACCGCCAGCATCCGGGTGCGTGCGGGGTCGAGCACGAACGCCGTGACTCCGGACAGCCAGAGCGCCTCGTGGCCGATGTGCTCGCGGAGGGCGAGCACGAACTCGGGCGTAGCCATGGTCCTCCTTCTGCGCGGGGCGGATGCTGTGCGGATCAGCCGCCGACGAGGGCCGGGATGAAGGCCATCCCGACGATCAGGAAGCTGAGACCGAAATAGACCAGGACGACGAGGAGGCTCACACCGAGGAGCACCCAGAAGACGATCCAGCCGACCTTGTTCATCTGCCGGGCCTGCTGCGGATCCTTGTCCATCTGCACCAGGGCGATGATCCCGAAGATCGCCGGGATGGTCCCTCCGCAGAGGATGCCGACGACGATCAGCCAGATCGCGCTGGTCTGGATGGATCCTCGGTCCGGGGAGTAGCCCGGGGGCGGGTAGCTCATGGTGCTCCTCTGACGGCGTGGTCGATGGCGGGGGCGGCGTGGCCGATGACCAGGGTGGTGTGATCGATGAGGGGTCAGTCGTTGAGCGGTCGCCCGTGGGCATCACGCTCGAACGCGGGCGACTTCGCGAGCACCATGATGCCCTCGATCAGGCCCCAGATCTGAACTAGCGGGGAAAGGAGGAAGCAGCTCAGAACTGTCACAGCGACCTGGATGATTCCGATGGTGGTGTAGCCGAGCAGGAAGCGGTGCACGCCGAAAGCGCCGAGGAAGATGCCGAGCAGGCCGACCACGAGGCGGCTCTGCGCCTGGGGGTCGTGCGGGGCACCCATCGGGGCCTGCTGGCCGCCCTGAGGGCCGTTCTGCTGAGCGCCCTGCGGGCCGTATCCGGCGGCACCCGGCTGTCCGAAGGGACTCGGCTGTCCGAAAGGATCTGCGCCCGACGGGACAGGCCCACCGGCCGGGGTCCAGTTCTGCTGGCCGGCTCCAGATGCCTGCCCATAAGGATCGGAGGCCGACGCAGCCGATGCCTGGCCATAGGGGTCCGAGGCAGAACCTCCGGATGCCTGACCGTAGGGGTCCGAAGCCGACGCACCGGACGCCTGGCCGTACGGCTGCTGGGCTGCGGACTGTCCGGCCTGCGGGGCGCCGTAGGGATTCTGCTGGCCGTACTGCTGATGGCCCTGTTCGCCGCCCGGCGCACCGTAGGGGTTCTGCTGGCCGTACTGCGGGTAGCTCTGCTGACCGTCCTGCGGCTGCGCCCACGGGTCCTGTGCGGGCTGAGCATCCTGCGGGGCAGCCCACGGGTCCTGGCCAGGGGTCCCCTGTCCCGCCTGCGGGGTCGGCGCAGCCTGCTGGGCCTGGTCGTCGCCCTGAGGCGTCCAGGGGTCGTTGTCGCTCGGGGTGCTCATGTCCTCAGACTACTGGCTCACCGGCCACCTCAGCACGCCGGGCCCGCCCGGCCCGGCGTGCGCTCAGCGGCGGCGCTTCTCGCGGATCCGCACACCGATCACGATCGGCGACCCGGTGAACTCGAAGTCCTCGCGCAGGCGGCGCTCGATGAACCGCCGGTACCCGTGCTCGAGGAATCCGCTCGCGAAGATCACGAACCGGGGCGGACGGGTCCTCGCCTGCGTCGCGAACAGGATGCGCGACTGCTTGCCACCGCGCAGCGGGTGCGGATGCGCCGCGACGAGGGTGCCCAGGAAGGCGTTGAGGCGGCCGGTGGGGATCCGGATGTCCCACGACTCCAGGGCGCGCTCGATCGCGGGGACGAGACGATCGGCGTGACGGCCCGTCTGGGCCGAGATGTTCACGCGCGGGGCCCAGGCCACATGCGCGAGATCCTTCTCGATCTCCCATTCGAGCTGCTTGTGACGTTCCTCATCGATGAGGTCCCACTTGTTGAACGCCAGCACGAGAGCACGGCCCGACTCGAGCACCATGTCGATGATCTTCAGGTCCTGGGAGGAGATCGGCTCCGAGGCCTCCAGCAGCACGACCGCCACCTCGGCGCGATCCAGGGCGGCGCGGGTGCGCAGCGAGGCGTAGTAGTCCGCCCCCTGCGACTGCAGGACCCGGCGGCGGATCCCGGCGGTGTCCACGAACGTCCAGTCCTTGCCGGCGAGGGTGATCCTCTCGTCGACCGGATCACGGGTGGTGCCGGCCTCGTCGTCGACGACGACACGCTGCTCCTTGGCGAGACGGTTCAGCAGGGAGGACTTGCCGACGTTGGGCCGTCCCACCAGTGCGACGCGACGCGGTCCGTTGTCGACCGGGGCGCCCCGCCCCTCCTCCGGCATCGCCGCGAGCATGGCGTCCAGCAGGTCGCCGGACCCACGCCCGTGCAGGGCCGAGACCGGGAACGGCTCGCCGAGACCGAGGTTCCACAATCCCGCGGCCTCGAGCTCCCCGCGCTGGTCATCGACCTTGTTCGCGACCAGCACCACCGGGCACTTCGCCGTGCGGAGCACCTTGAGGAGCTGCTCGTCGGTCGTGGTGATGCCCACGTTCGCGTCGACGATGAACATCACGACATCGGCCAGGGAGATGGCCACCTCGGCCTGCTCGGCGACGCGATAGGCCATGCCCTGGACACGGTCCTCCCAGCCGCCGGTGTCCACGAGCCAGAAGTCCTTGCCGGCCCATTCGGCGTCATAGAACACACGGTCGCGGGTCACGCCGGGGCGGTCCTCGACCACGGCCTCGCGGCGCCCGAGGATCCTGTTGACCAGCGTGGACTTGCCGACGTTGGGGCGGCCGACGACCGCCACGACCGGCAGGTTGCGCTGCACGGTGGGACGCGGGTCGTCGGCGTCCTCGCCCTCGAGCAGGGCCAGGTCCTCGTCGTCCAGGTCGTAGCCGGACAGACCGGCCCGCAGGGCGGACTCGACGTCGTCGTCGGACGGCCCGTCCGAGCTCGTCGCGTCGTGCGGACCCCTCGAGCTCTGGCTGCCGACGACGGGCTGCGCCGGGCGGGGCTCGGGCTCGGGCGCGCCATGGAGGGCCTCCTCCTGGGCCTCCTCGGCTTCCGCCACGAGCATGAGCACGCGCTCGACGACGTCCGGGATGTCCAGACCGGTGGTGTCGACGGCGTGCACACCCTCGGCGGCGGTCAGGAACTCCGAGACGGCGGAGTCGTCGCGGTCCCGCCGCAGCACCTGGTCTGCCATGCGGGCGCGGGTCTCCTCGGAGTCCTCGAGGTCGAGCTCGGTGGCCCGACGGCGCATCCGCTCCTCGTCGGAGGCGGTCAGCAGGACGCGCACGTGGGCGTCGGGAGCGACCACCGTCGTGATGTCGCGACCCTCGGCCACGCAGAAGCCGCGCTCGGCCGCGGTTCTGAAGAGGACGTCGCGCTGGCGGCGCTGGAGGATCGCGCGCACCAGGGTGTTCGTGGCGACGGCGCTGACCTGCTCGGAGATCCGCTCGGTGCGGATCTCGGTCGTGATGTCGGTGCCGCCGACGACGACCGTCGCGCCCGCAGGGTCGGTGCCGAGATCCAGGTCGATGGACTCGGCGATCGCTGCGACGGCGTCCCGATCCGTGAGGTCGATGCCCTGCTCGAGACAGGACCAGGCGACGGCGCGGTACATGGCACCGGTGTCGAGGATCCCGCCGTCGAGCGCGTCGGCGAGGAGGCGGGAGACGGTCGACTTGCCGGACCCGGCCGGGCCGTCGATCGCGATGGTGATGCCGGCCCCGTGCTCCGGGCTCGCGAGGGCGGAGGGGTCGTGCGGCGCGCTGGTGTGCATCCCCCAAGGATAGGGGTCGTTCAGGCGTCGGCGACGGTCCAGCCGCGTTCCGCGAGCGATCTCGTGAGCAGGTCCTCACGCGTGGCGTCGATCGCGACGTGCGCGAGGCCCACCGCGCGGCCCAGTTCGTGCTCGAGGCGGAGGTCCTCGAGGTTGACGCCGATCTGCCCGATCTCGGTGAGCAGGCGCGCCAGCTCGCCGGGACGGTCCGGCACGAGCACGGTGACCGTCGCGAACGAGTCGGTGCCGCCGCCGTGCTTCCCGGGGATGCGTCGCACCCCGCGGTTGCCGTCGGCGATGAGTCCTGCCAGCGCGCGTCGCGACCCGATGGACGGGTCCGGGGAGCCGCGCAGCGAGTCCAGCGCCGTCAGCACGTCGTCCAGGCGCACGCGCACGTCGCCGAGCACGTCGGCGACCGCGGCCGCGTTCGCGCCGAGGATCTCGACCCACAGGCGCGGATCGGAGTCGGCGATGCGGGTGGTGTCGCGCAGGCCCTGCCCGGCCAGTCCGAGGGCCGCCTCGGTGGGCTCGAGGAGCGTGCCCGCCACGAGGCTCGCCATCACCTGGGGCACATGGGAGACATGGGCGACCGCGGTGTCGTGCGCGGCGGCGTCCATCGTCACGGGGACCGACCCGATCTCGGTGGCCAGGCCTTTCAGCGCGGTCACCGCCTCGGGGACCGTGCCGGGGTGCGGGACGATCACGAAGGGCCGGCCCTGGAAGAGGTCGCCCCGGGCGGCGATGACGCCGGAGACCTCGCGGCCGGCCATCGGATGGGCACCGATGTAGCGCGGGAGGTCCTCGGCCCGGGCGAGCGACCTCACACCGTCGAGCACCGTGGTCTTCACGCTCGCCACATCGGCGACCACGGCCCGTGGCCAGGTGCGCAGCGCCCGGTCGATGACCTGCGCGGCGACGTCCGGCGGCGCGGCCACCAGCACGAGCTGCGGCGCCGGGTCCTCGGCGCCGGGGAGCGACCCGACGCCGAGCTCGACGGCGAGGGCGGTGGTGCCCGGGGAGACGTCCTCGACCTGGACGGCGGTCCCTGCTCGTCCCAGCGCCATGCCCAGGGAGCCGCCGATGAGGCCCGTGCCGATGATGCGCACGGGTGAGGGCACCAGCGTCGTCACAGGCCGACCTCGGCCATCAGGGTGCCGAGCTCGCGTCCTGTCAGCTCGCGGGTCTCCCCCGCGGCGAGATCGCCGAGCACGACGGGGCCGATGCGGGTGCGCATGAGCGCGGTGAGCTCGAAGCCCTGGGAGGCGAACATCCGACGCACGATGCGATTGCGACCCTCGTGCAGCGTCACCTCGACCACGGCCTCGCGACCGTCCTGGGCGAGCACCCGCGCGCGATCGGCATGGGCGGGGCCGTCCTCGAGCTCGACGCCGTCCCGCAGGATCTTCACCAGTCCGCGGGGCGGCCCGCCCGGGGCGTCGAAGCGGCACACGTAGGTCTTCTCGACCTCGAAGCTGGGGTGGGTGAGCCGGTGGGCCAGCTCGCCGTCGTTGGTCAGGAGCAGCAGCCCCTCGGTCTCGTAGTCCAGCCGCCCCACGTGGTAGAGCCGCTGGGAGAAGGGAGCGGTGAACTCGGAGAGGTCACGACGGCCCTCCGGATCGCTCATGGCGGAGACGACATGGCGCGGCTTGTTCAGCACGACGGTCACCTTCGCGTCATCCAGCTGGAGCCGACGGCCGTCGACATGGATCACATGGGCCGACGCCTCGATGCGTATCCCCTGCTCGCTCACCACGACGCCGTCGACCATCACCCGTCCGGTGGAGATCAGCGTCTCGCACGCGCGTCGGGAACCGAACCCGGCGCGCGCCAGAATCTTCTGCAGACGCTCCGCGCCCTCCTGGTGGAGATCCGGCCCGTCGCCGTCCTCGGACCGATCGGCCTTCGGACGCGGCGCCCCCTGGTCGTCGCGGAGCTTCACCGTGCGCGGCGGGGTGAAGGCGCTGCGGCGACGCGGTCCCCGCCCCGAGGCGCCGGGACGCCCCGCCTCCGCCTTCGGGGTGGCCATCAGGCCGCCGCGCCGCGGGAGATGAGCTCCCGGGCCAGCTGCCGGTAGGCGTCGGCGCCCTTGGTGGAGCCGGCGAAGGAGATGATCGGCTCCGCCGCCACCGAGGCGTCGGGGAACTTCACGGTGCGGTTGATCGTGGTGTGGAAGACCTTGTCGGGGAACGCCTCCACGACGCGCTGGCACACCTCGCGGGCATGGAGGGTCCGCGGGTCGAACATCGTGATGACGATCCCGTCGATCTCCAGTCGCGGATTGATGCGGTCCTGCACCTTCTCGATGGTCTCCACGAGCAGGGCCACACCGCGCAGTGCGAAGTACTCGGCCTCGAGCGGGATGATCACGCCGTGGCTGGCCGCGAGCGCGTTGACCGTGAGCAGGCCCAGCGAGGGCTGGCAGTCGATGATGATCACGTCGTACTCGTCGGCGACCGGGCGCAGCACACGGGCGAGCGCCATCTCGCGAGCGACCTCGTTGACCAGCTGGACCTCGGCGGCGGACAGGTCGATGTTCGCCGGGAGCACGTCGAGGTTCTCGGTCGTGGTGGTCTGGATGACGTCGCGCACGTCGTGCTGACGATCCATGAGCAGGTTGTAGACCGTCACGTCGAGCTCGTACGGGTTCACCCCGGTCCCGGCGCTGAGCGCGCCCTGCGGGTCGAGGTCCACCAGGAGCACCTTGCGTCCCAGCTCTGCGAGGGCGGCACCGAGGTTGATGACGCTCGTGGTCTTCCCCACGCCGCCCTTCTGGTTCACCATCGAGATGATCCGAGCCGGTCCGTGACCGTCGATGGGGGCTGGCTCCGGCAGTTCCGGCATCGGTCGGCCGGTGGGGCCGAGGTCGATGTCCAGCTGCTGGTTGGAGGTCGAGCTCACGTCGTTGTCCTGTCGTCGGCGTCGAGGGGCTGTGCGCGGGAGGGACGGGCCGCCGTGGGGACGGCGGGCCACGGGTCCCAGCCCGGGGAGCGGCGGCTGCGAGCAGTCGTCGAGGTCGTGGGGGCGGCGACCCGGGTGGTCCGGGCCCTGCCCGTCCTCCCTGGTCGCCATGCCGCACAAGTCTAAGCCCCCCGCCGAGCACGGGGGTGGGCGCTCGCATGCGTTTCGCGCAGCGAGTCGACCGTCACCTGCGTGTAGAGCTGCGTCGTGGTGACCGATGCGTGCCCCAGAAGCTCCTGGACGCTGCGCACATCGGCGCCGCCGTGCAGCAGATGCGTCGCATAGGAATGGCGCAGCGTGTGCGGGCTGATGGGCTCCGCGAGCGCCAGCTCCGCGGCCTCCGCCGCGCGCCGGACCACCTGCCAGGCCGCCTGACGCGTCAACCGCGTGCCGCGGGATCCCAGGAAGACGGCAGGTGTCCCGGCTCCCCGGGCCGCCAGCGACGGGCGGCCACGGGTCAGATAGGCATCCAGCGCCTCGAGCGCGAATCGGCCTACGGGCACCACCCGCTGCTTGTCCCCCTTGCCCCGCAGGAGCGCCGAGCGCTGTTCACGGTCCACGTCATCGAGGTCCAGGCCGGTCGCCTCGGAGATCCGGGCCCCGATCCCGTAGAGCAGCTCCAGGAGCGCCCGGTCGCGCAGGGCCCGCTCGGCGGAGTCCCGTCCGGTGCCGGGCCGACCGGCCGCCTCCAGCAGCGCCTCCACCTGGTCGATGGCCAGAGGGTGGGGCAGGCGGGAGGGAAGTGACGGCGGGGGCACCAGGCGAGCAGGATCCCCGGTGGTCGAGACCCGCTCGGCATCGAGGAAGCTGTGCAGCCCGCGCACGGCGGCGAGAGATCGTGCCGCAGAGGCCGCGGACAGCGCGGAGCCGCCGTCGGCCCCCGTGCGGAGCGACTGCAGCCAGGTCGCCAGATCCTGCGGATCCACCGCGGCCGGGTCGATTCCGGCACGGGCCAGATGGGCGAGATAGCGATCCAGGTCACGACGATAGGCGGCGAGGGTGTTCGCCGAGAGGCCGCGCTCGATACGCAGATGGCTCAGGTACTGCTCGAGGATCCGACTGTCCCCGGGGCGCAGGACGACCTGCTCCCGGGACTGTCGCCGTTCACCCCCGGTCGTCACAGGGCCGGACTCACAGCGTGACGAAGGGATCGATCGCGAGGGCCACGAACAGCAACGTCAGGTAGGTGATCGATCCGTGGAAGACGGTCATCGGGCCGAGCTTCTTGCCGCTCAGGCCCCGGTGCACCCGCACCGCGTACCGGATCACGAGGAAGGCGAACCAGGCGCCGACGGCGACGGCGCTGACGCCGTAGACCCACCCCGTCTCCCCCAGCGGGATGATCGCGAGGCTCGCAGCGATCATGAGGAAGGTGTGCATGATCATCTGCCCGGCGACGCTCATGCGCGTGGCCACCACGGGGAGCATGGGCACACCCGCGTCGGCGTAGTCCTGGGAGAACTTCTCAGCCAGGGGCCAGTAATGCGGGGGCGTCCAGAAGAAGATCACCAGGAACAGCAGCACCGCCGTCCAGGAGACCGTGCCCGTCACCGCGGACCAGCCGATCAGCACCGGCATGCAGCCGGCCACGCCGCCCCAGACGATGTTCTGGCTGGTGCGCCGCTTGAGGATCATCGTGTAGAAGACGACGTACAGCAGGATCGCGCCCAGTGCGAGGGCCGCCGACATCCAGTTGACCAGGAGGCCCAGCCAGAGGGTGGAACCGATCGAGAGCCCGACGCCGAACACCATCGCCGCGCGCGGGGAGACCTCACCCGTGACGAGCGGACGGTTCCGCGTGCGCTTCATCTTCGCGTCGATGTCGCGATCGAGGTACATGTTCAGCGTGTTGGCGCCGCCGGCGGCGAGATAGCCGCCCACCAGCGTCGCGACGATCAGCCACCACGACGGGAACCCACCCGCGGCGAGGAACATCGTCGGGATCGTGGTGATCAGCAGCAGTTCGATGATCCGCGGCTTGGTGAGGGCGACGTACGCACGGATCACGGACCGCGCAGTGCGTTGCGGGGTGTGGTCACCGCCCTGCCCTGCGTGCCGGATCGAAGCTCCCTGGGTGGCGGTCACCGCCCACCGTCCTTCCTCCTGAGCGCGACGCTTCCGTCGCGTGAACCCGTTCAGTCTAGGCTCTCGGGCTGTGCGAACCCAGTGTTCACGGGGTGAGTCCCGGCACCGTCCGGGCATCTGCCGGGCACGTCACAGGGGCTCGGCGGGGCAACAGGCTGGACGCGAGCCGTGATCGGGCCCCGGCACTACTAAGGTAGAGCCATCGCTTCGAGTGGACGCCCACCGCGACGGACCCCGTCGGGGCTGATCTGCCGAAGCTGTCGTCCCAGCGGCCACAGCGGCCGCACTCCGGTGAAAGGAAGCAATCGACGTGACCGAAACGTTCAAGGCCCCCGAGGGCTGGACCGAGCTCGACAAGCGCGCAGTGGACACCGTCCGCGTCCTGGCCGCGGATGCGGTCGAGAAGGTCGGCAACGGCCACCCCGGCACCGCCGTGAGCCTCGCACCTGCCGCGTACCTCCTCTACCAGGACGTGATGCGTCACGATCCGACCGATCCGAGCTGGCTGGGCCGCGACCGCTTCGTGCTGTCGGCCGGGCACTCCAGCCTCACCCAGTACATCCAGCTCTACCTCGGCGGCTTCGGCCTCGAGAAGAAGGACATCGAGGAGCTGCGCACCTGGGGCTCCAAGACCCCGGGCCACCCCGAGAACTTCCACACCCAGGGCGTCGAGATCACGACCGGCCCCCTCGGCCAGGGCATCTCCTCGGCCGTCGGCTTCGCCATGGCCCAGCGCCGCGAGCGCGGTCTCCTCGACCCCGGAGCGGCCCCGGGCACCAGCCCCTTCGACCACTTCACCTACGTGATCGCCTCCGACGGCGACCTCGAGGAGGGCGTCAGCAGCGAGGCCAGCTCGCTCGCGGGGACCCAGCAGCTGGGCAACCTCATCGTCCTGTGGGACGACAACGAGATCTCGATCGAGGGCGACACGTCGATCGCGTTCACCGAGGACACCGCAGCCCGCTACGCCGCCTACGGGTGGGACGTCCGCACCGTGGACTGGACCAACGGGGGCACGGGATACGTTGAGGACGTCGCCGCCCTGAAGGCCGAGATCCTCGAGGCCCAGAAGGTCACCGACAAGCCGACCTTCATCCAGCTGCGCACCGTCATCGGCTGGCCCATCCCCGAGCTCGCCGGCAGCCACACCGTGCACGGTGCCAAGCTCGGCGCCGAGGGCGTCGCCGGGCTGAAGAAGGCCATCGGCTTCGACCCGGACCAGCAGTTCCAGGTCGACGAGGACGTGCTGGCCCACACCCGGTCCCTCGCCGAGCGCGCCGCCGCCGACAAGGCCGAGTGGGACACGGGCTACCAGGCCTGGCGCTCCGCGAATGCTGACGCCGCTGCCCTGCTGGACCGTCTCGTCGCCCGCGAGCTCCCCGAGGGCTTCGCCGAGGCCTTCCCGGCCTTCGAGGCCGACGAGAAGGGCATCGCGACCCGCGCCGCCTCCGGCAAGATCCTGAACGAGCTCGCCGGCGTGATGCCCGAGCTGTGGGGCGGCTCCGCCGACCTCGCCGGCTCGAACAACACCACCATGAAGGGCGAGCCGTCGTTCCTCCCCAAGGAGTACAGCTCCTCCGAGTTCGCCGGTGACGAGTACGGCCGCACGCTGCACTTCGGCATCCGCGAGCACGCGATGGGCGCGATCCTCTCGGGCATCTCGCTGCACGGGCTGACCCGTCCGTACGGCGGCACCTTCTTCCAGTTCGCCGACTACATGCGCGGCGCGGTGCGCCTCGCCTCGCTGATGAAGGTCCCGGCCACCTACGTGTGGACCCACGACTCCGTCGGCCTCGGCGAGGACGGCCCGACCCACCAGCCGGTCGAGCACCTGGCCGCGTACCGGGCGATCCCGAACCTCTCGATCGTGCGTCCGGCCGACGCCAACGAGACGGCTCAGGCCTGGAAGATCCTGCTCGAGCGGGACAACGGCCCCGTCGGCCTGATCCTCAGCCGCCAGGCGATGCCCACCTTCGACCGCAGCGAGTACGCCGGCGCCGAGAACCTCGCCAAGGGCGGGTACGTCATGAAGGACGCCTCGACGGGCTCTCCGGAGGTCATCCTCATCGCCACCGGCTCCGAGGTGCAGTACGCCGCCGAGGCGCAGAAGCAGCTCGAGGCCGAGGGCACCCCCACCCGCCTGGTCTCGATGCCGTCCGTCGAGTGGTTCGACGAGCAGGACGAGGAGTACAAGGAGTCCGTCCTCCCCTCCTCGGTCACCGCCCGCGTCTCCGTCGAGGCCGGCATCGCCATGCCGTGGTACCGCTTCCTCGGCACCCACGGCCGCGCCGTGTCGCTCGAGCACTACGGTGCCTCGGCCGACGCGAAGACCCTGTTCCGCGAATACGGCTTCACGCCGGAGGCCGTCGTGGCCGCCGCGAAGGACTCGCTCTCCGCAGCAGGAGCCTGATCGACCGCGGGGCGGGGCCTCCGGGCCCCGCCCCGCGCCGCTCCCCCGTCCGGCCCGCCCCATCGCTCGTCGGTCCGTCCGCCACAGGTGGGAAGGGTGTCGTCCCGGATCTCGTTGAGCAGGACACCAGCAGTTCGACACAGGGCGCGCAGCGCCCGGAAGGAACGCACATGACTCAGAACCCCCGCACCCAGACCCTCTCCGATGCCGGCGTCTCCATCTGGCTCGACGACCTCTCGCGCCAGCGCATGGACTCCGGCAACCTGCAGGAGCTCATCGACACCCGCAACATCGTGGGCGTCACGACGAACCCGTCGATCTTCCAGGCGGCCATCTCCGGCCGCTCCGAGTACGACGCCGACATCACCCGCCTCGCCGGCGAGGGCAAGGACGTCGACGCGGTCGTCGAGACCGTCACGACCGATGACGTGCGCCATGCCGCGGACCTCTTCGCGGACGTGTACACGACCTCCCACGGCTTCGACGGCCGCGTGAGCATCGAGGTCGATCCCCGCCTCGCCCACGAGACCGAGAAGACCATCGCGCAGGCCAAGCACCTGCACGAGGTCGTCGGCCGCGAGAACGTCATGATCAAGATCCCTGCGACCGTCGAGGGCCTGCCGGCCATCACGGCCGCCATCGCCGAGGGCATCAGCGTCAACGTGACGCTCATCTTCTCGGTGGCCCGCTACGTCGAGGTCATCGACGCCTACCTCACCGGTCTCGAGCAGGCCGCCGAGGCCGGCAAGGACCTCTCGACGATCCACTCGGTCGCCTCCTTCTTCGTCTCCCGCGTCGACGCGGAGATCGACAAGCGCCTGGCCGATCTGGGCGAAGAGGCCGTGTCCCTGCAGGGCGCAGCCGGTGTGGCCAACGCGCAGGTGGCCTTCGGCAAGTACCTCGAGGCCTTCGGCTCGGAGCGCTTCTCGGCGCTGTCCGCGAAGGGCGCGAACGTGCAGCGGGCCCTGTGGGCGTCGACCGGCGTGAAGAACCCCGAGTACTCCGACACCCTCTACGTCGACAACCTCGTCGCCGATCCGAGCGTGAACACGATGCCCGAGAAGACCCTCGACGCCGCGGCCGACCACTCCGAGCCCGCCGCCTCGCTGAACGCCGAGATCGCCACCTCCGCCGAGGGCGTGCTCGAGCGCGTCGCCGGTGCAGGGGTGGACCTGGACGACGTCTTCGCGCTCCTGGAGCGCGAGGGTGTCGAGAAGTTCGAGAAGGCCTGGGAGGAGCTCCTCGCGACCGTGTCGGAGTCGATGGACACCGCCCGCGCCTGAGTTCCCCACGAGCACGGTCCTGCCCCTCGGGGCGGACCGTGCTCTTGCCGTCCGTGTCCGAGAAAGGACCATCGTGACCGATACATCCACTCCCTCTGCCGGGACCGACGCCGAGGATCGCCTCAACCCTCTGCGCGATCCCCGCGATCGCCGACTCCCCCTCATCGCCGGGCCCAGCTCCATGGTGATGTTCGGTGTCACCGGCGATCTCGCCCGGAAGAAGCTCCTCCCGGCGATCTACGACCTGACGCATCGCGGTCTGCTTCCCCCCAGCTTCGGTCTCGTCGGCTTCGGTCGTCGTGACTGGTCCGACGACGACTTCGCCGACTACGTGCGGAAGTCCGTCTCCGAGCACTCCCGGACCGGCTTCTCGGAGAGCGTGTTCGAGCAGCTGCGCGGCGGGCTCCGCTTCGTCACCGGCACCTTCGACGAGTCCGCCGCCTTCGAGAAGCTCACCGAGGTCGTCGGCGAGCTCGACCGCACCCGCGGCACGGGCGGCAACCACGCCTTCTACCTGTCGATCCCGCCGGATGCTTTCCCCAAGGTGTGCGGCCAGCTCGCCGAGTCCGGCCTCAACACCCCGCGGGACGGCTCCTGGCGCCGAGTCGTCATCGAGAAGCCCTTCGGTCACGACCTCGCCTCCGCCCGCGAGCTCAACGACGTCGTCGAGAAGGTCTTCCGCCCCGAGGACGTCTTCCGGATCGACCACTACCTCGGCAAGGAGACGGTGCAGAACATCCTCGCGCTGCGCTTCGCCAACCAGCTCTACGAGCCGGTGTGGAACGCCGGCTATGTCGATCACGTGCAGATCACCATGGCCGAGGACATCGGCATCGGCTCGCGCGCAGGCTATTACGACGGCATCGGCACGGCCCGCGACGTCATCCAGAACCACCTGCTGCAGCTGCTCGCCCTGACAGCGATGGAGGAGCCGGTCTCCTTCCGCGCCTCGGACCTCCGGGCGGAGAAGGAGAAGGTGCTCTCCGCGATCGAGCTGCCCGAGGACCTCGGGGAGCACACCGCCCGCGGTCAGTACGTGGGCGGCTGGCAGGGCGGCGAGGAGGTGCGTCCCTACATGGAGGAGGACGGCATCCCCGCCGATTCCACCACCGAGACGTTCGCGGCCATGCGCCTGGACATCGCGACGCGCCGCTGGGCGGGCGTCCCGTTCTACCTCCGCGCCGGCAAGCGCCTGGGTCGACGGGTCACCGAGATCGCCCTGGTGTTCAAGCGCGCACCGTTCCTGCCCTTCCGCTCCACCGACACCGCGGATCTCGGCCAGAACGCGATCGTCATCCGTGTCCAGCCCGACGAGGGCGTGACCATCCGCTTCGGCTCCAAGGTGCCCGGCACGCAGATGGAGGTGCGGGACGTGACCATGGACTTCGCCTATGGCATGAACTTCACCGAGGAGTCGCCGGAGGCCTACGAGCGCCTGATCCTGGACATGCTGCTCGGCGACCCGCCGCTGTTCCCCCGCCAGAAGGAGGTCGAGCTCTCCTGGAAGATCCTCGACCCCATCACCGACTACTGGGCCGAGCACATGAAGCCCGCCCCGTACCGCCCCGGCACCTGGGGCCCCGACACCGCGCACGAGATGCTCGCCCGTGACGGACGTACCTGGAGGCGACCGTGATCACCACCCTGACCGACACCACCGCATCGGCCATCGACAAGACGATGTTCGAGATGCGGGAGACCTTCGGTGCGAACACCATCGGCCGTGTCCTGACCCTCATCATCATCGCCACCGGCGACATCGAGGAGCCCCTGGGCGCCGCGATCAGCGCGAGCCATGAGCACCCTGCACGGGTCCTCGTGGTCCATGCCGATCCGGACGCCGAGACCTCCGGGCTGGATGCCGAGATCCGCGTGGGTCGCGACGCCGGAGCCGGCGAGATCATCATCCTGCGGGCCCGCGGAAACATCATGTCGTCCCTGGACACGCTGGTCATGGCGCTCCTGCTGCCCGACGCCCCGATCGTCACCTGGTGGCCGGAGTCCGCTCCGTCCTCACCGGTCCATGACGTGCTGGGGTCCATGTCGCAGCGGCGCATCACGGATTCCGCGGCCTGCTCCGGCCCCATCGCGACCCTGAAGCGCCTGCGCCGAGGGTACGCCCACGGCGACTCGGACCTGGCCTGGTCGCGCCTGACCCGCTGGCGCGGGCTGGTCGCGAGCGCCTACGAGGTGCCGCCGGTCTCGGTGCCCTCGAAGGTCGAGGTCGCCGGCTCCGAGACGAACCCGTCCGTCGTGCTCATGGCGGCCTGGCTCTCGCACAGCCTCGGCGTCGACGCACAGATCGTCGACCCGTCGGAGGATGCCCCCGACTACGCCGGAGTGCACGGTGTGCGACTGACCCGCGAGGACGGCACGATCGACCTCACGCGCGTGAGCGACGAGGCCATCGTGCTGACGCTGCCGACCGATGATTCCGGTCAGCACGTGACGATGCCGCGACGCACCCTGAACGAGCTGCTCGCCGAGGAGCTGCGTCGGCTGGATCCCGATGAGGTCTACGGCGAGGTCCTCGCCACCGCCTTCAGCGGGATCGACGACATGAGCACCTACGCGAGCGGGAAGCCGGACCCGACCGATTCGGTCAGCGCCGACGCGGAGGCCGTCGCGGCGGATGCCGCCGAGGCCACCGCGGCTCAGCTCGCCACGGCCCTCGAGGAGCGCTCCTCCGCGCACCTCGTGGTCACCGGCGGCACCGTCGGCACGGCGACCGCGAAGGCTCTGCCGTCCGCGCTCTCCGCCGCCGGCGTCGATGTCTCCCGCCTGCACATCTGGTGGGGGGACGAGCGCTTCGTCGACCCCGACTCGAGCGATCGCAACGAGGTCGGCGTGCGCGCCTGCCTGCTGGAGCCCCTCCAGGAGGCCGGACTGCCCGCGCGCAACATCCACGTCATGCCCTCGCCCGCCGACGGCATGTCCTTGGACGATGCTGCGGCCTGGTACGGACAGCAGCTCGACCTCTCGGGAGGCGACGAGCCCTTCCGCACCCGTGGACGGGCGTTCTTCGACGTGCTCCTGCTGGGCGTCGGACCTGACGGGCACATCGCCTCCCTGTTCCCGGAGCATCCGGATCAGCGGGCGGTCAGCGCGAGCGCCATCGCGGTGACGAACTCGCCGAAGCCGCCGCCGGAGCGGATCTCGCTCACCTGGCCGGTCCTGAACTCCGCCCGCCACGTGGCCCTGCTGGTCGCCGGCGAGGAGAAGGCCGAGGCCGTGGCGGCGGCCCACGGGGAGATCAACCCGTGGCCCGTGCCGGCCTCCGCCGTGCGCGGCCTGGAGTCGACGACCTGGTTCCTCGACACCGCGGCGGCCTCCCGGCTGGACGGCTGACCTGCTGGTCGCACGACTCGCTGGACGCCTGACCCGCTGACAGCCCGGACCGGCCGCCGCAGATCCTCGATCGGCGGCGGCCGGTCCGTCGTCGCGGCGGGGGAAGGGTCCCGATCCCAGCCACGATCTGGGAGGATCGGACCATGCTGGCCACCACTCCCTCCCGGATCACCGCCTCCCTGATCCAGGACGGGCCGGCGCACCGGGCGGATCTCGCACGCAAGCTCTCCGTCTCCCGCACCGCCGTGACGAACGCGGTCGATCTCCTCCTGGACAGCGGACTGGTCGTGACGCTCCGACGGAGCGCCGAGGGCGCCGTCCTCAAGGACCGTGTGTGCCTGAGCCCGCAGTTCGGACTGATCGGGACCGTCATCGTCGACTTCACCGAGACCATCATCGGGATCGGCACCCTAGACGGGCGACTGCTCGCCTCACGCGTCCTCCCGGCCGACCCCCAGGCCCGCGGCGAGGAGAGGCTGCGCCGCGCGGCCACCGTGGTGCGCGAGCTGATCGAGGAGTCCGGCGACGGAGGAGAACTCGTGCACACCCAGCTCGCCGTCAACACCCAGGCCGATCGGCGCACCGGTGAGGTGCTGGGCGGGATCGCGTCGGCCTCCTGGTCCGGGACCAACCCCAAGGTGCTGCTCGAGGAGGATCTCGGCTGCCCGGTGCGTCTGGAGAACACCGTGCGCCTGCTCGCCCTGGCGGAGCAGCTGGAGCGGCCCGAGGTCAGCGACCTCGTCTACGTGCAGCTCAGCTACGGCGTCGCCATGGGCCTCGTGGTGGACGGCAGGATCCTCGGGGGCTCGCGCAGAGGAGCCGGCGAGCTCGGGCACACCAGCATCGATCTGGAGGGCCGTCCCTGTTCCTGCGCAGGTCGTGGCTGCCTCATGCAGTACGTGGGCCGCAGCGCCCTGATCGCCGACATCGAGGCGGTGCTCGGGGCGGGGACCGACGTCCCGGACCTGTTCAGCGCCGTGCAGGAGGGTCATGCCGGATCCGTGGAGCTGCTGGGGACGTACGGCCGACGGATCGGCGAGGCCCTGGTAGCGGTGTGCAATCTGCTGGAGCCGACGACACTGGTGATCGGCGGGATGCTCTCTCCGGCGGGCGAGCCGTTCCTCGACGCGGTGCGTCGGGCGCTGACGGACCGAGCCCTCCCCCTCGCGGTGGACGACCTGCGGGTCGAGAACGCGACGGGCTCCCGCCGCTCCGCCACGGTGCTCGACGCCGGGCTGCTCTGCCTGCGGCAGGACGCCTCCGTCCGCGCGACGGTGATCTCCCGCAGCCTCGACACGTTCCGTACCCGGCGCTTCCCGCAAGTGTCATGAACATTGACACCTGATCGTCACCTCCGTACCTCGGGCGGACCCCTCACGGGTCCCCGTACCCCCACCCAGGACTTCGACGATGACGTCACCCGCACCGGCCCACGCTCGTTCACAGGCACAGGCACAGACCCATGCTCCGAGCCGCCGCACCGTTCTCGGCCTCGCCACCGCCGCGGCCGCGGCCACCGGTCTCGCCGCACCGCCGATGCTTCCCGCCGCGGCACGAGCCTCCTCAGGCCCCACCGATGACACGGGAGGTTCCGACTTCTCCCTGGTCCGGGAGGACGGTTTCGCCGGGTCGAGGCTGGATCCGCGCAGCTGGGAGCTCGAGCTCGGCAACATCCGCGGCAACGAGCAGCAGCACTACTCCTCGGCGTCGGAGAACATCCGGGTCCAGGACGGGAAGCTGGTCATCCAGGTCACCGACCGCCCCGAGGCCGACCAGTACCGCAACACCGAGCGGTGGGGCGACGCGGCGCGCGTGGTCACGTACAACTCCGGCAGCGCCCGCACGCACGCCGCGCGAGATTTCCTGTACAGGAAGATCGAGGTCCGGGCGAAGCTGCCGCGGGGCAAGGGCGCCTTCCCCGCCATCTGGACCCTCGGCCATGACTTCCCCCTGGACGGACGCATCGCGGCATCCCAGGGCTATGGCTGGCCTGCCACCGGCGAGATCGACATCGTCGAGATGATCGGCGCTCCCACCGCCGAGCGCGCCGCCGAGGGCGAGGTCGCGAAGGAGGGCACCAGCAACCGCGTCGTGCACGGCACACCGCACTTCTGGTACTCCCAGGGAGATGCCGACGGCGACGGGAGCTACTCCCCCACCGGCCTCGGCGGAACCACCACCGCCGCCGCCGATCTGGCGGATGTCTTCCACGTCTACGCCGTGAACCGTACGCCGGCCAAGATCGAATGGCTGCTCGACGACGTCGTCTTCCATACGATGTCCTTCACCGCCGAGGACCCGGCCGACCAGGCCCGCCTGGATGCTGCGAAGGCCGGGCTCGATCGCCCCGCCTATCTGCAGCTGAACCTCGCCACCGGAGGCAACTGGGCCGGTGACGCCGGGGATCATCTCGCCGCGGACGGCGCGTCGATGATCGTGGATCACGTGCGCTTCTCGCAGACCCCCGCCCAGAAGGCC
This sequence comes from Brachybacterium sp. 107, assembly GCF_052379725.1. NCBI lineage: Bacteria > Bacillati > Actinomycetota > Actinomycetes > Micrococcales > Dermabacteraceae > Brachybacterium > Brachybacterium sp. 107. The sequence goes on along the minus strand of NZ_JBQSYW010000002.1, from coordinate 93,447 downwards.
CAGGACGAGGCCTATCGCGCGGCGATGCCGACGCTGAGCGGGATCACGAGCCTGACCTCGACCGAGGGTGAGGCGACGGATCTCGTCGCCGATGTCACCGTCGACTCGTCGGCCCATGTCGTGCAGCTCTCGGTCAACGACTCCCCGCAGTTCGTGAACTCCGGGGCACCGGGCGGGCGCAATGAGGTCACGCTGAGGGTCGATGACGCAGACGACGCCGAGGCGATCGCCGCGCTGGCCCCCGGCGTCTACTCCCTCTACTACACGGCAGTGCCCACCGGCGCGGACCTCACCGGCGGGCAGCTGCCCACCGAGCTCACCCATCGCGCCCGCACCACCCTGACGGTCACAGCCCGCGTCTGAGCGGAGCAGACCCCCAGCTCCCGACCCCGATCACGCGCCGCGCCGCGCCGCGCCGCGGACAGCGAACGCTCGGGACAGCACGAAGGGCCGGTCACCTCACGGTGACCGGCCCTTCGCGGGAGTGTGAGGAGCGAGCGCTCAGAGGAAGCGTTCGACCACGCCGAGGCCGACGCAGGCCGCGCCCCACAGCACGGCGACCGTCACGGTCAGCCGGTTGAGGTTCCGCTCGGCCACGCCGGAGGCGCTGGCGGAGGAGGAGACGCCGCCCCCGAACATGTCGGACAGGCCGCCGCCGCGCCCCTTGTGCAGGAGCACGAACATGATGGCGAGCAGGCTGAGAACAGCCAGCGAGATCTGAAGGATGAGCTTCAGGAGGGGCAGATCCACGAGGGCGAGCACCTTCCACGAGGTCGGACGGACCGATCCAGCATACGGCACGGGCCGGACCCCGAGGAGGTCCGGCCCGCGTGGCGCGGCTCTCGCCGGGGCGGAGCCGCGCTCAGGGCTGTCAGCCCTGGAAGCCCACGATCTTCGCGAACTCCTCGGCCTTGAGCGAGGCACCGCCGACGAGGGCGCCGTCGACGTCGGCCTTGCCCATCAGCTCGACGACGTTCGAGGACTTCACGCTGCCGCCGTACAGGACGCGCACGGCATCGGCGACGACATCGCCGTGGAGCTCGCGCAGCGCCTCGCGGATGGCCTGGCAGACCTCCTGCGCATCGTCCGCGCTGGCGACCTCGCCGGTGCCGATGGCCCAGACGGGCTCATAGGCGATGACGACCTGCTTGGCCTGCTCGGCGTCCAGGCCCTCCAGGCCGCCCGTCAGCTGGGCCAGGGTGTACGCGACGTGGTTGCCGGCCTTGCGCTCCTCGAGCGGCTCGCCGACGCACAGGATCGGGGTGAGGCCCGCCGCGAGGGCGGCCTTCACCTTGGCGTTCGTGACCTGCTCGTCCTCGCCGTGGTACTGGCGACGCTCCGAGTGGCCCACCGCGACATAGGTCGCGCCGAGCGCCGCCAGCATGGAGCCGGAGACCTCACCGGTGTAGGCACCGGACTCGAAGGCGGAGATGTCCTGCGCGCCATAGGCGATCGGCAGCTTGCCGGCGTCGACGGCGACCTGGACGGTGCGCAGGTCGACGAACGGGGGAAGCACGACGGTCTCGACCGCGTCGGTGTTGAAGCCCTTGAGCTGATCGCCCAGCTCCTCGACGAGGGCCAGGCCCTGCTTCCAGTCGAGGTTCATCTTCCAGTTGCCCGCCATCAGCGGGGTACGGGTGCTCACTTGGTGCCCTCCTCGAGGATCGAAATGCCCGGCAGGTCCTTGCCCTCGATGAGTTCGAGGCTCGCTCCACCGCCGGTGGAGATGTGCGAGTACGCGGATTCGTCGAATCCGAGGATGCGGACGGCTGCGGCGGAATCGCCACCGCCGACCACGGTGTAGCCGTCCGCCGTGCCGAGGACGTCGGCGACGGACTTGGTGCCCTCGGCGAAGGCCTCGAACTCGAACACGCCCATGGGCCCGTTCCAGAACACGGTCGCGGCGTCGGAGACCTTCTCGGCGAACAGCTTCGCGGTCTCCGGGCCGATGTCCATGCCCTCCTGGTCGGCCGGGATCTCGCTGGCCTTGACCACGGTGGCCGGGGCGTCGGCGGAGAACTCGGGCGCGACGACGGTGTCGACCGGCAGCACCAGCTCGACGCCGTTCTTCTCGGCCCGGTCCATGTACTCACGGACCACATCGAGCTTGCTCTCGTCAAGGAGCGACAGACCGACCTCGTAACCGAGCGCCTTCTGGAAGGTGTAGGCCATGCCGCCGCCGATGAGGATGCGGTCCGCCTTGCCCAGCAGCGAGTCGATGACCCCGAGCTTGTCGGCGATCTTCGCGCCGCCGAGGATCACGACGAACGGACGCTCGGGCGAGTCGGTGACCTTGCGCAGCGACTCGACCTCGCGCAGCACCAGCTCGCCGGCCGCCGAGGGCAGCAGCGAGGCGAGCTCGTAGACGGACGCCTGCTTGCGGTGCACGACGCCGAAGCCGTCGGAGACGAAAGCGTCGCCGAGGGCGGCGAGGGCCTGGGCGAACACGAGGCGCTCACCCTCCTGCTTCGCCGTCTCCCCCGGGTTGAAGCGGAGGTTCTCGAGCACGGCGACCTGGCCGTCCTGAAGCGCGGCGACGACCCCAAGGGCAGAATCGCCGATGGTGTCCGTCGCGAAGGCGACCTCCTGGCCCAGCAGCTCGCCGAGGCGACCCACGACGGGCTTGAGGGAGTACTTGTCCTCGGGGGCACCCTTCGGGCGACCGAGGTGGGAGATGACCACGACCCGGGCACCGGCCTCGACGAGGCGGGTGAGGGTGGGCAGAGCGGCGCGGATGCGGCCGTCGTCGGTGATCGTGGTGCCGTCCAGCGGGACGTTGAGATCGGCTCGGACGAGCACGCGCTTGCCGCGCAGCTCTCCGAGCGAATCGATGGTCTTCAGCACGATAGGTGCTCCTTCGGTTCGAGGCCGTGCGGCGCCGGGGCGCCGCGATGGCCGTGGGACGAGCGGAGCCCGCCGGAGGCCGACCCCTCGGGGTGGCGACCGGCGGGCTCCGGAGATGTCCTGGTCGTCCGGGGACGACTCGAGGATCAGAGGGAAGTCAGAGAGACTTGCCCACGAGCTGCGAGAGCTCGACGAGGCGGTTCGAGAAGCCCCACTCGTTGTCGTACCAGGAGAAGATCTTCACCAGGTTGCCGTTGACCTTGGTCAGCTGCGCGTCGAAGATCGAGCTGTGCGGGTCGCCCTCGATGTCCTTGGACACGATGGGATCCTCGGTGTAGCGCAGGATGCCCTTGAGGGGGCCCTCTGCTGCCTTCTTCACCGCGGCGTTGACCTCTTCGGCGGTGACCTCGCGGGACGCCTCGAAGGTCAGGTCGGTGATCGAGCCGGTCGGGACCGGCACGCGCAGCGAGTAGCCGTCGAGCCTGCCCTTGAGCTCCGGGAGCACCAGTGCGACGGCCTTGGCCGCGCCCGTGGTGGTCGGGATGATGTTCAGGGCGGCGGCGCGTGCACGACGCGGGTCGCTGTGGGGGCCATCCTGCAGCACCTGGTCGGAGGTGTAGGCGTGGATGGTCGTCATGAGGCCCTTGACGATCCCGAACTCGTCGTTCAGCACCTTGGCCACGGGAGCGAGGCTGTTGGTGGTGCAGGACGCGTTGGAGACGATGTGGTGCTTCTCCGGGTCGTAGTCGCCCTCGTTGACACCGATCACGAAGGTCGCGTCCTCGTTCTTCGCCGGAGCGGAGATGATGACCTTCTTGGCGCCGGCCTCGAGGTGGGCCTTGGCCTTCTCGGCGTCGGTGAAGATGCCGGTGGACTCGATGACGACGTCCGCGCCGATCTCGCCCCACGGGATGTTCTTGGGATCGCGCTCGGCGAACGCCTTGATCGTGGTCTCGCCGACGGTGATGGTGTCGTCGTCGAAGGAGACGTCGTACGGGAGCACGCCACCGATCGAGTCGTACTTGATGAGATTCGCGAGCGTGGCATTGCTCGTGAGGTCGTTGACCCCGACGATCTGGATGTCAGCCTTCTGCTCGAGCGCGGCGCGCAGGAAATTGCGGCCGATACGACCGAATCCGTTGATTCCGACCTTAATGGTCACGGTTCCTCCTAGATTCGCAGGGGATCTGCGAAATATGGACAGTGGCGCGCACGCCCTCGTACGCTCGGACGGCGCCGGCTGTGACCGACGACCGCGTCGATACTATCAATGTCACAGAGTGCTTCTGCAGGACGTTCATCCCCCGGGATCAGGAGACCGGATCAGGAGAGGGCGGAAGCTGCTCCTCGTTGACCCCGTCCTCGGTGCCCGGCATTCCCAGATCGTCAGCCTTCTTGTCCGCCATGGCGAGCAGCCGACGGATCCGTCCGGCGACCGCATCCTTCGTGAGCTGCGGGTCCGCGAGGCGTCCGAGCTCCTCGAGGCTGGCCTGGCGATGCTCGAGGCGCAGCTGGCCGGCGGCCTGCAGGTGCTCGGGCACGTCGTCGCCGAGGATCTCCAGCGCGCGCTGGACGCGCTGCCCGGCGGCCACGGCGGCTCGCGCGCTGCGTCGGAGGTTCGCGTCGTCGAAGTTCGCCAGCCGGTGCGCGGTCGCCTTCACCTCGCGCTTGGTGCGGCGGTCCTCCCACGTCACCACGGTCTGCTGGGCCCCCATACGGGTCAGGAGCGTCGAGATCGCGTCGCCGTCGCGCAGCACCACCCGGTCCGCGCCCCGTGCCTCACGGGCCTTGGAGGCGACTCCGAGGCGGCGGGCTGCGCCGACCATGGCCAGAGCGACCTCCGGTCCGGGGCAGGACAGCTCGAGGGCAGAGGACCTGCCGGGCTCGGTGAGCGTTCCCCGGGCGAGGAAGGCTCCGCGCCAGGCGGCCTCCGCGTCGACCGCGGCGCCGCCGACCACGAACGGGGGCATGCCGCGCACGGGCCGGCCCCGGGCGTCGAGCAACCCGGTCTGCCGCGCGAGCATCCCGCCCTCCCGGTCCACCCGCACGATGTAGCGCGTGGTGCGACGGATTCCCGACGGGGCGAGCACCGCGAGATCGGCGCGATGGCCGTACATGTCGCCGATGATCGCGTGCAGGCGGCGGGCGACGGCCGCGGAATCCAGCTCCGCCTCGACCACGACCCGACCGGCGACCAGGTGCAGACCTCCGGCGAAGCGGAGCATCGCCGCGGCCTCCGCCTTGCGGGCGGAGGGCCGGGTCACCTCGAGGTGGCTCAGCTCCTCCTTGGCATCACCCGTCAGTGCCATGCAGGTCCTCCTCGTTCGATGGTGCGTCCGCCATCGTCGCACTGTACGGGGTGGCGCTGGCCGCGTCGCCCCGGGTGCTCGGATTCGGCTCGACATCACCGTAGGCGTCGTCGAAGAGATCACGATAGGCGGCGGCCAGGCGCACGGGGTCGTGGTGGGGCTGGCCGTCCCCGACGCTCACCTGGCGCAGCAGGGTGTGGATCCCCCGCGCTTCGGCGGCCTCGGAGAGCTCGAGCGCATCGTCGAGGGTGGTGGGGTCCGCCAGGAGAGCATCGAACCGGCAGTCCCCGGCCTGCTCGAGCAGGACCTCCAGCATGTCCAGGCTCGTCATCCCCTCGGCCTCCTGGGAGCCGACGGACAGGTTGGTGGTGATGCAGCGGCGGGCGGGGCTGGTGCGGATCGCCTCGGCGATCTCCGGGATCATCAGGTGCGGGAGCACCGAGGTGTACCAGGAGCCCGGCCCCACGATGATCCAGTCGGCACGTCCGATCGCCTCGAGCACGGCCTCGGGCACACGCGGCCGCGGCGGGTCCAGCCTCACCTGCTCGACCCGTCCCTCGGCGGTCGCGACCTGCCACTGTCCGGCGACGGTGCGCAGCTGACCGTCGGTGCCGCGCACGTCGGCCTCGATGTCGAGGGGCTCGAGCGCCATCGGGAGCACCCGGCCGCGTGCCCCGAGCAGCTCGGCCATCTGGTCCAGGCCCTCGATCGGGTCGCCGAGGATCTGCCACAGGGAGACGATCATGAGGTTGCCCAGCGCGTGGCCGTCGAGCTCGCCGTCGGTCGCGAAGCGGTGCTGGATCACGTCGCCCCAGATGGATCCCCAGTCGGAGTCCTCGCACAGCGCGGCCAGCGCCATCCTCAGGTCGCCGGGCGGCAGCACCGGCATCTCGGTGCGGATCCGGCCGGAGGAGCCGCCGTTGTCCGCCACGGTGACCACGGCGGTGATGTCGTCGGCCAGCAGACGCAGGGCACGCAGGTTCGCGGCGAGCCCGTGGCCGCCGCCCAGGGCGACCACGCGCAGGGGCCGCTGCGGGTCGCCGCGCCGGCCGCGACGGGCGCTGCCGGACCGATCGGCGGTGCGCAGGCGATGCCCGCCGGAGCGGGAGGCGATGGTGCTCATTCGCGCCCCAGATCACGGTGACGGATCCGTACCGCATGGCCGGAGCCGCGGAGTCGGTCGCCGATCCGCTCGGCGACCGCCACGGAGCGATGCTTGCCCCCGGTGCACCCGATGGCCAGGGTCGTGAAGTGCTTGTTCTCCGCGCTGTAGCCGCGCAGCACCGGCGTGATCATCTCGAGGTACTTGTCCACGAACTCGGCGGCGTTGGCATCGCCGAGCACAAAATCGGCGACCTCCTGATCCGTGCCGCGCTTGGGCTTCAGCTCGGGCACCCAGTACGGATTGGGGATGAAGCGCACATCGCTGACGTGATCGGCCTCGAGCGGGATCCCGTACTTGAACCCGAAGGACAGCATCGTCACGGTCAGCTGCTGCTCCTCGCTGGTCCCGAAGACGGCGCGCATCTTCATCGTCAGCTGGTGCACGTTCAGCGGGGAGGTGTCGACGACCAGGTCGGCCATCGCCCGGTAGGGAGCGAGCATCTCGCGCTCGCGACGGATCCCCTCGAGCACGCCCTCCTCACCCTGCAGCGGATGGGGACGGCGCACGGAGTCGAAGCGCCGCACGAGCGTGGACTCGTCGGCGGTGAGGAACAGCAGGCGCAGCCGGAGGTCCGCGCGCCGCAGCTCGGCGACCACATCGGCGAGCTCGGAGAAGAAGGGTCCGGAGCGGGGATCGACCACGACCGCGAAGCGGTTCTCCCGTCCCACGGCCGACGCACGGAGCTCGTAGAGGGTCCCGATCAGCTGGGGCGCGATGTTGTACACCACGTACCAGCCCATGTCCTCGAGGGCATGGGCGGCCGTCTCACGGCCGGCACCTGCGAGACCGGTGATGATCACGACGTCGCCCGTCGTGTCGGAGCGAGGGGTCAGCGGGGACTCGTCGTGCACGAGACGCTCCTTCCAGGGTCGCGGCGACGCGGACGGGCGGGTCAGCGGTCGAGGATCTCGCCCGTGGCCATGTCGACCGCGACGTCGAGCGATTCATCGCCCGGTGGAGTATCCGTCACGGCGTCCGTGTCGGTCGCCTGCTCGGATCGTAGCGCGACCATGATCTGCGCGGCCAACGCGGGCCCGACCCCGTCGACCTCCTGCAGCTCCTCCTCGCTCGCCTCGCGGATCGCGGAGACCGTCACGAAACGATCGAGCAGGGCGCGCCGACGCGCCGGGCCGAGCCCCGGGATGCCGTCCAGCGCGCTGGACTGCATCGCCCGGCCGCGCTTGGAGCGGTGGTACGTGATCGCGAAGCGATGCGCCTCGTCCCGCAGCCGCTGCACGAGGAAGAGCGCCTCGCTGGTGCGCGGCAGGATCACCGGGTACTCGTCACCGGGGAGCCAGATCTCCTCCAGGCGCTTCGCGATGCCGGCCAGGGCGATATCGGTGACCCCGAGATCGTCGAAGGCGCGCTGAGCGGCCGCCACCTGCGGCGCCCCGCCGTCGACGAGGATCAGGGAGGGCGGATACGCGAAGCGGCGCGACTCCTCCTCGGACTTCTCCGGCGGATCCAGGTGGTGCTTCAGACGCCTCGAGATGACGTCGTACATCGACGCGGTGTCATCGCGCGCCGCCTCGCCGCTGACCGAGTACCGGCGGTACTCGCTCTTCTTGGGCAGACCGTCCTCGAAGACGACCTGCGAGCCGACGACGTTGGTCCCGTGGGAGTGGGAGATGTCGTAGCACTCGATGCGCAGCGGCGGCTCCGCGAGATCGAGCGCCTCCCCCAGATCCTCGAGAGCCTTGGTGCGGGCGGTGATGTCGCCGGTGCGCTTGAGGCGGTGGAGCCGCAGGGCGTCGACGGCGTTGTCGGTGACGGTGGCCAGGAGGTCCTTCTTCTCCCCCCGCTGCGGGATGCGCAGGTCCACCTGCTTCCCGATCAGTGCGAGCACCTGGTCGACGTTGGTGGGCTGGATCGGGACCAGCACCTCCCGCGGCGCGGTGCCCTCGGTGTACAGCGTGGTCAGGGCGCGCTCGATGAGGTCCGGGGCGCTGGACTCGTCGAGGATCTCCGCGGTCCAGCCGCGCTGGCCGCGGATCCGGCCCCCACGCACGTGGAAGACCTGCACGGACGCCTCGAGCTCATCCTGCGCGAGGCCGATGAGGTCCGCGTCGGTGGCGTCGGAGAGCACCACCGAGTTCTTCTCCATGACCTTGTCCAGCGCCGCGAGGTCATCGCGCAGCCCGGCGGCGGTCTCGTAGTCCATGGCGGCGGCCGCGTCGCGCATCTGCTTCTCGATGCGCCGGGTGTAGGTCGCAGTGTTGCCGGCCATGAAGTCCGCGAACTGCTCCGCGAGGCGGCGATGCTCCTCCTGCGTGATGTCGCCGACGCACGGCGCGGAGCACTTTCCGATGAACCCCAGCAGGCACGGCCGGCCGGACCGCTCCGCCCGCCGGTACACGCCGGCGGTGCAGGAGCGGATCGGGAACACCCGCAGCATCAGGTCGAGCGTCTCGCGGATGGCGCCGACCTGCGGGTAGGGCCCGAAGGTGCGATCGCCCTTGGCGCGCGGCCGACGGGTGATGTGCACCCGCGGCACCTTCTCCCCCATCGTGAGAGCCAGGTAGGGATAGGACTTGTCGTCGCGGAACTTGACGTTGAACCGCGGGTCGAACTCCTTGATCCAGGTGTACTCGAGGGTGAGCGCCTCGACCTCGGTGCCCACGACGGTCCATTCCACGCTCGCCGCGGTGGTGACCATGCGCCGGGTGCGCTCGTGGAGCACCGAGAGGTCCTGGAAATAGTTCGAGAGCCGCTGGCGGAGGTTCTTCGCCTTGCCGACGTAGATGACGCGCCCGTGCTCGTCCCGGAAGCGGTACACCCCCGGGCGGACGGGGATGGTGCCCCGCTCGGGACGGTAGGTCGACGGATCAGCCATGGCTCGCGCTCACACGCCCCGGCCCGCGCGCCCGACCTCGAGCAGCGGGGCGAGGAACTGCCCCGTGTAGGACCCGGCCACGGCGGCGACCTGCTCCGGGGTGCCCTTGGCGACGATCTCGCCGCCGCCGGCGCCTCCCTCGGGGCCGAGATCGATGACATGGTCCGCCGTCTTGATGACGTCGAGGTTGTGCTCGATGACGAGCACGGTGTTGCCCTTGTCGACCAGGCCGCCGAGCACCTCGAGCAGCTTGCGCACGTCCTCGAAGTGGAGGCCGGTGGTGGGCTCGTCCAGCACGTAGATGCTGCGACCGTTGGAGCGCTTGTGCAGCTCGGAGGAGAGCTTCACCCGCTGCGCCTCGCCGCCCGAGAGCGTCGTCGCGGACTGCCCGAGCTTCACGTAGCCCAGGCCCACGTCCACGAGGGTCTGCATCTGACGACGGATCGGGGGGACCGCGTCGAAGAACTCGAGCGCCTCGGAGATCGACAGGTTCAGCACCTCGGCGACGTTCTTGTCCTTGAACTTGACCTCGAGCGTCTCGCGGTTGTAGCGCTGACCGTGGCAGACCTCGCACTGGACGTAGACGTCGGGCAGGAAGTTCATCTCGATCTTCAAGGTGCCGTCGCCCGAGCAGGCCTCGCAGCGGCCGCCCTTGACGTTGAAGGAGAAGCGCCCGGCGGTGTAACCGCGCACCTTCGCCTCATTGGTCTGGGCGAACAGGGTGCGCACGCGGTCCCACACGCCCGTGTAGGTCGCGGGGTTCGAGCGCGGTGTGCGCCCGATCGGCGACTGGTCGACGTGGACCACCTTGTCGAGATGCTCGAGGCCGGTGACGCGCTTGTGCCGGCCGGGGACGATCCGGGCCCGGTTGAGCTCCTTGGCGAGCACCGAGTAGAGGATGTCGTTGACCAGGGACGACTTGCCGGAGCCGGAGACTCCGGTGATGGCGGTCAGCACGCCCAGCGGGAAGCTGACGTCCTGTCCCTTGAGGTTGTTGGCGCGCGGGCCGATGACCTTGATCATGCGGTCCTTGTCGACCGGCCGCCGCGTGAGCGGGAGCGGGATCTCGAGGTCGCCGGAGAGGTAACGACCGGTCAGGCTCTCGGGGTTCTTCTTGAGGTCCTCGACGCTGCCGGAGTGGACCACCCTGCCGCCGTGCTCACCGGCCAGAGGACCGATGTCCACGACCCAGTCGGCGGCGTTGAGCGTGTCCTCGTCGTGCTCGACGACGATGAGGGTGTTGCCCAGGTCGCGGAGCCGGTTCAGGGTGATGATGAGGCGGGCGTTGTCACGCTGGTGCAGACCGATCGAAGGCTCGTCGAGCACGTACAGCACACCGACGAGTCCCGAGCCGATCTGGGTGGCCAGGCGGATGCGCTGGGCCTCGCCGCCGGAGAGGGTCGCGGCGGCGCGCTCGAGGCTGAGGTAGTCCAGGCCCACGTCGAGCAGGAAGCCCAGGCGCGAGCGGATCTCCCGCAGCACCTCGTCGGCGATCGCGGCCTCGCGCACGCCGAGCCGGAGCCCCTCGTGGAAGGTGAGCGCGTCGCGCAGCGACATCGCGCAGACCTCGGCGATGGAGCGGCCGCCCACGGTGACCGCGAGGACCTCGGGGCGCAGCCGCGCCCCCTTGCAGGCGGGGCAGGGAACCTCGCGCATGAACTGCTCGTAGCGCTCCTTGGCCCAGTCCGACTCGGTGTCCGAGTGACGGCGCTCGAGGAAGTGCATGATGCCCTCGAAGCCGGTCGAGTAGGTGCGCTCGCGGCCGAAGCGATTGCGGTACTTCACGTGGACCTTGTGGTCCTTGCCGTGCAGCAGCGCCTCGGTGGCGCGCTCCGGGAGGGCCCGCCAGGGCACGTCCATCGAGAAGCTGAGCTCCTCGGCGAGCGCCGCCATGACCTCCTGGTGGTGCTCGGAGGAGCCCATCGTCCAGGGGGCGATGGCGCCCTCCGCGAGGGTGAGGTCCTCGTCGGGGATCACGAGCTCGGGGTCGACCTCGAGGCGCATGCCGATGCCGGTGCACTCGGGGCAGGCGCCGTAGGGGGCGTTGAAGGAGAAGGTGCGCGGCTCGATGTCGTCGATCGCGAGGGGGTGGAGGTTGGGGCAGGCCCGCTTCTCGGAGAAGCGACGGGTGCGCTCCGCGTCCTCCTCCTCGAGGTCCACGTAGTCGACCAGGACCACGCCCTCGGCGAGGCGGAGCGAGGTCTCGACGGAGTCCGTGAGGCGGCGACGCGCGTCGGGCTTGGCCGCCAGACGGTCCACGACGACCTCGATGGTGTGCTTGAACTTCTTGTCGAGCGAGATCTCCTCGTCGAGCCGACGCGTCGTCCCGTCGATCCGCGCGCGGGCATACCCCTGGGAGCGCAGCGAGCTCAGCAGATCCGCGTGCTCGCCCTTGCGGCCCTGGACGACGGGTGCCAGCAGCTGGAAGCGGGTGCCCTCGCTCTGCTCGAGCAGCGTGTCCACGATCTGCTCCGCCGAAGAGGAGCTGACGGCCTCGCCGCACACCGGACAGTGCTGCACGCCGGTGCGGGAGAACAGCAGGCGCAGGTAGTCGTAGATCTCGGTGATCGTGCCGACGGTGGAGCGCGGGTTGCGGTTGGTCGACTTCTGGTCGATCGAGACCGCCGGGGACAGGCCTTCGATGAGGTCGACGGAGGGCTTGTCCATCTGGCCCAGGAACTGCCGGGCATAGGCGGACAGCGACTCCACGTACCGACGCTGACCTTCGGCGAAGATCGTGTCGAACGCCAGGGAGCTCTTGCCCGAGCCGGAGAGCCCGGAGAAGACCACCAGCCGGTTCCGGGGGATATCGATGTCGATGTTCTTGAGGTTGTGCTCGCGCGCACCGCGGACGACGAGGGATTCAGTCACCGGATCATCCTACGAGCGGGACACGACGTTCGAACAGCTGTTCGCCGGAGACGAACGCGACATACTGGGGCCATGGACGAGAGCGAATACACCGGACACGTCGAACCCCATGGTGAGAGCGGCGTACGCACGCTGAAGGGCCTCCAGATCCGCAAGGCGTCGGTGGGACCGATGGACAACAACGCCTATCTGCTGACCTGTCGGTCGACGGGGGCGCAGCTCCTGATCGACGCCGCGGCGGAGCCCGACCGCCTGCGACGCCTGGTCGCCGAGGGCGCGGAGCACAACTGGCTCGATCTCATCGTCACCACGCACAGCCATCACGATCACGTGGGCGCGCTCGAGGAGCTGGCCGCCGCCACCGGGGCCCGCACCGCCGCGGGGGCGGAGGACGCGAAGGAGATCGTCGCGAAGATCGACCTGCCGCTCACCCACGGCCAGGTGCTCGAGTTCGGTGAGCAGTCGGTGCGGATCATCGCCCTGCGGGGCCACACCCCGGGCTCGGTCGCCGTGCTGTGGAGCGGGGTCGACGACGCCGGGGACCCCAGCCACCACCTCTTCACCGGGGACTCCCTCTTCCCCGGAGGAGTGGGCAACACGGGTGATGATCCGCAGCGCTTCACCCAGCTGCTCGACGACGTCGAACAGCGGATCTTCGCGGAGCTCCCGGACTCCACCTGGGTCTACCCCGGCCATGGCGACGACACCACGCTCGGTGAGCAGCGTCCCGCGCTCCCCCAGTGGCGCGAGCGGGGCTGGTGAGCACGGAGCCGTCCCCCGTCTGGTGCGTCGTCGGCCGGGGCACCGGCGGGCGCACCGCCCTCGTCGACCTCGACGCGCAGGGAGAGCGGATGGGCTCCCGCGAGGTCGAGCCCGCGCAGCTGGCCGACGCCGTCTCCCGGTGCGAGGCCGAGCACTCCCCCCGCTGGGTCTGGAGCGATACACCCACCTGGTACGCCCGTCTCCTCGCCGCGGGAGTGACGGTCGCCCGCTGTCACGACCTGCGCCTGATCCACGTGATCCTGCGCCACTCGCAGCTGGTCCGCGACGCCGAGGAGATCCGTGATGCGACCGCATGGGACGCTCCCCTCGATCTCCCGCTCGAGGACCGCACGGTCGGAGCGACCCTCTTCGACCTGGATGCGTCGTCGGCCCGGCGCGGAGGGGTCCCGCACGATATCGACGCGGCGCTCGCGGAGCTGGCCCGGCAGCTCGCCGCGATCGACGCCGCCACGGCTGCTTCCCGACTGCGACTGCTGGTCGCCGCCGAATCCGCGGGAGGTCTGATCGCGGCCGAGCTGCATGCGGCCGGGATCCCCTGGGACGTCGCCGAGCACGACCGGATCCTCACCGAGTCCTTGGGGCCGCGTCCCGCACCCGGCCATCCGCCCTCGAAGATGGTCGCCTCCGCCGCCGAGGTGCGCGCCGCGCTGGGCGACCCTCAGCTGGCGCTGGACTCGCCGCCCCGCCTGCTGCGCGCTCTGCATCGGGCGGAGATCGACGTCGAGTCCACCTCGAAGTGGGAGCTGACGCGCTACGACCATCCCGCGATCGAGCCGCTGCTGCGCTACAAGAAGCAGTCGCGCCTGCTCACCGCGAACGGCTGGGCGTGGATCGACGAATGGGTGCACGAGGGCCGTTATCGACCGGTGTACGTGCCGGGCGGGGTGGTCACCGGGCGCTGGGCCAGCAGCGGCGGCGGGGCCCTGCAGATCCCCCGTCAGCTGCGGCCGGCGCTGCGGGCCGACGAGGGCTGGCGTCTGGTCAGCGCCGACGTGGCCCAGCTGGAGCCGCGAGCGCTCGCGGCGATGGCCGCCGACGCGGCGATGGCCACCGCCGGCGCCGGCAAGGACCTGTACTCCGGCATCGTCGAGGCGGGGATCGTCGCTTCTCGGCAGGAGGCGAAGGTGGGGGTCCTCGGCGCGCTGTACGGCGGCACCACCGGGGACAGCGGCCGCGTCGTGCCGCGGCTGCGGCAGAACTTCCCCGACGCGATGGCCCTCGTCGACGGGGCCGCCGCGACCGGCGAGCGCGGCGGGACCGTGTCGACCTGGCTGGGACGCTCCTCCCCCGCACCCGAGACCGCGTGGACACAGGCGCAGACCAGTGCCTACCTCCCCGATTCGGCGGCCGGTGAGCAGGAGCGCGCGAGGCGCTCTGCCCGGGATCGCGGACGCTTCACCCGCAACTTCGTCGTGCAGGGCACCGCAGCGGAATGGGCTCTGTCGTGGCTGGCGGCGCTGCGCCTGGCCCTGGCCCGTTTCGAGCCGGTGGCCCCCGCGGCCGCGGCGCACGCGTCGGGCCCGGTGTTCGCCCGCCGCGCACACCTCGCGTTCTTCCTCCACGACGAGGTGATCGTGCACGCCCCGGCCCACCAGGCCGACGCCGCAGCCACCGCGATCCGAGAGGCGGCCGATGCCGCTGGTCGCCTGCTGTTCCCCGGCAGCCCGGTCGACTTCCCGTTGGACCTCACGATCACCGAGCGCTCCCCCGCGAAGTGACGGGCCGCGTCCTTCGCAGAGCTGCCCCGTCCTCTCCGCGGACGGTTCGCAGGAATTCTGCGCCCCGGGGAACCCCGGGTGACCCCGCACTATCTGCAACGCCCGTGGGCCGCCCGATCCGGCCGATCAGCTGCCGACGTGCGTGGCGTGCTCGGTCTCGTCGGTGTCCGATGCCGTGATCGCGACGGTGATCAGCCCGGTGCCCAACCCCATGAGCAGTCGCGGCGCCGGGACGCCCCGGGAGCGCAGGGCATCCTCGATCCGATGGTCCATCCAGATCCCGGCGGCGCTCGCTCCCGCGATGAGAACGCCGAGGCCGAGGGACAGCACGAGCCGGAAGCTCTGCGAGGCGGGTTCCCCGTCCCCGTCCTCGTCCCCGCGAGTGGGTCCTGCCGGTTCCCCCACCCCAACCGTCTCCCTCACCCCAGCCGTCTCCCCCACCGTCGCGGCATCCTCCCCCTCGCCGGCACCCTCCGCCGCGAACGGGGCGGTGCCAGCAGCGCTGGCCGCAGGCTGGTCAGACGCCCCGTAGGCGACGTGGGTCAGGACCGCGGTCAGCGCACCGGGGATGACGCAATAGGCGATCCGGAGGGGGCGCGGCAACCGGTGGAGCGGGATGGTGCCCAGTGCCGCCGCCGCCACACCTCCGACGGCGAGGGGAAGGATCTGGGTCTGTCGTGGTGCGCGCATCGCTCGGGTCACTCCTGGGGTCGGTTCCGTGGGACGACGCCGTCGCGGTGCTGTCTTCTGCGAGGTGGTCCTCCGCGTCGGGATGTCTGCGCCATCCGCGCCGTCGTCATCCCACGCCGTCGTCATCGCTGTGATGATCGACGGTATCGAAGGGGACGGCGTCACGACCCCGACGATCGGCTGGATCTCCTCACCCACCGAAGGGGGCCCCCGGAGTGGATCGTCGCCCTCACAGCTCGCGGACGTACACCTGCATGGACACGGGTTCGCCCTGCTCGTTGCTGCTCGGCACCTCATGCGACATGGTGAATCCCGCCTTCTCCGCGACGCGCACGGAGGCGACGTTCTCGGCCTCGCAGCGGATCACGGCGCGCTCCCCCGCCCCTTGTGCGCTGAGCTGCGCGCACAGCAGGTTCACCGCGTGCGCCGTGATCCCGTGTCCTCGCATCCACGGGGCGAGGGCATAGGCGATGTTCACGTCTCCGGGGCCGACGCCGTCCTGCGGATCGGCGTCGTGGTCGATGGAACCGACGCAGCGCCCGTCGGCCCGGATCGTGAAGGCACGCTTGGTGCTGCCGGCGGCCGCGCGCTCCTCCAGGAGCCGGACGTAACGGCGCGTGCCGTCGACGGTGCTCCGGCCGCCGGAGAACCAGCGCACCGTCTCCTCGTCCTCCGCCGCGACCAGGGCCTCGGCGTCCTCGACCGACAGGGGCTGCACGGTGATCTCCATCCAGCGATCATGCGGTGTCACCGCGAGGCACGTCCATCGAATACTGGTCCGCGACGCCCGATCACCTCGTCAGCCAGATGACGCATGCCGCATGCTTGGTCCATGCGTCTGTGGTCCCTGCACCCCCGTCACCTCGATCGCCCCGGCCTGACCGGCTGCTGGCGGGAGTCGTTGCTCGCGCAGGCGGTGCTCGCCGGGCGGACGACGGGATACCGCTCGCACCCGCAGCTCGAGCGGTTCCGTGCCCAGGTCGATCCGCTCGCCGCGGTCGGGGTCTACCTCGAAGCACTCGCCGCGGAGGCCACCGAGCGGGGATATCGCTTCGACCGCACCCGCATCGACCGACGACCGGCCGACGGCGCACCTGGCGATGGGGTGCCTGACGACGTCGTATCTGGCGACGTCGACCCGACAGGGCTCGGCGAACAGCCCACCGTCGGACGCATCCCTGTGTCCGAGGGACAGATCGCGCTGGAGTGGGATCATCTGCTGCTGAAGCTGTCAGCGCGGGATCCCGAGCGATGGGCGCGGGAGTCCGCCCGGACGGGGCCCGAGCTGCATCCGCTGTTCGTGGAGGTGCCGGGTGATGTCGAGTCCTGGGAGCGCGCCGGCAGATGACGCGGCGCTGGGGAGTCTTCCCCATCGGCTTCCGCGCACGATCCGCATAGCCTCCGAGCACAGGCATTCCACAGCAGGAGGAGGACCCATGAGCACGAGCACGAGCACCACGACGACCACCCGGGCGACCGGACGCCGCAGCCCCAGCACCCTGAGCACGCGCCGCGGCGTGCTGTTCCTCCTGCCGGTGACGACCCTGATCGCGGGGTGCGGGCTCCTCGAGGCTGTGGACCCGTCCCCGACCGTCACGCTCACCGTGGTCTCGAGCGGCTGGACCGGCTGGAGCACGGATCAGCCCGCGCCGGAATCCGCGACGGAGAGTGTCACGAAGGGATCCGAGTTCTCGCGTGAGGGCGACGGCGGCGAGCTCACCTTCACGGTGAAGGAGGTCGACGACGAGGAACTCACGCTGCGCACGAGCCGGCCGATGTCCGAACGCTCCGAGACCGGTGGGATCGACCTGACCACGGAGCAGAGGACCTTCACCGTCGCCGTCGGCGAGACCCTGGAGATCACGACCCCGACCATGGACGGCGGGACGACGTACGCGATCACCTACGAGGAATGATCCCTCGGCACGTGGTCCGTCACCGCTGTTCGGCGAAGATCGCGGCGAACCTGCCGTCGAGGGCGAGCAGCTCCTCGTAGGTCCCCTGCTCGGCGACCCGGCCCTCATCGATGACGTAGATCCGGTCCATCTCCTTGAGCGTCCAGGCACGGTGGGAGACGACGACCGTGATCCTGTGGTGCTTCGTCCGCTGCAGCTCGTGGAAGATCTCCTGCTCGGCCTCCGCGTCGATCGCCGAGGTCGGCTCGTCCAGCACCCAGACCGGGGCATCCCGGAGATAGATGCGTGCCAGCGCCAGCCGCTGCCATTGGCCTCCGGAGATGCCCACCCCTCCCCACTGCTCACCGAGCTGCTGATCCAGGCCGTCGGGCATGGCCTCGACCATGCCTTCCGCGTGAGCCGATCGCAGCGCGTTCCAGACCTCCTCGTCGGTCACGTCCTCTCGCGGCGACCCGAGACGCACTGCGTCGCGCACCGTCAGCTCGAAACGTCCGAACTCCTGGGTCAGCAACCCGAACCTCGCGAGCCGAGCGGCCTCGCTGAGGTCCGAGCAGCTCGACCCGTCCAGGAGGACCCGACCTTCCTGTGGTGTCACGAGTCCTAGCAGTGCGTTGACAGTCGTCGTCTTCCCGGCACCGTTCACCCCGACCAGCGCGACCACCTCGCCGAGTCGAGCCTCGATGCTCACGTCGGTGATCGCGTTCTCCCCTCGTCCGCTGTATCGATGCGAGAGATGTTCCCCCCGCATCTCACGAACCGCAGGAGCAACCGTATGCTTCCTGCTCGGTCTCTCGGCGGCGAGGAACTGATGGAGCCCCCGTGCAAGGGGAAGAGTCTCTATGGCGAGCCCGGCGTTCAACCCGGCCCCGGCGGACGCTGTCATCGCTGCCATGACCCCGTAGATGCCGGCCACGGCGGGTGACTCGAACTGCGCGCCGACGACGACGGACATGACTGCGCCTCCGAGGAGCAGTGCAGCGACGAGCCCGCTGAGGACGTTCCCGGTGATCTGTGGACGCATGGCTCGGGCCAAGATGGAGTCGACTGTCCTCCACCGATCAGCGACCATCTCCCCGATTCTCTCCGAGGTTCCCAGACCAGCGAGCTCGGTCGCCGAGCGTTGCCGGACGATGAGCTCTCGCAGATAGCGTTCCCGGTCGTAGTGCGGGCTGACCTGCTCCCACTGAGATTCCCAGACGCGCGAGAGATACCTGGAGTAGATCAGCGGCGGGATGAGTGCGATGAGGGTGAGCACGCCGGCAAGAGGGCTGAAGGTGAAGACGGCTGCGATCACTCCGATCGAGGACAGCAGAGCCATCAGCGCTTCCATGAACTGCTTGAAGGACCACGCGATGCCTTCACCGATGGCGCGGGAGTGGCGTTCCACCTGTGAGGCGACGGAGGAGTTCACCAGTTCGTCCGGTGCGATCCTCGAGGCTTCGCGGACGAGAGCAGAGTTCAGATCGGCCTGCAGTCGCTGTGCAGCGCGGTGCTGGAAGATCCCGCACATCGAAGATGCCGACGGCGTCAGTCCGACCACCAGGATCATGGCGAGGAGTAGTCCCGCCACGTCGCGAAGATGCTCCGCGTCGCCGAGAGCAGCGATCAGCTCGGCGATGAGAAGCACCTGCAGCGCAGGAACCGCGGCGAGCACGAGCGCCACCAACGTCGTGGAGACGACCATGACCGGAGCAGCAGCCAGGGCGCGCCGAGAGATCCATGCGATGGTCCGCACTGGCACTCCCCTGTCGACGTCGACCCGGTCGCCTCCACCGGCGGCCTCGTCGATCGTCCCACGTCACCCAGCTCGATGGGGCCGAACGGGGAGACCGCTCCAGGGGGCGGAGCCTAGGAGCGCTGGACCGCCCGCAGCTCCTTCTTGAGCTCCTGGACCTCGTCACGCAGGCGTGCGGCCTGCTCGAACTGGAGGTTCTCGGCGGCCTGGTGCATCTGCACCGTCATCTCGTCGATCATGCCGGTCAGGGAGCCGACGGGATCATCGCCGAGGTCGACCGTGCGGCCGTTGACGGCGTCGACCGCATTGGCCCGGGCGCGGTCGCGGGTGACCCGCTCCTTGCCGGAGCGGTAGTCGGTGGCCATCAGGGTGTCGGTGTCGATGTCCTCGCGGGCGAGCATGTCGGTGACGTCCGCGATGCGCTTGCGCAGCGGCGTCGGGTCGATGCCGTTCTCGGTGTTGTAGGCGACCTGGATCTCTCGGCGACGGTTGGTCTCGTCGATCGCGGACTGCATCGAGTCGGTGATCCGGTCGGCGTACATGTGCACCTGGCCGGAGACGTTGCGGGCGGCGCGGCCGATGGTCTGGATGAGCGAGGTGCGCGAGCGGAGGAAGCCCTCCTTGTCCGCGTCGAGGATCGCGACGAGCGACACCTCCGGGAGATCGAGCCCCTCACGCAGCAGGTTGATGCCCACCAGCACATCGAACTCACCCTTGCGCAGCTGGCGCAGCAGCTCGATGCGGCGCAGGGTGTCGACGTCCGAATGCAGGTACTGCACCCGCACCCCGTTCTCGAGCAGGAAGTCCGTGAGGTCCTCGGCCATGCGCTTGGTCAAGGTGGTCACCAGGACGCGCTCATCGCGCTGGACCCGCTTCTCGATCTCCTCGCGCAGATCGTCGATCTGGCCCTTGACCGGCTTCACGATCACCTCGGGATCGACCAGGCCCGTCGGCCGGATGATCTGTTCGACCACGCCGTTCGCCTTGCCGAGCTCATAGTCCGCGGGGGTCGCGGAGAGGTAGACCGTCTGGCCCGTGCGCTCGGTGAACTCCGAGAAGGTGAGCGGCCGGTTGTCCAACGCGCTGGGCAGGCGGAACCCGAAGTCGACGAGCGTGCGCTTGCGGGAGCGGTCGCCTTCGAACATCGCACCGATCTGCGGCACGGTCACATGGGACTCGTCGATGACCAGCAGGAAGTCCTCGGGGAAGTAGTCCATGAGGGTGTTCGGGGCGGTGCCGGGGTCACGGCCGTCGAGGTGCCGGGAGTAGTTCTCCACGCCGTTGGTCGAACCGACCTGGCGGAGCATCTCGAGGTCGTGCGTGGTGCGCATCCGCAGCCGCTGGGCCTCGAGGAGCTTGTTCTGGTGCTCGAGCTCCTCGAGCCGTTCGGCGAGCTCGACCTCGATGGTGCCGATCGCGCGGGAGAGCCGCTCGGGGCCGGCGACGTAGTGGGAGGCGGGGAAGATGTGGATGTGGTCCTCGGCGCGGATGACCTCACCCGTCATCGGGTGCAGCGTGTACAGCGCGTCGACCTCGTCACCGAAGAACTCGATGCGGATCGCGAGCTCCTCGTACATCGGGATGATCTCGACGGTGTCGCCGCGCACGCGGAAGGTGCCGCGCTCGAAGGCGACGTCGTTGCGGTCGTACTGCATGTCCACGAAGCGGTGCAGCAGCTCATCGCGGTCCAGCTGCTGGCCCACCTTCAGCTGCACCATCCGGTCCACGTACTCCTGCGGGGTGCCCAGGCCGTAGATGCAGGACACGGAGGAGACCACGACGACATCACGACGCGTGAGCAGGGAGTTGGTGGCGCTGTGCCGCAGCCGCTCCACCTCGGCGTTCACGGAGGAGTCCTTCTCGATGAAGGTGTCCGACTGCGGGACGTACGCCTCGGGCTGGTAGTAGTCGTAGTACGAGACGAAGTACTCCACCGCGTTGTTGGGCAGCAGATCCCGGAACTCGCTGGCCAGCTGCGCGGCGAGGGTCTTGTTGTGGGCCATCACCAGGGTGGGGCGCTGCACCTGCTCGATCAGCCAGGCCGTGGTCGCGGACTTGCCGGTACCGGTGGCGCCCAGCAGCACCACGTCCTGCTCGCCGTCGTTGATACGACGCGTGAGGTCCGCGATCGCCCTCGGCTGATCGCCCGAGGGCGAGTAGTCGGAGACGACCTCGAAAGGGTGCTCGGCGCGGACCAGATCAGTGATGGGACGCATGGGTCGAGCCTACGTCCCGGGTCGGACACCCGACAGATGACGGCCTGTGCGTCAGCGCACGGCGGAATCGTGCGTGCCCCCGGCGTCCTCCGGCATCCTCCGCCCCTCGCGGGGGATGCGCGAGGTCAGAGGGCGCCGACGAGGACGGCCAGGGCGTGCTGCGCGCGCTGCGCGAGGGCCTCCCGATCCGTCGTGTTGAGCACGAGGCGATCCGCCCGTCGGATCCGTTCGAGGTCGGTGACCTGGGCGGCCATGATCGACTCGACGTAGGCACGGTCCTTGGCGCGGTCGCGGACGACCCGCCGGATGCGGTCCTCCCGGCGGGCGAGCACGGCGACGACGGCGGCGTACTCCGCGTCGCGATCCTTCTCCAGCAGCAGGGGGCTGTCATGCACGACGAGCGCCTCGCCCGCCGCGGCCGCCTCCCGCTCCTCCTCGGCGACCGCGCGGTCGACGCGGGTGAGCACGATCGCCTCCAGATCGGCCCGGGCCTCGGCATCGGCGAAGACGAGGCCTGCCAGCGCCGCCCGGTCGATCGTCCCGCCGGAGGTGCGGAAGTGTTCCCCGAATCGCGCCACGGCCTCCTCGACCCCGTCACCGGGGATGTCGAGCACCGCCCGGGAGTGCGCATCGAGGTCGATCACGCGGTGTCCTGCGTCCCGCCAGAACGCCGCGACCGTCGACTTCCCGGAGCCGATGCCGCCGGTCAGGCCGATGCGAGGAAGGGTGGCACGAGCTGAGATCGTCATGCGCCGATCGTACGGGGCACCTGCCCCCCGACTGTTCGGTCGGCAGGTGGGTGCCCTCTCACGTCGTGCCGGATCCTCACGCGGCGTCGGGGCGGGCTACCGTCGTGGCGTGGACCCTCTCCAACTGCTCGTCACCAATGACTTCCTCCGCGTGCTGGACCTCATCGGGGTCTTCGTGATGGGTGTTGCCGCAGGTGCCCTCGCGTCGCGGCTGAACTTCGATGCCGTCGGCTTCGCGATCATCGGCATCGTCGCCGGTCTCGGCGGGGGCCTCGTGCGCGACCTGATCCTCGATTACGGCACGCCGGCCGCCTTCGACGGCCCCTGGTACCTGACCTGTGCGCTCGCCGGGTCGCTGTTCACCTTCGTGATCGCGGCCGACGGGCCCTGGTGGCGGGGCCTGGTCACCGTGCTGGACATCGCGGCGATGGCGCTGTGGGCGGCGACCGGCACGGCGAAGTCGATCGGCTACGGCCTGGATCCGCTGCCGGCGATCCTGCTCGGGGTGACCAGCGCCGTGGGCGGCGGCGTGATCCGCGATGTCCTCGTGGGCAGGATCCCCGCGATCTTCGGCGGCGGGCCGCTGTATGCGACGGGCGCCCTGGTCACCGCGATAGGCACCTGGGGCGTGACCGCCCTGGGTCTGCAGTCCCCGTATGTGCTGGTGGCCGTCGCCCTCGGCGCGCTCCTCGCCGGGCTCGCGGCCTGGCGGCGCTGGTCGCTGCCCGCGCATGGCGAGTGGCAGGTGACGATGTCCGCCTCCCAGGTCAAGGCCCTCGTGCGGCGCACGCGGCGCTCCGAGCGCGAGCGGGTCGCGATGGAGACCGGTGCGATCCCCGTGGTCGACGCCTCGGTCGACGATCTCGCCGACGACATCAGCTTCCTGGACGCCGATGCCGGTCAGTACGCCGAACGGGCGTTCGCCGACCACGACGGGGACGCCATCCGCTTCCCGGAGCCGGGGCTCGACGGGGGGCACGGACACGAACAGGGGGCCGGAGACGTCCCCCCTCGTGAAGCACGCCGCGCAGGCAGCGCGGACAGCTCGGACGCGGATGACCTCGGCGACGACCCGGACGACCCCCGCTGAGCGGACCCGCTCAGCGGGCAGCAGGGATCCGCACGTCAGGTCCCCAGGTCGCAACCGGCTCAGGGACGCAGCCGGGCTCAGGGGCGCAGGAGCTCGAGCATCCTGGCGACGTCGTCGGCCCCGAGCTGGCCCGGGGCGGAGGCCGCCCCGGCCGTGGCGAACGTCGCGGCGCTGCCGAAGGACTCTGCCGAGACCCGGCTGGCCACGCCGAGGGTTCCCATGCTGATCGCGATGTGGGGCCCCGTGCGCTCGGAGGCCACCGTCAGGCTCGCGGAGAGCAGCGTCAGCACGTCTCGGGCGGTCCTCGGGGTCACGGCGATCTTGGGGACGTCGACGCCGAGGCGGCGCTGGGAGCGCAGCAGCTCGGCGATCTCCGCCTCGTCCGGTGTGCCCTCGAGGTCGTGGAAGGAGCCGATCACGACCACGCCGTTGCGGTGCGCGGTCGTGATCACGCGCGCGACGATCTCAGGCGACCGCGACGTCTCGATGTCGATCATGTCGACCTGGGACTGGGTGCCGGCTCGCCGGGAGCCCATGAGCGCCTCCAGCAGCACGGCGAGATCGAGGTCGCGGATCCGCCGCTCTCCGCCCTCCGCTGCGGTGCGCACGGTCGCCAGCAGCGCCTTGTCGGGTCCCAGCTTGGCGCGCAGCGCCGGGAGGGTTGCGAGCACAACGTCGCGGTGGTCCTCGGAATCCTCCAGGTCCGGGCGGAAACGATCGATGCGCCATTCGATGATGCGTGCCGGGGTCTTCAGCGCGGCGTCGGCCTGGGCGAGCACGGCGTCGTGATCGTCGCCCACCAGCGGGACGATGATCTCGGGCCGTGCACGGCCGAGCTCGATGCCGCGCACCGTCGCAGTGATCGTGGTTCCCGTGGTCTCGGCGCCCGGGGTCTCGATGCCGGCGGGGCCGGTCGGGGCGCTGCCGGTCGCGCTGGGGTCGGTCGGGGTGCTGTCGGTCATGGTGTCCTCCGTCATTCTGCGGTGATGGCTGCGTAGGCGGACAGCAGCAGGGCGGGGTCGGGACCTTCCAGGCGGGACACCGAGCCGACCCGGTCCAGGACCACGAAGCGCAGGAGACCCGCCCGGGTCTTCTTGTCACGCTTCATGGCGTCCTCGAGCTTGGGCCACTGCCGGTCCCGGTACGTCGTGGGCAGGCCCAGCGAGGTGAGGATGCTGCGATGACGGTCGACGTCGGCCTCGGAGAGCTTGCCCGCAAGGTGCGAGAGCTCGGCGGCGAACATCATGCCGACGGAGACCGCCGCGCCATGGCGCCACTGGTAGCGCTCGTTGCGCTCGATGGCGTGGGCGAGGGTGTGGCCGTAGTTGAGGATCTCGCGGCGTCCCTGCTCGGTGAGGTCCTCGGAGACGACGTCGGCCTTGATGCGGATCTTGCGCTCGACGACTTCGCGGAAGGCGTCGGTGGTCACGTCGAGCACCGCGGCGGGGTCCGCCTCGATGATCTCCAGGATGCGCTCATCGGCGATGAACCCTCCCTTGACGACCTCGGCGAGCCCGGCGGCGATGTCGTGGGCACCGAGGGACTCGAGGACGTCGAGGTCGGCGAGCACCGCGATCGGCGGATGGAAGGCGCCGACGAGGTTCTTGCCCTCCGTGGTGTTGATCCCGGTCTTCCCGCCCACGGCGGCATCGACCATGCCCGCGACCGTGGTGGGGATCTGCAGCACGTCGATGCCGCGCAGCCAGGAGGCGGCGACGAAGCCGGCGAGATCCGTCGCGGCGCCGCCGCCGAGGCCGATGATGAGGTCGCCACGGCCGATCTCCGCCTGCCCGCACACGCCCCAGAGGAAGCCGGCGACCTGGGCGGTCTTGGCCTCCTCCCCGTCGGGGATCTCTGCGGCGAAGGCGTCGCGACCGGTGCCGGCGATGGTCGCGCGGATCTCCTCGGCGACATCGCGGAGACTGGGCTGATGGACGATGACGACGCGGCGGGTGCGCCCCGGGATCAGGTCGCCGACGTCGTGCATGATGCCGCGGCCGACGAGGACGTCGTAGCTGCCGACGGGGGTGGTCACGGGGATCACGGTGGTGCTCATGGATTCTCCTCCTCGGGCAGGGACAGCAGGTCCCTGCCCATCATGTCGGTGATGGCGCGCGCCACGGAGGCGGCGCTGCCGCGGCCGGTGTCGACGCTCCAGCGGGCGAGCTCGCGGTAGACGGGCCCTCGGGCACGGGCGAGCTCGCGCCAACGGACCATGGGGTCCGCGCCGCCGGCGAGCATCGGGCGCCCATGGCCCCGGCCGATGCGGCTGGTCGCCGTGCGCTCATCGATCTCGAGCAGCACGACGGGCCCGCCCCGCAGCCGCTCGCGCGAGGCGGGGTGCAGGGGCGCGCCCCCGCCGAGAGAGAGCACACCGCGGCAGGAGGCGAGGGCCCGCTCCAGCACCGCGGCCTCGAGCTCCCGGAAGCCTGCTTCGCCCTCGGTCTCGAAGATGGCCGGGATCGGGCGTCCCGCCTCGGCGACGATCATCGCGTCCAGGTCGTCGAAGGGCACGTCCAGACGGGTCGCGAGCTCCCGCCCGACGCTGGTCTTGCCGGCACCCATCGGGCCCAGCAGGATGACAGCGGGTCCGCTCACGAGGCGGCGCCCGAGCCACCGCCCACGATGCGGGACTGCAGCTCGACCGTCCCTGCCAGGTGCGCCCGGATCTCCTCGACGCTGTCGCCGCCGGTCTTCTCCAGCAGGGCGTCCACGAGGGTCAGCGCGACGACGGCCTCCGCGATCACCGCGGCGGGCGCGACCGCACAGGTGTCGGAGCGCTGGTGGTTGGCGCTGGACTGCTCACCGGTGGCGACATCGATCGTGCGCAGGGCGCGCGGCACCGTCGAGATCGGCTTCAGGGCGCCGCGCACGCGCAGCACCTGGCCGTTGGTCATGCCGCCCTCGAGCCCGCCCGCGCGGTTGCTGGCGCGCGGGATGGCCGTGCGGCTGTCGGCCTCACCGGCCGCGAGGATCTCGTCATGGGCGGCGGAACCGCGCCGGGCGGCGGTCGCGAACCCGTCACCGATCTCCACGGCCTTCATCGCCTGGATCGACATGATCGCCTGGGCGAGGCGACCGTCGAGCTTCCGATCCCACTGCGTGTGGGATCCCAGACCGACCGGGAGGCCGTAGGCGAGGACCTCGACGACGCCGCCGAGGGTGTCGCCGTCCGCCTTCGCGGAATCGACCTCGGCGACCATCGCGGCGGAGGTCTCCGGGTGGAAGCAGCGCAGCGGATCGGCGTCCAGAGCCTGATCGTCGTCCGGCGTCGGCAGGGGGGCGTCCTCCGGGACGCGCACCGGGCCGACGGACAGGGTGTGGGAGACCAGCCGGATACCGGCGGTCTGCTCCAGGATCGCGGCGGCGACGCGGCCCGCCACCACCCGGGCGGCGGTCTCGCGGGCGCTGGCCCGCTCGAGGATCGGGCGTGCTTCGTCGAACCCGTACTTGAGCATCCCGGAGAGATCGGCGTGCCCGGGTCGCGGGCGGGTCAGCGGGCGATTGCGGGCGATCTCCCGCTGGTCACCGGTCCCGGCATCGACGAGGAGGTCCTCAGGCTGCACGGGATCGGCGCTCATGACCTTCTCCCACTTCGGCCACTCGGAGTTCGCGATCTCGATCGCGAGCGGCGAGCCGAGGGTGAGCCCGTGCCGGAGCCCGCTGTGGACCGTCAGGACGTCCTGCTCGAACTTCTGCCGACTGCCGCGGCCGTGGCCGAGCCGCCGACGGGCGAGAGCCGTCTTCAGATCGTCACTGGTCAGCTCGATCCCGGCGGGAACGCCGTCGAGCAGGGAGATGAGGGAAGGGCCATGGGATTCCCCGGCCGTGAGCCAGCGCAACATACCGCTGATCCTCTCATGATGCGCTGGGCGCACGGACGGTCGTCCGCGCCGCACGGACGACGATCCTGGAGGTCCTCGTCACCTCGCGCAGTGCGCTCCGGTTCAGTCCTCCCCCAGCTCCACCGCCTCGGACGGCATCAGCTCCTCCACCAGGGGGACGACATCCGCGATGCCGTCCATGATCGCGGTGGGCCGGAACGGGTACAGAGGGATCTCGTCCTCCGTGGTGGATCCGGTCAGCACCAGCACGGACCGCATGCCGGCCTCGAGGCCCGACTTCACGTCGGTGTCCATCCGGTCACCGATCATCACGGACGTCTCGGAATGTGCGCCGATGCGGTTCAGCGCGGTGCGCATCATGAGCGGGTTCGGCTTGCCGATGTAGTACGGCTGGATCCCGGTGGCCGCGGTGATCATGGCCGCGACGGACCCGGTGGCGGGCAGCGGGCCCTCCGCGCTGGGGCCGCTGACGTCCGGATTGGTGGCGATGAACTTCGCGCCCTTGGTGATCAGGCGGATCGCCCGGGTGATCGACTCGAAGGAGTAGGTGCGGGTCTCCCCCAGCACCACGAACTCCACATCGGAGTCGGCGAGGATGAACCCCTCCTCGTGCATCGCGCTGGTCAGGCCCGCCTCACCGATCACGTAGGCCGACGAGCCGGGTGCCTGCTCCGCGAGGAAGCGTGCCGTGGCCATCGCGCTCGTCCAGATCGACTCCTCGGGGATGTCGATGCCGCTGCGCGAGAGGCGGGCTCGCAGGTCCCGGGGCGTGAAGATCGAGTTGTTCGTGAGAACCAGGAACGGACGGCCGAAACGCTGCAGGGCCGCGATGAAGTCGGCGGCGCCGGGCAGAGCGGACTGCTCATGGACGAGCACGCCGTCCATATCGGTCAGCCAGGAGTGGATCGGATGGTCATCGAGCGCGGTGGTCATGCCTCCAGTGTGCACCGAGAACGCCCTCGCCTGCAGGAGGCCATCCCGATGACCTGCAGATCACTTCTCCGCGGATCCCCCGTGCGCGTCCCCCGGACGCCGGAACGCCCCGGCCCCCGTGAGGGGACCGGGGCGTTCCGCAGAACGATCCGAGGATCAGTTGCCGGTGAGCTTGGCGCGCAGGGCGGCCAGTGCCTCGTCGGAGGCCAGCGTGCCCTCGTCCGTGGTGCTCGACTGGTAGGAGGAAGCCTGCGTGGCCGGAGCGGCCGACGGCGTCGAGGTGGACGTCTCGGTGGCCGGTGCGTTCGCGGACTCCTCGTCGGCCTTGATGGCCTCGGCGACCTGAGCCTTGTGAGCGGTCCAGCGCTCGTAGGCGGCGCCGTACTGGGCCTCCCACACCTCGCGCTGGGCGTCGTAGCCCTCGAGCCACTCGTTGGTCTCCGGGTCGAAGCCCTCGGGGTACTTGTACTCGCCGTTGGCGTCGTACTCCGCCGCCATGCCGTACAGGGCCGGGTCGAAGGTGGTGTCGTCACCCTCGGGGTCGACGCCCTCGTTGGCCTGCTTGAGCGACAGCGAGATCCGGCGACGCTCGAGGTCGATGTCGATGACCTTGACGAAGACGTCCTGGTCGACGGTGACGACCTGCTCGGGCAGGTCCACGTGGCGCTGAGCCAGCTCGGAGATGTGCACGAGGCCCTCGATGCCGTCCTCGACGCGCACGAACGCACCGAAGGGAACCAGCTTGGTGACCTTGCCCGGAACGACCTCGCCGATGGCGTGGGTGCGGGCGAAGAGCTGCCACGGATCCTCCTGCGTCGCCTTCAGCGACAGGGAGACGCGCTCGCGATCCATGTCCACGTCGAGAACCTCGACGGAGACCTTCTGGCCGACCTCGACGACCTCGGACGGGTGATCGATGTGCTTCCAGGACAGCTCGGAGACGTGCACCAGGCCGTCGACGCCGCCGAGATCGACGAAGGCGCCGAAGTTGACGATGGAGGACACTGCGCCCTCGCGGACCTGGCCCTTCTGCAGGGTCTGCAGGAAGTCCGAGCGGACCGCGGACTGGGTCTCCTCGAGGTAGGCACGGCGCGACAGGACCACGTTGTTGCGGTTCTTGTCGAGCTCGATGATCTTCGCCTCGATCTCCTGGCCGACGTACGGCTGCAGGTCGCGGACGCGACGCATCTCGACGAGGGAGGCGGGGAGGAAGCCGCGCAGGCCGATGTCGACGATGAGGCCGCCCTTGACGACCTCGATGACGCGGCCGGTGACGACGCCCTCGTCTTCCTTGATCTGCTCGATCGTGCCCCAGGCGCGCTCGTACTGTGCGCGCTTCTTGGACAGGATCAGACGGCCTTCCTTGTCCTCCTTCTGGAGGACCAGGGCCTCGATCTCGTCGCCGACCTCGACGACCTCACCGGGGTCGACGTCGTGCTTGATGGACAGCTCGCGCGAGGGGATGACGCCCTCGGTCTTGTAGCCGATGTCCAGGAGGACCTCATCGTGATCGACCTTCACCACAGTGCCTTCGACGATGTCGCCATCGTTGAAGTACTTGATGGTCGCATCGATGGCTGCCATGAGTTCGTCGGCGCCGCCGATGTCGTTGATGGCGATCTGGGGGGTCGTGGTGTCGGTCATGTAGGTAAGGACTCCGTCGGGACAGGTTTGAGTAGGAACGATGGACGTGCAGTGCCCCTGCTCAGGGGCACATCCGCACGCACCCGACCACGTTCGAGGATCCATGGGTGTTCACCGCATGCATCCCCCGAGGGGCGGGCCCGCGCGCAGACCTTGACCAGGTTACCAGCCTGAGGATTCCTGCGCGAGGGAGAACCCGGCTCCGACGTCGCGCGCCGATGTGAGTTCAGTCCCTCTGCGGCCCGCCGCCTGCACATCGGCCCGCCGTCGGCTCGGTGGGCGGCCCCGTGTCAGTGGGCGGCCCCGGGTCAGTGTGCGGCCTCGAGCCAGTTCGCGCCGACGCCGATGCCGACCTCGAGGGGCACCGACAGCTCGAAGGCGGAGCCCATGCCCTCGGTGACGGCCTCGCGCACCTGCTGCTCCTCGCCCTCGGCGACGTCCATCACCAGTTCGTCATGGACCTGGAGCAGGACCCGCGAGGTCAGCTCCTTCGCGCGCAGCAGGTCGTCGACCCGGAGCATCGCGAGCT
This sequence comes from Brachybacterium sp. 107, assembly GCF_052379725.1. Lineage (NCBI taxonomy): Bacteria > Bacillati > Actinomycetota > Actinomycetes > Micrococcales > Dermabacteraceae > Brachybacterium > Brachybacterium sp. 107. Next base: position 63,577 of record NZ_JBQSYW010000002.1, on the reverse strand, counting down.
TGATGATGTCCGCCGCACTGCCCTGGATCGGCGAGTTCAGCGCTACCCGCTCGGCGTTCTCGCGGCGCTGGCGGTTGTCGGAGGTCAGATCCGGCAGGTAGCGGCGGCGACCGAGGATGGTCTCGGTGTACCCCGTCGACCGGGCCTTCTCGACGCTCTCGCGGAGGTAGTCCTGCACCCCGCCGAACCGCTCGAAGTAGCCGTCGCGCAGGGCGGTCGCCTCCCCCTGGGAGATGTGCAGCTGGCGGGCAAGGCCGAAGGCGCTCAGCCCGTAGGCCAGCCCGTAGCTGATGGCCTTGGTCTTGGACCGCATCGCGCCGTCGACCTCCTCCGGCTCGACGTCGAAGACGCGCGAGGCCACGAAGCGGTGCAGGTCCTCTCCCGAGCGGAACGCCTCGATCAGGCCGGCGTCCTCCGAGAGGTGCGCCATGATGCGCATCTCGATCTGCGAGTAGTCGGCGGTGAGCAGCGAGCGGTAGCCGGTGGACGTGACGAAGGCGGACCGGATCCGGCGACCCTCCTCGGTGCGGGTCGGGATGTTCTGCAGGTTCGGGTTGTTCGAGGAGAGCCGTCCGGTCGCGGCGATGTTCTGGTGGAAGGTGGTGTGGATGCGCCCCTCCGGGGAGATGAAGCGCCGCAGGGTCTCGATGATCTGCCGCATCTTCGTCACGTCGCGGTGCGCGAGCAGATCCGCGAGGAAGGGGTGCTGGGTCTTCTCGAACAGGTCCACGAGGGTCTCGGCGTTCGTGCTGTAGCCGGTCTTCGTCCGACGGCCCTTGGGGAGGCCCAGGCGCTCGTAGAGGACCTCCTGGAGCTGCTTGGGCGAGCCGAGGTTGATGCGATCGCCGTCGATGTGGGAGAACGCCGACTCGGCGACCTCGGTCTGCTTGGTCGCATGCTCCTGGTCCAGGCCTCCGAGCACCTCGTCGGAGACTGCGATGCCGGTGGCCTCCAGCTCCCCGATCACGGCGGACAGCGGCAGCTCGAGGTCGTCGTGCAAGGACAGCGCGGCGTGCTCTTCGAGCTCCGTGCGCAGCAGCCGCTCCAGTCGCAGCACCGCATCGGCGGCGAGGCCGAGCTGCTCGGCCTCGGCGTCCGTGTCGTCGTCGGCCCCGAGACCCAGCTCCTGCTGGGCCGCGGCGGCCTCCACCTGGAGGTCCTCCTGCAGGTGGCGCAGGGTCAGCCCGGCGAGGTCGGTGGGCCGCTGATCGGGGCGGCACAGGAACTCCGCGATCGCGAGGTCGGTGCGCCAGCCGGCGATGCTCAGCCCGCGGCCACGAGCCTGATGGGAGAGGTTCTTGGTGTCGTGCGCGACCTTGGGGATCTCGGGGTCCTCGAGCCACGTGGCGAGGGCGCGCTCCGCAGTGTCGTCGAGGTCGGCAAGCGTGAGCACCGCGAGCGCGTCATCGGTGGCCAGCGCGAGACGACGCAGGTCTCCCTGCCCGAGCGCCCAGCTCCCCTCGCTCGCGAGCGCGGCGCCCTCGCCGAAGGCGGAGGCCAGCAGCTCGGGGAGCTCGGCGGAGGAGGGACGCTGCAGCGGGGGCAGCTCGCGAGCGGGCGCCTGGGGCACGTCCACGCCGCCGGCGAGGAAGTCCGCGGGGACGTCCTTGCGGATCGTGGGGCCGAAGGCGAGCTCGTCGAAGAGCGCGTTGAGCGCGGTCCCGTCGCCGCGGCCCAGGGTGTAGTGCTCGGGGTCCGTGGGCAGCTCGAGGTCGAGGACGGCGGCGTTCATCAGGCGGTTGCGCTCGACGTCCGCGATGTGGTCGCGCAGGGACTGCCCGGCCTTGCCCTTGATCTCGTCGGCGTGGGCGATGATCCCGGGCAGGTCGCCGTACTGCACGATCCACTTCGCGGCGGTCTTCGGGCCGACGCCGGGGACCCCGGGGAGGTTGTCCGCCGACTCCCCGACGAGCGCGGCGAGGTCCGAGTAGCGCTCGGGCGGGATCCCGTACTTCTCCTCGATGGCGGTGGGAGTCATACGGCGCATCTCGGTGACGCCCTTGACGGGCTGCAGCAGGGTCACGTTCTCCCCCACCAGCTGGATGGCGTCACGGTCGCTCGTGACGATCAGCGCCTCGCCGCCCTCGGTCGCGGTGCGGTGGGCGAGGGTGGCGATGATGTCGTCGGCCTCGTAGTCCTCGACCGTCAGCCAGCGCACCCCGAGCGCATCCAGGACCTGCATGATCAGGTCGATCTGGCCCACGAACTCGGGCGGGGTCTCGTCGCGACCGCCCTTGTACTGGTCGTAGATGCGGTCGCGGAAGGTGCCGCCGGGCAGGTCAAAGGCGACGGCCACATGGGTCGGCTTCTCGGAGGCGACGACGTTGATGATCATCCGCGTGAAGCCGTAGACGGCATTGGTCGCCTGCCCCCGCCCGTCGCTGAACCCGTCGGCAGGCAGCGCGAAGAACGCGCGGAACGCCATGGCGTGCCCGTCGATGAGGAGGATTCGCTGGTCACCGGTGTCGCTGGCACTCATGAGGAGAAGTCTCGCATGCCGCGCCGTCGACCGCCGTGCAGACGGTCCCGCCAGAGGCGCCGAAGGCTCCGCCTGTGGCACCCTCAGGGCATGAGTGATGCACCTGAGCGCAGTGAGACCGTCCACGCCCCGCTGTCCGGGGAGGAGCTGCGGGAGCTCATCGCCCCCATGATCCGCGGGACCCTCGTGGAACGATGCGGGATGGAGCTGCTGAGCCTGTCCGCCGACGGCGGTCTCATGACGATGCCGGTGGCGGGGAACACGCAGCCGGCAGGACTCCTGCACGGCGGCGCGACGATCGCCCTGGCCGAGTCCGTCGCCTCCTTCGCCGCGATCGTCCACGCCCGGGAGGTCCACGGCGACGGCGCCCAGGCGGTCGGCACCTCGGTCTCGGCGCTCCACCACCGCTCGGCCCGTTCCGGGATCGTCACGGCCACCTGCACGATCCGGCACGCGGGACGGCAGATCGCGAGCTATCTCGTGGACGTGCACGACGAGGACGGGACGCTGCTGAGCACCATCACCGTCCAGACGATGCTCCTCCCGCCGCGCTGACGCACCCCCGATGGCGGCGCCTCGGCCGCCAGCGCCTCAGCCGCCGGTGTCGAACACCGTGGTGGGAGCGGACCCGATGGCCGGCTCCGAGTCGAGCGAATTCTCAGCATCCCAGGTCCGGCTGCGGATCTTCCCCGTCCGGAGATCGTTGTCCGAGCCCAGCTCGAGCGGGCCGGACCGCCCGGTGAAGGAGATCGTGGTGCGCTGCCCGGCAGCGCGTGCGTCGCGGAGCAGCGCCGAGCAGTCCCCGAACTCGGCGCACTCCTGGGTTCCCGAGAGCACCCTTTCCAGCGAGCCGGCGATGTCCACGCCACCGACAGACACGGCGTCCTCCGCCGCGAGACCGGCGAGCAGGACCGCGTCGTAGGCCTGCTGCGAATACCCGAACCCGGTGGCCAGCAGGGTCGAGTCGACGTTGAGCATCATGTTGACGTGCGTGTCGTCCAGCGCGTCGCCGGGCAGATATCCCGTGGCGGAGGCGAGGCACTCCGGCGTCAGTGCGTCCTCGGAGTAGTCCACGCTCGCCGCCGGGCCCAGCCGGGAGGGGATCGTCACGGCGGGCTGCTGCGATCCGTCCCGCGTGGCGTCGTGCAGGGCGGACAGGAGAGGTCCCACCTCCGGACCGCCGTTCACGACGAGCAGGGCAGGAGGCTCCGCCAGGACGGCCTCGATCACGGCGTCGAGGTCCGGCGCGTCCCCGGCGGGATAGAACTGCTGTGTGAGGATCTTCCCGCCCCGAGGGGCCAGGATGCGCGTGAGCTCGCCCACCAGGCTGCGCCCCTGCGCTGTGTCCTCCGAGACGTAGGCGACCGTGCCGGGAGGCCCGCTCCCGTCCGATCCAGACGTCCACGCCTGCTCGGCGTAGAGGGTCGCGATCGCGACGTCGTCGGGTGCGAGCCGTATCAGCATGTTGGCACTGGCCACCTCGGGCTCCCGCACGCTCATCCCGGAGGTGAGGACATCGATCACGGCGATCTGCGCGTCGACGAGGGCGGGGATCACCGCCACGAGCGACTCCTCGTCCAGGGAGGTGATCACGGCGCTCACCCCGGCATCGGCCATCGTCGCGATCACCGCGGAGAGGTCCTCCCCCGCAGCGGCGGCGACGTGCCGCTGGTGCATCGTCACCTCGTGGCCGAGAACGCCGCCCCAGCGGGCGTTGAGATCGATCATCGCCTCGGTGATCGCGATCGAGATCGGCGTCTCGAAGGCCGCGGCCCGGCCGTAGGAGGCCCCGATCGATCCGAGGACGAGCGGCGTGTCCGGCGTGGGCGGCGCAGCGCCGAGCGTCCCGGCGTCCCCGCCCGAGGTGCCGGGATCAGCGTCGCGGCTGCAGGAGGTCAGCACACCGGCACCTGCCGCGGCACCGACGATCGCCGGGGCGAGCCCGCGCACCAGCGACCGCCGTGTGATCGACATCGAGCCCGCGCATCCCCTCTGGTCCGGCATATGCCACGCCGGACCGGTGTCTCCGGTCAGTCCTTGCCGGACCCGCCGAGCTGGTCGACGACGGCGTCGGCGACCTCACGCATCGTGAGGCGGCGATCCATCGACGTCTTCTGGATCCAGCGGAAGGCCTCCGGCTCGGACAGGCCCATGTTGGTCTGCAGCAGGCCCTTGGCACGATCCACGCGCTTGCGAGTCTCGAAACGCTCACCGAGGTCGGCGATCTCGGACTCGAGCTGGGTGATCTGCTGGAACCGGGAGATCGCGATCTCGATCGCGGGCAGCAGATCCGCCGGCGTGAAGGGCTTGACGACGTAGGCCATCGCGCCGGCATCGCGGGCGCGCTCGACGAGCTCGGCCTGCGAGAACGCCGTGAGCATCACCACGGGGGCGAGGTTGTCCTCGCCGATGCGCTCGGCGGCGGTCACGCCGTCGACCTGGGGCATCTTCACGTCCATCACGACCACGTCGGGTCGCAGCTCTCGGGCCTTGGTCACGGCGCTCTCGCCGTCACCGACCGCGGCGACGACCTCGAAGCCTGCCTCGGTGAGGGTCTCCACGATGTCCATACGGATGAGGCTCTCGTCCTCGGCCACGACGGCTGTGCGCCGCGGGGTCTCCTCCTCCGCGGTGGAGAAGTCCTGCTGATCGTCGGGAAGGGGGGTGGTGTCGTCAGTCATGTCGCCCTGTATCTCGGGAAGTGCCTGACGCGGGGTGCTGTGCACCCGCACGGTCGAGGCCGGTGGTCATCAGCGTTATCCTAGTCCAGCGCTCCTCCGTGGGTGCGAGCCGGGTTGGCGGAATGGTAGACGCGGCGCACTCAAAATGCGCTGTCCTTTGGGCGTGCGGGTTCGAGTCCCGCACCCGGTACCCCTTCAGTGACCGATGACCTGCCGCGATGCGTGCAGAACCGCCCACATCGGAGCGCTCCGAGCTCGATGTGTGAGCGCAGATCCCCTGCGCAGACCAGACCCTGCGCCGGCAGCGCGCCGCTGGTCACGGCCCGATGCGGCGCCGTCCCGCCATCGGACTCACTCCCGACCTCCCTCTCTGTGAGGCGTCCCACCAGGGTCCGTGCCGGTCTGCTCGCACCGTCGCGGATCACCGGGACCACGGAGAGAGAACGATCATGTCCGACCTCGTGCAACGGCTCGGCGTCCAGTCACGACAGCGCGGAACGTCAGTCCCGCACAGTGTTCGTGACGTCCAGATCTGATCTTGAGGAGGCCTTGACATGCGGGTCCTAGGCTGGTCGTAAACAGCCTCTGACTAGGAGAGATGATGCAGACTCGCCGTTCTTTCGTTGGACTCGCAGCCGTCATCCTCACCGGTGGGACAGCTCTTGCCGGCTGCACCGACAGCGGATCTGACATCGCTCAGACATCCGACGCGTCGGCAGCCTCCGACGGTGGTGGACATGGAGACATGGAGCATCCGATGGACGGCGGGCCCGCACCCGAGGGGATCGCACCAGCCGAGGACCCCGAGTTCCCTGTCGGCACGACGGTGACGCTCACGGCGGACCACATGGAAGGCATGGCGGGCGCAACGGCGACGGTCTCCGGCGCCTTCACCACCACGACGTATTCGGTCAGCTACACCCCGACCGACGGTGGAGATCCAGTCACCGACCACAGGTGGGTCGTCCACGAGGAGCTCGAGAATCCGGGCGACGCCCCGCTGCCGGACGGCAGCGAGGTGGTCATCACGGCCGAGCACATGGCGGGCATGAAGGGCGCCGACGCCACCATCGACCGTGCCACCGAGGAGACCGTGTACATGGTCGATTACGAGGCCGTCGGGATGATGATGACGAATCACAAATGGGTCGTCGAGAGCGAGATCGAGCGGCGATCAGGAGCTGCTCCGCGACCTCGGATACGAGGGTGCCGATGCCCAGGAGATCATCGACCAGCTCGAGGCGCTGCCGGTTGCCGAGCGACCACGGGGCCTGATGGCCAGCGTCGTGGCGACCGCACTCGGGCTCAGCGACGCTGCGGGGCGGGAGGTCGAGCTGTCCCTACCCCAGAACAAGTTCTACCTCTCGGTGGCTCCTTTCAGGGACTCCACCCACGAGTGCGCCTATCACAGCTTGACGACGTGCCTCGGTGAGCTGCGTCGTCAGGACGTCACGGTGAGCGTGGTCGACGACAGCTCGGGCGACCCTCTCGAGGATGGCACCCGCACGACGGGAGACAACGGGTTCCTCGGAATCTGGCTGCCCCGCGGGATCACCGCGGAGCTCACGTGCACCGTCGAGGATCTGTCGGGGACTGCGTCCATCTCGACTCAGGAGGAGGACGATCTCACCTGTCTGACGAGTCTTCAGCTGAGGTGAAGGAACGCAGGACGGAGAGCGCTCACGGAGGCGGGACGCGGCGGCTCACCACGACCGCCCGTTCCTGGCGGCCCAGGGCGGCGGAGCTAGCGGTCAGCGGTCAGCTGTCAGCGGTCAGCGGTCAGCGGTCAGCTGAGGAAGGCTGATGGTGAAGCAGGCTCCTCGTCCGGGACCTTCGCTCGTCGCCGTCATGGTCCCGCCGTGCGCATCGACCAGGGCACGGCTGATCGTCAGACCGATACCTGACCCGGAGTTCTCGCGGGTGCGAGCGCTGTCGGCGCGGAAGAAGCGTTCGAACAACCGGGACCTGTCCTCCGCGGCGAACCCCTCCCCCTCATCCGCCACCGCGATCTCCACCGTCCTGCCGTGCGCCGCTGCCGAGACCGTGACGGCGGCTCCGGAGGCGGTGTGCCGGAGCGCATTGCTCAGCAGATTTCCGAGCACCTGGGCGAGACGATCCGGGTCTGCGTGGATCACCGGCGATCGACCCGTCGTCGTGTCGAGGCGCAGCGCCACCTCTGCGCCCTCGAAACGCTCCTGCCATTCTCGGAGCACCGAGGCCAGCAGGTCATGGGCGACGAGGGGTCGTGGCTCCACCAGGAGCTGACCCTCTTCCGCCCGGGACACCTCGCTGATGTCGGCGGCCAGCCGCGACAGCCGCACGGTCTGGCTCGCGAGGATGGGCATCACCGAGTCGGGATCGATGACGCCGTCGGCCAGAGCCTCATGGTGCGCAGACAGGGTGGCGATGGGAGTGCGAAGCTCGTGGGCGAGGTCGGAGAGCAGCTGGCGCCGGGTCTCTTCGACGACATCGAGCCGGGCCGCCATGTCGCTGAGCGTCGCCGCCAGAGAGTCCAGCTCGGTCCCGTCGCCGATGACGGGAACCCGGGTGGAGTAGTGGCCGCGGGAGAGTTCGTCCACAGCCGACGTGAGGCCGTGGAGCGTCACGCGGAGGCGTCGCGTCAGGTTCCAGGTGACGAGGCCGGCAGCCAGGAGCGAGACCACCAGCCCGACGCCGAGGGCGAGGGCAAGGGCGTCGCGGTGGGCACGTTCGATGTGGACGAGATCGGTGTCCCCCATGGGAAGGTCGGTCTGGAGGAGGTGGTGGTGGAAGGCCGCGGGCCCGATGATCACCGTCAGGACGGTGATGGTGAGCGCGCCGGCGAGCAGCACCATGATCTGGCCGACCATGAGTCGTGACGCCAAGCTCTTTCCCCGGGAAGGACGCCGAGCTGGGGAACCCAACATGGTCACGACCTCACCCCTTCCCCATCCGATACCCGATGCCGCGCACCGTAGTGACGAATCGCGGGGACTCGGCCGACTCACCCAGCTTCCGACGGAGATTGGCGATGTGCACATCGACGAGATGATCGTCGCCGTTCCACCTGTCGCCCCAGACGAGCTCCAGCAGCTGTCCACGGCTGAAGGCCTGGCCCGGACGGTGCGCCAACGTCATCAGGAGCCCCCTCTCGGTCGGGGTCAGCGGGACCGGAGCTCCTGCCAGCCGCACCTCCTGCGCCGTCGTGTCGATCTCGAGCGCCCCGAACCTCCGCACCGTGCTCGTCGACGCGGCCCCGGGGACGGCGCGCGGTCGGCGCAGCACGGCCTGCACCCGGGCGACGAGCTCGCGCACGCTGAACGGTTTGGTGAGGTAATCGTCCGCCCCCACAGACAGACCGACCAGTCGATCCACTTCCTCTGTTCGCGCGGTCGTGATCAGCACATAGCAGTCGGAGAAGGCACGGATCCTCCGCATCACCTCCAGGCCGTCGAGACCCGGCAAGCCGAGATCGAGGATGATCACGTCCGGCGACATCGTGCGGGCCAGCCCCACCGCCTCCGGACCGCTTCGCGCAGTCGTCGTGGCATAGCCGGCCCTGGTGAGATATGCCTGCACCACATCCGACAGCGCTGCCTCGTCCTCGACGACGAGAACCATCGCCGCCGCTCGATCCGCTCCACTCCTCATGCGTCCCAGTCTGGTCGCCGTTCCTGGATGCCATGGGGCTGCAGTGGCTCTCGCGGAGGATCTGGAGCAGATCTTGAGGTTCCCCTCGAGCTTCCTCGACGAGCACGCCCTGTCGATCGGTGAGCGGCTGGACGAACGACGTGCACGCGCACAGCGGAAGATCAGCCCTGGAAATATACCCCCCATGGGTATACGGTGTCGACTATGAACGCTGATCACGATCTCCACCGCCACGCCGACGGAGAAGCTGACAAGCAGCACCCGCGTCCTTCCGCCGGGTCTGTGCCCACGCACGCCGATGCCGCTGAGCACGACGCCGCTCAGGCGCCTCTCGACCACGGATCGCATGGATCGCACGCCGATCATTCGGAGCACGAGGAGCATTCGGAGCCCGAGGAGCATTCGGGACATGGCGGCCACGCCGGCCATGGTGACCACGTCGCACAGTTCCGGCGGCTGTTCTGGATCAACCTGATCATCGCGGTTCCGGTCGTCATCTTCTCCCCGATGTTCGCGATGCTGCTCGGGTACGGCGTTCCTGATCTTCCTGGCGCGATGCTGATCGCCCCGGTCCTCGGGACCGTCATGTACATCTGGGGCGGGCGCCCGTTCCTCACCGGGGCGGTCTCGGAGATCCGTTCCCGCCAGCCCGGGATGATGCTTCTGATCGGGCTCGCGATCACGGTCGCATTCATCTCCTCCTGGGGCGCCACCCTCGGATTCCTCGATCACCAGCTGGAGTTCTGGTGGGAGCTCGCCCTGCTGGTCGTGATCATGCTGCTGGGGCACTGGGTCGAGATGCGTTCCCTCGCCCAGACGACGTCCGCGCTCGACTCCCTGGCCGCACTGCTCCCGGACATGGCCGAGCGGATCGATGGGGAGGAGATCGTGAGCGTCTCCCCTGCCGAGCTGCAGCGCGGGAACCTGGTTCTCGTGCGGCCCGGGGCGAGCGTCCCGGCCGACGGCACGATCCGTGAGGGCCGTGCCGATATGGACGAGTCCATGGTCACCGGCGAATCCCGTCCCATGACGCGATCGACCGGAGATTCTGTCGTGGCAGGCACCGTCGCCACCGACTCCAGCCTCCGAATCGAGGTCACCGCCACGGGCGATGAGACCGCCCTCGCCGGTATCCAGCGCCTGGTGACCGATGCGCAGAACTCCTCCTCCCGGGCCCAGCGCATCGCCGACAAGGCGTCGGCGTGGCTGTTCTGGTTCGCCCTCGGAGCCGCCGTGATCACCGCGATCACGTGGTCCTTGCTCGGGATGCCCGACGAGGCCGTGGTCCGCACGGTGACCGTCCTGGTCATCGCCTGCCCCCATGCGCTGGGGCTCGCGATCCCGCTGGTCGTCTCGATCGCGACGGAGCGGGCCGCCCGCGGCGGCGTCCTGGTGAAGGACCGCCTGGCGCTGGAAGCGATGCGCACCGTCGACGCCGTCCTGTTCGACAAGACCGGCACCCTGACCAGGGGCGAGCCCGTCCTCGCCGAGATCGTCGGCCGGGGCGCGGAGGAGTCCGAGGTGCTGGCTCTCGCAGCCGCCGCCGAGGCGGAGAGCGAGCACCCGCTCGCCCGTGCGATCGTGGCCAGGGCTCAGTCGGACCAGGTCCGGATTCTCGCGGGCTCCGATCTCGGCTCCACCCCAGGGCTCGGAGTGAGCGCCCATGTCGACGGGCACGAGATCCGCGTCGGCGGTCCCCGCCTGCTCGAGGAGACCGGCACGAGCGAGATCCCCGAGGCAGAGGCCTGGCGCCAGCAGGGCGCGATCATCCTCCACGTCCTCCGCGACGGCGAGGTGATCGGCGGCCTCACCCTCCACGACGAGATCCGCCCGGAGTCTCGCGAGGCGATCGATGCGCTGCACGCCCTGGATGTCGAGGTCATCATGATCACCGGTGACGCGGAGCCGGTCGCGAACAGCGTCGGCCGCGAACTCGGCATCGACCGCGTCATCGCGGGGGTGCGCCCCGAGGACAAGTCCTCGACGGTGGCTCAGCTCCAGGAAGAGGGCAAGAAGGTCGCGATGGTCGGTGACGGCGTCAACGACGCCCCCGGCCTGGCACAGGCCGACGTCGGCATCGCCATCGGTGCGGGCACCGATGTCGCCATCGCGTCCGCGGGGGTCGTGCTCGCGAGCTCTGATCCGCGCTCGGTCCTCTCCGTCATCGAGCTCTCCCGCGCCGCGTACCGGAAGATGACGCAGAACCTCTGGTGGGCTGCCGGATACAACCTGCTGTCCGTGCCGCTCGCGGCGGGGATCCTCGCCCCCATCGGGTTCGTCCTGCCGATGTCCGTCGGGGCGATCCTCATGTCCCTGTCCACCGTGGTCGTCGCCGTGAACGCCCAGCTCCTGCGACGCCTCGACCTGCGCCCCGAGGCGAGCGTCGCCGCAGTCAGGGCGCGCCGATGACCCACCCACCTCACAGCGGACCGCTCATCAGCGCGCAGCGCCTGCCCATGAGAACGGCGCCCCTCGGCCGACAGGCCGAGGGGCGCCGTTCTCAGGCGGTGCGTCTCAGTTCTCGGGACCGGCCGCGATGCGGTCGGCCTCGATCCGAGCGGACTCGGTGCCGTCGAGGTCACCGATGCGGTGCACGCGCAGCGTGTTGGTCGAGCCGTGGACTCCGGGAGGGGAACCGGCGGCGATCACGACGAGGTCGTTCTTCTGCAGGCCCTTGCTCTCGCGGAGCATCGCGTCGGCCTCGGCGACCATCTGATCGGAGTCCTTCTGCATGGGCACCAGGTGCGCCTCGATGCCCCAGGTCAGCGACAGCTGGCGGGCGACCTCGGGGTACGGGGTCATCGCCAGCAGGGGGATCGTCGGGCGCAGACGGGAGAGCCGACGCGCGGTGTCGCCGGACTCGGTGAAGGTCACCAGGTACTGCGCGGAGAGCTGATCGCCGATCTCAGCGGCCGCACGGGTGATCGCACCGCCGCGGGTGTGGGGGATGGTGCCCAGCGGGAGGATGCGGTCGGCGCCGTTCTCCTCGGTGTTGATGATGATGCGGGCCATCGTGCGGACAGCCTCGAAGGGATAGGCGCCCACGCTGGTCTCGCCGGAGAGCATGACCGCATCGGCGCCGTCGAGGATCGCGTTGGCGCAGTCGGAGGCCTCGGCGCGGGTGGGGCGCGGGCTGGTGATCATCGACTCGAGGACCTGGGTGGCCACGATGACCGGCTTCGCGTTGCGGCGGGCGAGCTCGATGGCGCGCTTCTGCACCAGCGGGACCTGCTCCAGGGGCAGCTCGACGCCGAGGTCGCCACGGGCGACCATGATGCCGTCGAAGGCGCCGACGATGGAGCGCAGGGCACGCACGGCCTGCGGCTTCTCGATCTTGGCGATGACGGGGACCCGGCGGCCCTCCTCCTGCATGATGCGCAGCACGTCGTCCATGTCATGGGCGTCGCGCACGAAGGACAGGGCGATGACGTCGGCCCCGAGCTTCAGGCCCCAGCGGAGATCGGCGATGTCCTTCTCGCTCATCGCGGGGATGGAGACCGCGACGCCGGGGAGGTTGATGCCCTTGTTGTTCGAGACCGGTCCGGGGACCTCGACGACCGTGGTCACGTCCGTCGCGGTGACGTCGGTGACGCGCACGGACACCTTGCCGTCGTCGATCAGCAGGGAGTCGCCGGGGCGGCAGTCGCCGGGGAGGCCCTTGAACGTGGTGGAGACGCGCTCCTTGGTGCCGACGATGTCGTCCGTCGTGATGACGAAGGTGTCGCCGACCTCGAGCTGGTGCGGGCCGCTCTCGAACTTGCCGAGGCGGATCTTCGGGCCCTGGAGATCGACGAGGACGGCGACGTTGCGCCCGAGGTCCTCGGCGGCCTTGCGGATGTTCGCGTAGACCTGCTCGTGATCGTCGTAGGAGCCGTGGCTGAGGTTCATCCTCGCCACGTTCATCCCGGATTCGATCAGGGTCCGGATCTGGTCGTAGGTGTTGGTCGCCGGACCGAGTGTGCAGACGATCTTCGCTTTGCGCATGTCAACCCATCAGTAGTTCGAATAAGGGCCGCGGCCCTCCGGCGGGCATCACGAAGTGCTCGCCGTACTGGCCGCAGCGTCGCGTGGTCCCCCTAGTGTTTCACACCGTGACGGACTTCTCTCCGGGGCTCACCGGCGCGGGCAGGGAGGACGTGCCCATCAGGGCCCGATCGACCGCCGCCGCGCAGGCTCGCCCTTCGGCGATCGCCCAGACGATCAGGCTCTGACCTCGGGCGCAGTCCCCCGCGGTGTAGACGTTCGGTGCCGTCGTGGCCCAGTCGGCATCGTGCACGATGGTTCCCCGCGCGGTCATGTCCACCCCGAGGGAGGATAGCAGTCCGTCCTCCTCGGTCCCGGTGAATCCCAGTGCCAGGAGCACGAGGGTCGCCGGCAGCACGGTCCCGGTGCCCGGGGTCGGGACCCGCTTCCCGTCGCGGAACTGCGTCCGAGCCACCTGCAGACCCGTCACAGCGCCCTCCTCGTCGACCTCGAAACCGGTCGTCGAGGCGAGGTACGAGCGATCCCCGCCCTCCTCATGAGCGGCGGACACCTCGAACAGCACCGGATGGGTGGGCCACGGCTGGTCCTCGTTGCGCTCGGCCGGCGGCTGGGTGCCGATCGCGAGGGTCGTGACCGACCGCGCTCCCTGGCGCAGCGCCGTGCCCAGGCAGTCGGCACCGGTATCGCCGCCGCCGATGATCACGACGTCCTTGCCCTCGGCGGAGATGCCGTCCTCCACCCAGTCCCCCTCGACCAGGCGGTTGGCCTGGGTCAGGTACTCCATGGCGGGGTGGATGCCGCTCGCCTCACGACCGGGGACGGCGAGCTCCCGGGGCGTGCCCGCGCCGGTCGCGAGGACGACCGCGTCGAAGCGTGACCGCAGGGCGTCGACGGACAGCGCGCCCGTCCCCGTGCCGCCGACGTCGACGCCCGTGCGGAACCGCGTGCCCTCGGCGCGCATCTGCTGCAGCCGACGGTCCACATGGCGCTTCTCGAGCTTGAACTCCGGGATCCCGTAGCGCAGGAGCCCGCCCAGGCGATCGTCCCGCTCGAGCACGACCACGGAGTGGCCCGCCCGGGTGAGCTGCTGGGCCGCGGCCAGCCCAGCCGGGCCCGAGCCCACGACGGCGACGGCGCGACCCGTCTGCCGAGCAGCCTCGACGGGCTCGACCCACCCCTCCTCGAAGGCTCGGTCGATGATCGAGACCTCGATGTTCTTGATCGTCACCGGCGGCTGGTTGATGCCCAGCACGCAGCTCGACTCGCACGGTGCCGGGCAGGCACGGCCGGTGAACTCCGGGAAGTTGTTGGTCGCGTGGAGCCTCTCGGCCGCCTCCTGCCAGTCATCGCGATAGACGAGGTCGTTCCATTCGGGGATCAGGTTCCCCAGCGGGCAGCCCTGGTGACAGAACGGGATGCCGCAGTTCATGCAACGGCCCGCCTGGCGGGACACGACGTTCAGCGTGCCCTTCTCGCGGGCCTCGTACACCTCCCGCCAGTCCATCAGCCGCACCGGCACGGGACGTCGGGCCGGCAGCTCCCGATCTCGGTTCCGCAGGAATCCGCGAGGATCAGCCATGAGTGCTCTCCATGATCTCGTTCCAGACATCGTTCGAATCGGGGTCGATCCCCTGGGCCAGGGCGTCCTCGCGGAGCCCGGTGATGCGGAGGAAGGCGCGGGGCGCGATCTCCGTGAGCCGGCCGAGGAGCTCCTCGGGGTCGGCGAGCAGTGCGGCGGCCCGGTCGGACCCGGTGCGCCGGGCATGCTCGGCGATCGCGTCGAGCACGAAGGACCGGTGGTCCTCGCGCACCGCGGTGATCTCGAAGGTGGTGGCGTCCTGGGCGTTCAGCGCCGCCGGGTCGAGGTCGAGGATGAACAGGGTGCCCCCGCTCATCCCCGCGCCGAGGTTGCGTCCCGTCGGGCCCAGCACGATCACGGCGCCGCCGGTCATGTACTCCGCCCCGTGGTCGCCGATCCCCTCGACGACGAGCGTCGCCCCGGAGTTGCGCACCCCGAAGCGCTCCCCCGCCGCGCCGGCGAGCAGGAGCCGGCCGCTGGTGGCGCCGTAGGCACAGGTGTTGCCGGCGATCACGGCCGAGGTGAGCGACGGCTCCGTGGCGGCGCCGTGCCCCACGGCGATCACGCCGCCGGAGAGCCCCTTGCCCACGTAGTCGTTGACGTCCCCGGTCAAGTGCATGCTGATCCCGCGGGGCAGGAACGCCCCGAAGGACTGCCCTCCGGTCCCCTCGAGGTCCAGCACGATCGAGTCGTCGGCCAGGCCGTCTCCCCCGGTCCGGCGGGTGACCTCGTGCCCCAGCAGGGTGCCGGTGCTGCGCTGGACGTTGCGGATCGTGTCGGCGATCCGCACCGAGGAGGCCTGCCCGTCGATGACAGCCGCGGCCCGGGAGATCCACGGGTGATCCGCGGCGCGCTCGAGCTGATGGTCCTGTCCGCGGCGGCGCCGCGGATGGTCGCCCGGATGGATGGTGGGCGGCGCGAGGATCGCTCCCAGGTCGAGCCCTTCCCGCTTGGCCGCGCCGAGGGCCGACCCGCTGCGGGCGTCCTCGCGCAGTGCCAGGAGGTCGCTGCGCCCGACCGCCTCGTCCAGGCTGCGCAGGCCGAGGGCCGCGAGGTGCTCGCGCACCTGCTGGGCGACGAACTGGAAGAAGGTCACCACGTGCTCCGCGCGGCCGGTGAACCGTGAGCGCAGCTCGGGGTTCTGGGTGGCCACGCCCACCGGGCAGGTGTCGAGGTGGCACACCCGCATCATGACGCAGCCGGAGACGACCAGCGGTGCGGAGGCGAAGCCGTACTCCTCCGCCCCCAGCAGCGCGGCGATCACCACGTCCCGTCCCGTCTTCATCTGGCCGTCTACCTGCACGGTGATGCGATCGCGCAGACCGTTGAGGAGCAGGGTCTGCTGGGTCTCCGCCAGGCCGAGCTCCCAGGGGGTGCCGGCGTGCTTGAGCGAGTTCAGCGGGCTCGCCCCGGTCCCGCCGTCGTGCCCGGAGATGAGCACCACGTCGGCATGGGACTTGGAGACTCCTGTCGCGACCGTGCCGACCCCGAACCGCGACACCAGCTTCACGTGCACGCGGGCCGCCGGGTTCGCCGACTTCGCATCATGGATCAGCTGGGCGAGGTCCTCGATCGAGTAGATGTCGTGGTGCGGCGGCGGCGAGATCAGGCCGATGCCCGGGGTCGAGTGGCGGGTGCGCGCGATCCACGGATACACCTTCTCCGGGGGCAGCTGCCCGCCCTCGCCCGGCTTCGCCCCCTGGGCGATCTTGATCTGGATGTCCCGGGCGAAGGTCAGGTACTCGCTGGTGACCCCGAAGCGGCCCGACGCGATCTGCTTGATCGCGCTGCGTCGTTCCGGATCGCGCAGGCGCTCGGGATCCTCCCCGCCCTCCCCGCTGTTGGACATGCCGCCCAGGCGGTTCATCGCGATCGCGAGGGTCTCGTGCGCCTCCTGCGAGATCGAGCCGTAGCTCATGGCCCCGGTCATGAAGCGGCGCGTGATGGTCTCGACCGGTTCGACCTCGTCGATCGGCACCGGGTCGAGCTCCCCCGTGCGCAGGCGCAGCAGTCCGCGGATCGTCATCAGTCGCTCGTGCTGGTCATCGACCTCGTCGGTGTACCTCCGGAACTCCTCGAACTGCCGGTGCTTCGTGGAGTGCTGCAGGCGGAACACGGCCTCGGGGGTGAACAGGTGCGGCTCCCCCTCCCGACGCCACTGGTACTCGCCGCCGACCGGGAGGTTGCGGTGGGCGGGGTGCTGCCCGTCGACCGGGTACGCCAGGGCGTGCCGAGCCGCGTTCTCCTGCGCGATGACGTCCAGGGTGATGCCGCCGATGCGGCTGATCGTGCCCGGGAACCACGTCTCGACGAGATCCTGCGCGAGGCCCACGGCCTCGAAGATCTGGGCGCCGCGATAGGAGGCGACCGTGGCGATGCCCATCTTCGACATGATCTTCAGGACACCCTTGCCGAGCGCCTTGTTGAGGTTGCGGACGGCCTGCTCGGGGGTGATGTCGCTGAGCACCCCGCGGCGCACGAGCTCCTCGACGCTTTCCATCGCGAGATAGGGGTTGATCGCGCTCGCCCCGTAGCCGATCAGCAGGGCGGCGTGGTGGACCTCCCGCACGTCGCCGGCCTCGACGACCAGCGCGGCCGCGGTGCGGCGACCGGTGCGCACGAGGTGGTGCTGCACGGCGCTCGTCAGGAGCAGCGACGGGATCGGCGCGAGCGTCTGGTTGGCGTCGCGGTCCGAGAGCACCAGGAAGGTGGCGCCGTCGTCGATCGCCGCGACCGCCTCCTCGCAGATCTCCTGCAGGCGGCGCTCGAGCGCAGCAGTGCCCCCGCTGACCGGGTAGAGGCCGCGCAGGCGCACGGTGTGGAAATCCGCCGTGGCAGGGTTCGCGTCGACCGCGATGATCTTCGCGAGCTCGTCGTTGTCCAGGATCGGGAAGTCCAGCCCGAGCTGGCGGGCGTGCTGCGGGGTGGCGTCGAGCAGGTTGCGCGACTGGCCGATGGCCACGCCCAGCGAGGTCACGATCTCCTCGCGCAGGGAGTCCAGCGGAGGGTTGGTCACCTGCGCGAACATCTGGGTGAAGTAGTCGAACAGCAGCCGGGGCCGCTCCGAGAGCACCGCGATCGGGGTGTCGGTGCCCATCGCTCCGAGCGGTTCGGCCCCCTTGGCGGCCATCGGGGCGAGCAGGATCCGCAGCTCCTCCTCGGTATAGCCGAAGGTCTGCTGGCGCCGCACCACGGAGGACCGCGAGTGGATGATGTGCTCGCGGGAGGGGAGATCAGCCAGCTGCACCTTCTGCTCGCGCACCCAGATGCCGTACGGGTGCTCGGTGGCGATGGCGTGCTTGAGCTGATCGCTCGGGACGATCTCCCCCGCGGCGAGGTCCACCAGGAAGATCTCGCCCGGGGCCACGCGCCCCGTGCGCACCAGGGAGCTGCGCGGGACATCGACCAGCCCGGTCTCGGAGCCGAGGATCACCAGGTCGTCGTCCGTGATCCAGTAGCGCAGCGGGCGCAGTCCGTTGCGGTCCAGTCGCGCGCCGACCTGGGTGCCGTCGGTGAACACCACCGAAGCGGGTCCGTCCCAGGGCTCCTGGAGCGCCGCATGGAACTCGTAGAAGGCCCGCAGATCGGGGTCCATCGTGGCGTCGTTCTCCCAGGGCTCCGGGATGAGCATCATGAGGGCGTGCGGGAGGGATCGCCCCGCGAGGTGGAGCAGCTCGAGAGCTTCGTCCAGACCGGCGGAGTCGGACGCTCCGGGGGTGTTGATCGGCAGCAGCCGCTCGAAGTCCGCCCCGAAGGCGTCGGTGCGCATGCTGCCCTCGGCGGCCCGCAGGCGGTTGCGGTTGCCGATGACGGTGTTGATCTCGCCGTTGTGGGCGAGCGCCCGGAAGGGATGGGCGAGCGGCCAGGCCGGGAAGGTGTTCGTCGAGAACCTCGAATGCACGATCGCGAGCTCGGAGGTGAAGCGGGGATCGCGCAGATCCGGGTAGAACTCGTCGAGCTGCACCGGGGTGAGCATGCCCTTGTAGACCATCACCCGCGTGGACAGCGAGGGGAAGTAGGCCCCCGTGGTGTGCTCGACGCGGCGGCGCACGGCAAAGGCCGCCCGCTCCAGCTCGAGGCCGGTGAGCGCTCCGGCCGCATCGGGGGCATCAGCTGCGCCGGCAGGTGCCCCGGCAACGGCGTCGGAACCGGCGTCGGCGGCGGCGTCGGCGAGGAAGACCTGCACGAAGTCGGGGCGGACCGCCTCCGCGGAGGGGCCGACGAGACCGTCCGTGATGGGCACCTCGCGCAGGCCGAGCAGCTGCAGGCCCTCGTCCGCGCTGATCGTCCGAAGAGCCTCCAGCGCCTCTGCTCTGCCGGCCGGATCACGGGGCAGGAAGGCGGTTCCGGCCGCGTAGGCGCCGAGGGGCGGCAGCTCGAACCCGACGACCTCGCGGAGGAAGGCATCGGGCAGCTGCACCATGATGCCGGTGCCGTCGCCGGTGTCCTCCTCGGCGCCGACCGCACCGCGGTGCTCGAGGTTGCGCAGCGCCGTGAGCGCGTGCTCGACGATGTCGTGCCCGGGGCGACCGCGCAGGGTGGCGATCATCGCGACACCGCAGGAGTCGGCCTCGCTGTCGGGGTGGTAGAGGCCCTGGGGGGCGGGGAAGTCGGAGAACCGCGTGGACCGGACGGAGTGCGCCGTGCCTCGATCGTCGGTGCGGTGCGTGGAGCCGGTGGGCGGAACAGAATCAGAATCGAGAGGTCGCATGGGAGCGAAGCCCTTCCAGATGGGCGGCCGGTGACGGGGGCGTCGGATATCGACGACTGCCCGGTCGCGGGCCCTGGATCCACCTGGCGATCTGCATCGCGCGGGGTCGTGTGGGGCCTACGGTCCGGGTGAGGGTTCCTCACCAGCGGACGGAGGCGTCCCGGACTTCTCGACCTCGTCCTCGTCGGGGCCGTTGCCCGCGGTCTGGGCGGACAGCACGAACGAGCCGTCGGCGGCGACGACCTCTCCCCCACGGCGCTGCTTGCGCCGCGTGAGGACCACGAACACCAGGACGCCGAAGAGCACCATGAGGATGGCGACGAGGGTGTGGATGCGCAGGGGTCCGACCATCAGCACCGGCTCGGTGCGGATCGAGTCGACCAGGGCGCGCCCTGCGGAGTAGATGACGACGTAGGCCCAGAACACGCGTCCCCCGGCCCACTGGAACCGTCGGCTCAGGAGCAGCAGCACGGCGAGGCCGCCGAGCATCCAGATCTGCTCGTAGGCGAACGTGGGGTGGTACGTCCCGGGGGTGCAGCCCCCGATGGTCTGACCGTTCGTCACGCAGGTGACGTCCCAGGCCCACCAGGCGTCCAGCCGGGGTCCGTAGAGCTCCTGGTTGAACCAGTTGCCGAAGCGGCCGAGGATCTGGGCGGCCATGATCGTCGGCCCGATGGTGTCGGCCAGGGCGACGAAGGAGACCTTCTTGATGCGAGCCATGATCCAGACGGCCACGGCTCCGCCGGCCACGCCGCCGTAGATCGCCAGACCGCCCTGCCAGATGTAGAAGACCGCGAGCGGGTCGCCGTCCGGCCCGAAGAAGGGAGCGGGAGAGGTCAGCACGTGCCAGATGCGGGAGCCGACGATCCCGGCGATCACGGCGACGAACACGATGTCGAAGAGATCGTCGCCGTTGCCGCCGCGCCGCTCCCAGCGCTTCGTGGCCCACCACAGGGCCAGCCCGATGCCGGCCAGGATGCAGATCGCGTAGAAGTGCACCGTGAGCGGGCCGAGGGACACCGAGGAGATGGGCGGGCTGGGGATCATGTCCGTGCACTCCTCGCTGTCAGGCCCCGTTCTCTGCGGGCTCGTGGTCGATCGGGGCTGGTGGTCGATCGGTACTGATGGACGATCAGGCCTGGTGGTCGATCAGCGCTGGTGGGCCCTCACGATCGACGCGTCACGTTCGAAGGGTACTGCCCGACGGAGCTCAGCGGCGCGCGCGTTCAACCCCTGAACGCAGGTCGTCGGCCACCGCAGCCAGCGCGGTGCGCGAGGCGGTCGGGTCCCCTTCGTTCTCGAGCAGGGCGCGGACGAAGGCGGAGCCGACGATCACGCCGTCGGCATACGCTCCGACCTGCGCGGCCTGGTCACCGTTGGAGACGCCGAGGCCGACGCAGACGTTCTCGGCGCCCGCCGCGCGCGTGCGTTCGACCAGTCCCTCCGTCGCCGCGGAGACGCTCGCGCGGGTGCCGGTGACGCCCATGGTGCTCGCGGCGTAGACGAAGCCCCGTGTGTGCGAGACCACATGGGCGAGGCGGTCGCGGGGCGAGCTGGGGGCGACCAGGAAGATCCGGTCGACGCCGTGCTCCTCGCTCGCGGCGATCCAGTCGGCGCCCTCGTCGGGGATCAGGTCCGGGGTGATCACCCCGGCGCCGCCTGCTGCCGCGAGATCGCGGGCGAAGGCATCCGGGCCATAGGCGAGGATCGGGTTCCAGTACGACATCACGAGGATCGCGGCTCCGCGCCCGGAGAGCGCCTGAACGGCCTCGATCACGTGCCGGGTCCGGTTGCCGCCGGCCAGGGACGCGGAGGCGGCCTTCTGGATGATCGGGCCGTCCATGACGGGATCCGAGTAGGGCAGGCCCAGCTCGATCATGTCGGCGCCGTGGTCGATGAGCACCTTCGCGGCGTCGATCGACCCGGCGAGGTCCGGGTAGCCGACGGGCAGATAACCGATCAGGGCGGCACGGTTCTCGGCGCGGGCGGCGTCGATCGCCTCCGCCGACCGCAGCCGGTGGGGGTCGGTGGCGATATCGGTGGCGGTCATCGCGTCTCCTTCGGATCGGTGCTGTCGGAGGTGGCGCGGGCCTGTGCTCGCAGTGCGGCCAGATCCCCGGAGGCAGGGCCGTCCCCCACCAGTCCGAACCAGCGCGAGGCGGTGTCCACGTCCTTGTCACCGCGGCCCGAGAGGCTGACCAGGATGACGGCGTCCTCGCCGAGCTCGCGGCCCAGCTCGAGCGCTCCGGCCAGGGCATGGGCGGATTCGATGGCGGGCATGATGCCCTCGGTCATCGACAGCAGGGCGAAGGCCTCCATCGCCGGCCCGTCGTCGATCGCGCGGTACTCGGCGCGGCCGATGTCCGCCAGCCAGGCGTGCTCGGGGCCCACGCTGGGGTAGTCCAGGCCCGCGGAGATCGAGTGCGAGGGGATGGTCTGGCCGTCCTCGTCCTGCATGACGAAGCTGCGGGCCCCGTGGAGGACGCCCGGGGTGCCGCCGCCGATGGTGGCGCTGTGGCGGCCGGTCGCGATCCCGTCGCCGCCGGCCTCGCAGCCGACCAGCCGCACGAGGGGGTCGGTGTCGTCGAGGAAGGCATGGAAGATGCCCATCGCGTTGGAGCCACCTCCCACGCACGCCACGACGGCGTCCGGGAGGCGACCGGCGACCTCGAGGGTCTGCTCCCGCGCCTCCTCGCCGATGATGCGGTGGAAGTCGCGCACCATCACCGGGAACGGGTGGGGGCCGGCGACCGTGCCGAGCAGGTAGTGGGTGGTCTCGACGTTGGCCACCCAGTCGCGGAACGCCTCGTTGATGGCGTCCTTGAGGGTGCGCGAGCCCTGCGTGACTGCGACCACCTCGGCGCCGAGCAGTCGCATCCGGGCGACGTTGAGGGCCTGCCTCTCGGTGTCCTCCTCACCCATGTAGATCGTGCAGTCGAGGCCGAACAGGGCGGCGGCGGTGGCCGTGGCCACGCCGTGCTGCCCGGCTCCGGTCTCGGCGATCAGGCGGGTCTTGCCCATGCGCTTGGTCAGGAGAGCCTGGCCGAGCACGTTGTTGATCTTGTGGCTGCCAGTGTGGTTGAGGTCCTCGCGTTTGAGCAGGATCCGAGCTCCGCCAGCGAGCTGCGAGAAGCGGGGCGCCTCGGACAGCAGGGACGGACGCCCGGTGTACTCGCGGGCCAGTCGCTGCAGCTCCTCGATGAACTCGGGATCCAGCACGGCCTTCTCGTAGGTCTCCCGCAGCTCGTCGAGGGCGGGGACCAGTGCCTCGGGCAGGAAGCGGCCGCCGAAGCCGCCGAAGTACGGGCCGGCCTCGGAGCGCAGCTCTCCCTCCGGTCGGGCGAGATCGGGGATGGTGGGTCGGGAGGCCGAGGTGCTCATGCCTGAGCTCCTTCCGGGACGGTGCGGCCGCGACGGACCACGGAGCGGAACGTGGAGACGGCGTCCCCGGTGTCGCCGGAGGTCACGAGGGCTTCGCCGACCAGGACGGCGTCCGCCCCTGCGGCGGCGTACTCCTGGACGTCGGCGACCGAGACGACGGCGGACTCGCCGATCGCGAGAGGCCCGGCGGGGATGCGCCGCAGCAGGGTGGTGGCCCGGGCGAGGTCCACGTCGAGGGTCTTGAGGTTGCGGGCGTTGACGCCGATGATGTCGGCGCCCAGGGCGAGCGCACGATCCAGCTCGTCGTCGGTGTGCGTCTCGACCAGGGCGCTCATCCCGAGCGCCGTGATCTGCTCGTGCAGCTCCTGGAGCTGGGAGTCCTCGAGTGCGGCGACGATCAGCAGGACGAGGTCGGCGCCGTGGGCGCGTGCCTCGAGCACCTGGTACGGGTCGACCACGAAGTCCTTGCGCAGCACCGGCACGCGGACGCGCTCCCGCACTGCGTCCAGATCTGCCAGGGTGCCTCGGAAGCGACGCTGCTCGGTGAGCACGCTGATCGCGGACGCCCCGTGATCGGCGTAGATCGCCGCGAGGTCGGCGGGGACGGGGATCTCCGCGAGGTCGCCCTTCGAGGGGCTCGCGCGCTTCACCTCCGCGATCAGTCCCATCGTGGTGCCGTCGCCGTGCAGGGCGGCGCGGGCGTCGAGCGCCGGGGCAGCCGCACGGGCCAGGTCCTCGAGCTCGGTCGCAGGGACCTGGCCGCGGCGGGTCTCGAGGTCCTCGCGGACCCCGACGATGATCTCGTCGAGCACGGTTCCGGTGGTGACCACGGATACCTCCTGCAGCAGTCGGGGGCGATGCCCGCAGATCGCGAGCACCTCGGGTCCGGTCTCAGGCGCCGATGAAGGAGATCGGGGCGATGAACCAGAAGGCGGGAAGGTTGCGCAGCACGGTGAAGACGGCGATGAGGGCGACCAGGATGTATGCCACCCGGGTGGAGGGCAGCAGGTCGGTGGCCAGCCCGCGCACCCGGCGGATCATCCAGAGCACGAAGGCTGCGGCCACCAGCGGCAGTGCGACGGTGATCAGCGCATTGCTGCGCAGGGCGAGCAGCAGATCCCCGGCGAGCACGGAGTGCACGGCACGGATCGCGCCGCAGCCCGGGCAGTACAGGCCTGTCAGGTGGTAGACGATGCACAGCGGGATGTCCGTGCGGAACGGGTCGAAGACCAGCTGGACCCCGACCGCCAGGGCGAGGCCGCCGGCCACGATGCCCGCCGGGAGCAGCGCCCTGCGCAGTCCGCGGGCGGGAACGGCCGTCACGGCAGCGCCGTGCCGGTCGCCCACCCCGGTGGTCACCGCGCTTCGGCCTCAGAGGCCCGACGACGGGGCTGACCGAAGCCGGCGAGGGACAGGACGATGCCGGCGATGATCGACACGGCGATCACGCCGGTGCCGATCCACACGAGCAGCACCATCGGCAGGATCATGCCCAGCCCGATGAAGAGGGCGCCGAGGACCACGCCGAAGTTCAGCGTGTACGCGGCCACGGTCTTACCCTCGTTGTGGGGCGGGGGCGGCGGCACGGTGTAGGTCTTGGTCATGATCCTTCTCCAGTCAGGGGCCCGGTCCAGGCCATTGTGCCACGTCATCCTCGGGTCGAGGCGGAGGCGTCCGCCCCGCGCCGCAGGAGGCGCGGGCGGGGTGAGCACCATCACCGGATCGGAGTTCCGGCGGGGCCGTCCTCGCTCTCCGGGGGCGGATCCTGCTCGCCGTCCTCGGGAGCGGTCGAGCCGGCTTCGGGCTCCCCCAGTCCGGCGCTGGGATCCTCACCCCGGGTGAGGGCGTCCCAGGCGGCGGCCGGGTCGTCGGCCGGGTCCGACGGCGCGGCGACCGCCGCGCTGCGGTATCGGGTCCCCCGCGGCCAGCGCCCTCCCACCAGGAGCACGACGACGCCGATCGCGCAGAGGACGAGCGCGGGCAGGATCGAGATCAGCGGCCAGCTCGTGGCGGTGGCATCGACCTGCGCGCCGACCACCCCGGTGGCCTCGGTGATGGCTCCGGCCGAGGTCCCTTCGGGGTCCAGGGTGACCGCGAACGCCGACCAGGCCGCGCCGAGTCCGGCGGCGATCAGCACGGGTCCGGTGACGAACCGGACCCAGGACGAGGCCAGGGAGGTCGCCAGGGACGCCGCGATGGCCACGATCGCCAGGGCGAGCACGGCCGGCGCGGCGTCGGTGCCGGTGACGGCGACGGTCTGGGCGCTGCCCGTGAGGTCGGGGGCATCCGCCTGGGTCCAGGTCAGCCTCGTGGCACCGATCAGCAGCCCGGAGACCGCGGTGCCCGCGAGCACGGTGAGTGCGCGGCCGGGACGGCGACCGGCCCGTCGTGCGGGCGGCCGCTGCGATGCGCGATCCTGCTGCGGATCGACGGGTGTGCGCGGGGTCGGCGTGCTCATGCGGAGCGCAGCGTGTCGGCGGAGGCCACGGCGCGCAGGGCGGCCGCTGCCTTCGACTGGGTCTCGCGGTATTCGGTGGTGGCGTCGGAATCCGCAACCACTCCCCCGCCGGCCTGCACGTGAGCGGTGCCGTCCTTGAGGACCGCGGTGCGGATCGCGATCGCCATGTCCATGTCGCCCGCGAAGTCGATATAGCCCACTGTGCCTCCGTAGACGCCGCGGCGCACCGGCTCGAGACGGTCGATGATCCGCATCGCCGAGGGCTTCGGGGCCCCCGAGAGGGTGCCGGCGGGGAACGTGGCGCGCAGGGCGTCGTAGGCCAGGGCGTCCTCGCGGATCGTCCCGGTCACCGTGGAGACGATGTGCTGGATGTGCGAGAAGCGCTCGATGTGCATGAAGTCCCGCACCACCACCGTGCCGGGGTCGCAGAACTTCTGCAGGTCGTTGCGGGCGAGGTCCACCAGCATCAGATGCTCCGAGCGCTCCTTGGGATCGGCGAGCAGCTCCTGGCCCAGGCGCTCGTCCTCCTCCGGGGTGGCGCCGCGAGGCCGCGAGCCGGCGATCGGATGCGTGGTCGCGGTGCGGCCGCGCACGGTGACGAGGGACTCCGGGCTCGCGCCCACCACATCGATCGGTTCGCCGTCGGCGTCGATCGTGCGCAGCAGGTACATGTACGGGCTGGGGTTCATGCGCCGCAGCACCCGATAGACGTCCAGCGGGTGCGCCGAGGCCGAGAGCGAGAACCGCTGGGAGGGCACGACCTGGAAGATCTCACCGTCCACGATGTCCTGGACCGCCTCGTGCACGGCACGCTCGTAGTCGAGCCGCGCGGTGCGGGACTTCGCTTCGAGGTCGCGCACCGTCTCGTAGACCATCGCACCGCTGCTCAGCGGGGTGCGCAGGCGCTCCCGCATCGCCTCCAGCCGGGCGAGGGCGTCGTCATAGGCGGCGTCCACCCCGTCGTCCGTGGCGTTGAGGTTCAGGGCGTTGGCGACCAGGACGACCGTGGAGTCGTGGGCATCGTGGACCACGACGTCCTGGGCCAGCAGCATGGACAGGTCCGGCAGGCCCACTTCATCGGGCGGGGAGGCGGGGAGCTTCTCCCAGTGGCGCACGGCGTCATAGGCGATGAATCCGACCATGCCGCCGGAGAACGGCGGCAGGTGCGGCTGGCGTGCGGCACGGAAGGCGCTGGTGACCTCGCGCAGCGCCTCCACCGGGCTGCCGTCGACGGGCACGCCGCTGGGGACGTCCCCGATCCAGCGGGCCCTGCCCTCGTGCTCGGTGAGCACGGCGCGGGCGCGCGTGCCGATGATCGACCAGCGAGAGGTCTCGCCCTCGCCGGCGGATTCGAGGAGGAACGTGCCGCGGCCGTCGCCGTCCGCGGTGAGGCGTCGGTACAGGGAGACGGGGGTGTCCTCGTCGGCGAGGAGACGGACGCTCACCGGCACCACACGCTGGCGGGCGGCCAGGGCCCGGAAGGTGGCGCGGTCTGGCTGGATCGTGCCCAGGGCGTCGCCCTCCCGGCCGGCGACCAGCTCGGGATAGACCTCGGAGCGAGCGCTCGGAGCGGGGACGGGACGGTCGGTCATGCTGTGCGCTCCGTGGGGTCCAGGACGACGGCGCCCAGGTCGCCGCCGTCGAAACAGGTCTCGGTGCCGCGGTGGCACGCCGCGCCCACCTGGTCCACCTCGATCAGCAGGGTGTCGGCGTCGCAGTCGATTGCGACGGAGCGGACCCACTGCACGTGCCCGCTCGTATCGCCCTTGCGCCAGTACTCGCGCCGGGAGCGCGACCAGTAGGTGGCGCGGCCGGACGTGAGGGTGCGGTGCAGCGCCTCGTCGTCCATCCATCCGACCATCAGCACGCGGTGGTCGGTGGCGTCCTGGACCACGGCGGTGATCAGGCCGGACTCATCACGCTTCAGCCGCGCGGCGAGCTCGGGATCGAGCCCGGAGGCGGGAACGGCAGGCCGGGCGGCGGCCGTAGGAGCAGCGGCCGTAGGAGCAGCGGCGGTGGGGGCAGCGGGAGTGGTCACAGCGCGCGCTCCAGCTCCTCCGCGCGATCGGCGCGCTCCCAGGTGAACTCGGGCAGCTCGCGACCGAAGTGGCCGTGCACCGAGGTCAGGGCATAGATCGGGCGCAGCAGGTCGAGAGCGTCGATCAGAGCGGCGGGGCGCAGGTCGAAGACCTTCCGCACGGCAGCGGCGATCTGGTGGGCGGGGCGGTGGGCGGTGCCGAACGTCTCGACATAGAGCCCCACGGGCTCCGCGACGCCGATCGCGTAGGCGACCTGGACCTCGCAGCGGTCCGCGAGACCCGCGGCGACGATGTTCTTCGCGACCCAGCGCATGGCGTATGCCCCGGAGCGGTCCACCTTCGAGGGATCCTTGCCGGAGAAGGCCCCGCCGCCGTGACGGGCCATGCCGCCGTAGGTGTCCACGATGATCTTGCGGCCGGTCAGACCGGCATCGCCCTTGGGCCCTCCGAGCACGAAGCGGCCCGAGGGGTTGATGTGGGTGGTGACGTCCGAGACGTCCAGGCCGAGCGCTGCGAGGTCCTCGAGGACCGGGCCGATGACGACCTTCGAGATGGCCGGCGCGAGCTGGCTGCCGAGGTCGACCTCCTCGCTGTGCTGCGTGGAGACCACGACCGCCTCGACGGTGCGGGCCACGCCGTCCTCGTCGTAGCCGATCGAGACCTGGGTCTTGCCGTCGGGGCGCAGGTACGGCAGCACCCCGTCGCGGCGGGCGGCCGAGAGGTTCGCGGTGAGCCGGTGCGCGGCGTGGATCGGCAGCGGCATCAGCTCGGGGGTGTCGTGGCAGGCATAGCCGAACATGAGTCCCTGGTCCCCGGCGCCGAGCCGTGCGAAGGCTTCGGCGGCGGCGTCCCCGCGGGTCTCGAACGACGTGTCCACGCCCTGGGCGATGTCCGGGGACTGCGCGCCGATGGAGACCTCGATGCCGCAGGAATCCGCGTCGAAGCCCTTCTCGGAGGAGTCGTAGCCGATCTCCCGGATGACGTCGCGCACGATCGTCGCGACGTCGCTGTACCCGGTGGTGCGGACCTCGCCGGCGACGTGCACGAGGCCGGTGGTCACCATGGTCTCGACGGCGACGCGTGCGTCGCGGTCCTGGGACAGCAGGTCATCGAGGATCGCATCGGAGATCTGGTCGCAGATCTTGTCCGGGTGTCCTTCGGTGACCGATTCTGAGGTGAAGGTGCGCAGCTCGCTGGAGGTCATGCGGACCAGGGTACTTGCGGCAGCCGACCGGCGAGTTCGTCGAGCACCGCGTGGGCGACGACGGTCTTGCTCCCGGCCGCCTCGGCGACCTCGGCCCCCTCGCCGTCCAGGATGCGCACGGCATTGTCCGAGGAGCCGAACACTCCTGCGGTGACGTCGTTGAAGACCAGCAGGTCAGCACCCTTGCGGCGGGCCTTGGAGCGGGCCAGATCGAGGGCCGAGCTGCCGTTCCCGCCGGTCTCGGCCGCGAAGCCGACGATCACGGGGTGCTCGGCATCGCCGCGGTCCAGCACGCTGTGACGCAGGATGTCGTCGGTGCGACGCAGGGCGATCGTGGGCACCGAGTCGGCCTCGGACTCGTCCTTCTTGATCTTCTCCTGGCTCCGCTCGGCGGCGGTGAAATCTGCCACAGCGGCGGCCATGACCAGGCCGTCCACGCCGCCGCGATGCTCGGCAACGGCCGCGGCGAGCTCGGCGGCACTGCCGACATCGAGCCGCCGGGCGCCGGGCGGGGTCTCCAGGTCGACGTTCGCGGCGGCCAGGAGCACCCGCGCGCCCCGCACGAGAGCGGCATGGGCGAGGGCCCAGCCCTGCCGTCCCGAGGAATGGTTGGCGAGGAAGCGCACCGGGTCGAGGTCCTCCCGGGTGCCGCCGGCGGTGATGAGCAGCTCGTGCCCGGCGAGGTCCTGGAGCACCTCGCCGCGCTCGCCCCGCGGCGCGGTGATCGCGGCGCGCGCCGCCTCGAGCAGCGCGGCGGGCTCGGGCAGACGGCCGGGGCCGGAGTCGGGACCGGTCAGGCGGCCGACAGCGGGTTCCAGCACGATGACGCCGCGCTCCCGCAGCACGGCGACGTTCTCGAGCGTCGCCGGGTGCTGCCACATCTCGGTGTGCATCGCGGGGGCGAGGACGACCGGTGCCCGGGTCACGAGCAGGGAGGCGGTGAGCAGATCATCGGCACGGCCCGTGCGCATCCGCGCCAGCAGGTCGGCGGTGGCGGGGGCGATCACGATCAGGTCGGCCTCCTGGCCGAACCGGACGTGCGCAACCTGGTCGACGTCCTCGAACACCGAGGTCAGGACCTTGTGACCGCTGAGCGCCTCCCACGTCGCGGCACCCACGAACTGCAGTGAGGACGCGGTCGGGACGACGCGCACGTCGGCCCCTTCACCGACAAGACCGCGCACCAGGTGCGCGGTCTTGTAGGCGGCGATCCCTCCGCCGACGCCGACCAGGACGCGGGCACCGTCGAGGGTGCTCTTCACGATGCTCATCGCAGCTCCCGGTGGAGGGTGAAGGTCAGAAGCCGAATTCGGAGGACGGGACCTCGGGGGCGTCGTCGCCGAGCTTGAGCGGCGCCGGGGCGTCCGGATCGGGCTCGTTCTGGGCGGCGTACTCGGCCTCGTCGATCTCGCGGACGGTCAGCAGGCCCTCGTCGATCTCGCGCAACGCGATCGACAGGGACTTCTCCTGGTTGTCCACGTCCACCAGCGGGCCGACGAACTCGAGCAGGCCCTCGGAGAGCTGCGAGTAGTAGGCGTTGATCTGGCGGGCGCGCTGGGAGCCGTAGAGCACCAGCGCGTACTTGGAATCGACGGTCTCCAGGAGACGGTCGATCGGGGGGTTCGTGATGCCTTCGGGCTGAGCGACTGTTCCGGCCACGGATGTCCCTTCGTAAGTTTCGGGGTGCGACGCTTCAGGATACGCCCTCGACCCGGGAAGGGGCGAGTGCGCCGGCGCACGGGTCAGGTGAGGTCGCGCACGCCGATCAGGCCGGCGAGCTCTGCGGCGGCGCTGTCCACGGTGTCGTTGACGATGGTCACGTCGAACTCGCTCTCCGCGGCCAGCTCGACCTTCGCGGTCTCCAGCCGGCGTTCGCGCTCCTGGGCGTCCTCGGTGCCCCGGCCCACGAGCCGGTCCACGAGGGTGTCCCAGTCCGGCGGGGCGAGGAACACGAAACGGGCGTCGGGCAGGGAGTCGCGCACCTGCCGAGCACCGGCGAGATCGATCTCCAGCAGCACTGGCCGCCCTTCGGCGACCTTCTCCTCGACGGGACCGCGCGGCGTGCCGTACTTGTTGCGGCCGTGGACGACCGCCCACTCGAGCATCTGCCCGGTGTCGACGAGACGGGAGAACTCCTCCTCCGTCACGAACCGGTAGTGCACGCCGTCGACCTCACCGGGCCGTGCGGGCCGGGTGGTCGCGGACACCGAGAGCCAGATCTCGGGGTACTGCGCGCGGATCGCTGCGGAGACCGTGCCCTTGCCGACGGCTGTGGGCCCGGCCAGGACCGTGACGGGGGCCGGTGCCGTCGTGACGGCACCGGCCCCTGACGGATCGGTCACTCGGAGAAGTGGGCGACGAGCTTCTCCGCCTGATGGGAGCCGAGGCCCCGGATCTTGCGGGAGGGGGAGATGCCGATCTCCTCCATGATCTGCTGTGCCTTGACCTTGCCGACGCCCGGCAGCGCCTCGAGCAGCGCGGCGACCCGGAGGCGACCGACGATCTCGTTGGATTCGGCCTCGACGAGGACCTTCTTGATCTCGGCGCCTCGGTGGCCGGCGCTGTCCTTGAGCCGGGCCTTGATGACCGCGCGCTCGCGACGAGCCTCGGCGGCCTTCTTCAGGGCGTCGGCCCGCTGCTCAGGGGTGAGGGGAGGGAGAGCCACTGTTCTTACCTCATCTTCTCTTGCTGGTGACGGGCGGGATCCGGGAGGACCACGCGTGTGGGAAGAGCGTAACCCCAATATCGTGGCCAAGGGCACTTCTGACACGCTCCACCCCAGGTCGGGTGCAGATCAGGGGCGTCCCGGACCTCTCCGGAACGCCCCTGAACCCGGCTTCCGCGACGATGCGCCGCGGTGTGCTCAGACGGTCATGACCGGCCGCTGTACTCGTCCCGGAGCCTGCCGACGACCTCGCGCAGACGCACCGGGTCCGGACCCTCGGACAGGATCCCGCGGGACAGCGAAACCAGGACGTGACCTGCACTGTCGCCGAATACTTCCACCATCTGGTCGGGGCCTGCACCCTGGGCGCCGAAGCCCGGGGCGAGCAGTGGCACCGAGGGAGCGGCGCGGTCCAGTCCGAGCCGCCGATAGGCGTCGCCGACCGTCGCGCCGACGACCAGTCCGACGCTCCCCCACTCCCCCGGATCTCCGGCACCGATCCGCTCGGCGTGTCGCGCGATCTTCAGCGCCACCGGCGTGTCTGGTGCCGTCAGCGCGTGCTGGACCTGCGGTCCGTCGGGGTTCGAGGTCAGGGCGAGGACGAACAGGCCCTTGCCGTGCTCGAGGGCGAGATGCACCGCAGGATCGAGCGATCCGGTCCCCAGGTACGGGCTCACGGTGATCGCATCGGCCTCGAGAGGCGCTCCCGGGGCGAGGTGCGCCTGGGCGTACGCCCCCATCGTCGAGCCGATGTCGCCGCGCTTGACGTCGAGGATGGTGAGCACCCCGCGCTCGCGCGCAGCGGCCAGGAGACCCTCGAGGACCGCGACACCGGCGGACCCGTGACGCTCGAAGAAGGCCGACTGCGGCTTGACCGCGGCGACCTGCCCCGCGACGGCGTCCAGCGTGATGCGCGAGAACGCCTCGAGGCCGGCCGGGGTGTCCGGCAGGCCCCACGCCTCGAGCAGCGAGGCGTGGGGGTCGATCCCTGCGACGATCGGGCCGTTCTCCTGCACCGACCGCTGCAGGCGCGCACCGAAGGGCACCGGAGCCGTTCCGCTCGTGCCGCCCGACCCGCTCGTGCCGCCCGACGCGCTCGTGCCGTGCACGTCGTTCTGGTCGCTCACGCGCCGGCCTCGGCGACCGCGGCGGCACGGGCCTCGACCAGGCGCCGGGTGTGCTCCTGCAGGCTGCCCACCGCGAACGGCTCCTCGGGCCGTGCCTCGATCGCCTGCACGGCGGCCTGGAACTCCTGGAGCGTCGTGATCATCGGGACGTCCATGCTGGTCGCCGCCGCGCGGATGGCATATCCATCCGCACGGGCGTTCGAGCCCGAGGGGGTGTTCAGCACGAGGGCGATGTCGCCCGCCTCGAGAAGCTCGATGACGCTCGCGCCCTCTCCGTCGGCCTCCGAGGCCTTGCGGAGCACCGTGCAGGGGATCCCGCTGCGTCGCAGCACACGACCGGTGCCGGCCGTGGTGAGGATGTCGAAGCCGAGCGCCGCGAGCCGGGCCGCGGGCAGCACGACGGCGCGCTTGTCCCGGTCGGCGACCGAGATGAACACGCTGCCGGACATCGGCAGCCCCTGCCCGGAGATCGCCAGCTGGGATTTCGCGAAGGCGAGCGGGAAGGTCGCATCCAGCCCCATGACCTCGCCGGTGGAGCGCATCTCCGGGCCGAGCACCGAGTCCACTGCCCGACCCTCGCGGGTGCGGAAGCGCTTGAACGGGAGCACGGCCTCCTTGACCGCGATCGGGGAGTCGTCGGGAAGGTCCGCGCCATCGCCCTGGGCCGGCAGCACGCCGCGCTCGCGCAGCTCGACGATCGACTCCCCCGCCATCAGGCGGGCCGCGGCCTGCGCGAGGGGGACCCCGGTGGCCTTCGCGACGAAGGGCACCGTGCGCGACGCCCGGGGGTTCGCCTCCAGCACGTACAGGGTGCCCTGGGAGAGGGCGTACTGGACGTTGAGCAGCCCGCGCACGCCCACACCCTCGGCGATCCCGAGGGTCGAGGTGCGGATGCGGTCCATCACGTCATCGGAGAGGGTGACGGGTGGCAGGGTGCAGGCGGAGTCACCGGAGTGGATGCCGGCCTCCTCGATGTGCTCCATGATGCCGCCGAGGTAGAGGTCCGTCCCGTCGTACAGGGCGTCCACGTCGATCTCGATCGCGGTGTCCAGAAAGCGGTCGATGAGGATCGGCGCCTCGGCGCGGCCCCCATCGGGCAGGTTCCTGCTCACGTAGTCGACCAGACCGTCCTGGTCATAGACGATCTCCATGCCGCGCCCGCCGAGCACATAGCTCGGGCGCACCAGCACCGGGTATCCCACGGCGGCGGCGACCTCGGTCGCGTCCGCGAGGCCCCAGGCGGTGCCGTACGGAGGCGCCGGGAGGTCGGCGTCGGCGAGCACCGCACCGAAGTGGCCACGATCCTCGGCGAGGTCGATCGCCGCGGGGCTGGTGCCGATGATCGGCAGCCCGGCGTCCTGCAGCCGGTCGGCCAGCGAGAGCGGCGTCTGGCCGCCGAGCTGGACGATGACGCCCGCGACCGGCCCGGCCGCCTTCTCCGCCTCGTACACCTCGACGACGTCCTCGAAGGTGAGGGGCTCGAAGTAGAGCCGGTCGGCGATGTCGTAGTCCGTGGAGACGGTCTCGGGGTTGCAGTTGATCATGACGGTCTCGTACCCGCCGCCGGGCAGGTCCCGGTCGCCGAGAGCGAGCGCCGCATGGACGCACGAGTAGTCGAACTCGATGCCCTGGCCGATGCGGTTGGGTCCCGAGCCGAGGATCAGGATCGCCGGGCGCTCGCGCGGCTCGACCTCCGTCTCCTGGTCGTACGTGGAGTAGTGGTACGGCGTGCGGGAGGCGAACTCCGCGGCGCAGGTGTCGACGGTCTTGAAGACCGGGTTGATGCCCAGAGCTTCGCGCACGCCCTTGACGACGTCGCCGCTCTGCCCGCGCAGGCGACCGATCTGGTCGTCGGACAGGCCGTGCCGCTTGGCCAGTGCCAGCAGCTCGGCGTCGAGGACCTCGGAGGTGCGGATCTCGGCGGCGAGCTCGGCGACCAGCAGCATCTGGTCGAGGAACCAGCGGTCGATCCAGGTCGCCTCGACGAGGCGGTCCAGGGTCTCCGTCGGGTCCACGACGCCTTCGGCGGCGGCCCACAGGATGCGCGAGATCGTGACCAGACGGGTGTCGGTCGGGGTGCGCACGTCCTCGAGGAGGGCCGTGATCTCCACCGCGGTCGGCGGGGTGCCCGCGTAGGTGGGCGCGGCGCCCTTGACGTCGATCGAGCGCTGCGCCTTGCCGAGGGCCTCGGTGAAGTTGCGGCCCATGGCCATCGCCTCGCCGACGCTCTTCATGGTGGTGGTCAGCGTCGGATCCGCGGCCGGGAACTTCTCGAACGCGAAGCGCGGGACCTTGACCACCACGTAGTCCAGCGCGGGCTCGAAGCTCGCGGGGGTGGTGCCGGTGATGTCGTTGCGGATCTCGTCCAGGGAGTATCCGATCGCCAGGCGCGCCGCGATCTTCGCGATCGGGAAGCCGGTGGCCTTGGAGGCCAGCGCCGAGGACCGCGAGACGCGTGGATTCATCTCGATGACGACGATGCGACCGGTCTCGGGGTGCGTCGCGAACTGCACGTTGCAGCCGCCGGTGTCGACCCCGACCTCGCGGATGATGGCGATGCCCAGATCGCGCAGCTTCTGCATCTCCACGTCGGTCAGCGTGAGCGCCGGTGCGACGGTGACCGAATCACCCGTGTGCACGCCCACGGCGTCCACGTTCTCGATCGAGCAGACGACCACGCAGTTGTCGTTGCGATCGCGCATCAGCTCGAGCTCGAACTCCTTCCAGCCGAGGATGGACTCCTCCAGGAGCACCTCGGTGGTCGGCGAGTAGTGCAGGCCGTCGCCGCCGATGCGGCGCAGGTCCTGCTCGTCGTACGCCATGCCGGAGCCGAGTCCGCCCATGGTGAAGCTGGGGCGCACCACCATCGGGTACCCGAGCTCCTCGGCGCCGGCCAGCAGGTCATCGACCGTATGGCAGATCTTCGAGCGTGCGGATTCTCCGCCGACGCGGTCCACGACCTCCTTGAACAGCTGGCGGTCCTCGGCCTTGTTGATCGCGTCGAGGCTCGCACCGATCATCTCGACGCCGAACTCCTCGAGGGTCCCGTTCTCGGCGAGGGCGATCGCAGCGTTGAGAGCCGTCTGGCCGCCGAGGGTGGGCAGCAGCGCGTCGGGACGCTCGGCCGCGATGATCGAACGGATGATGTCGGGGTCGATCGGCTCGATGTAGGTGGCATCGGCGATGTCCGGATCGGTCATGATCGTCGCCGGGTTGGAGTTGACGAGGATGACCCGCAGGCCCTCCTCGCGCAGCACCCGGCAGGCCTGGGTGCCGGAGTAGTCGAACTCCGCGGCCTGGCCGATGACGATCGGGCCGGAGCCGATGACGAGGACGGAGGAGATGTCGGGACGACGGGGCATCAGGACTCCTTCTGCGAGGACTGGGGGTGGGAGGAGGAGCCGGTGGCGGCTGCGGAGCCGGCGGACGCGCCGGAGGCGCGGCGCTCGGTCACCAGGCTCACGAGGCGGTCGAAGAGGTACGAGGCGTCGTGCGGGCCGCCGGCCGCCTCCGGGTGGTACTGGACGGAGTAGGCGGGGCGATCGAGGCAGCGGATGCCCTCGACCACGTCGTCGTTGAGGCCGACGTGGGTGACGATGACCCGGCCGTAGCGGCCGCCGTCGTGCGGGGCCTCGTGCTCGCCCTCGAGGGGGACGTCCACGGCGAAGCCGTGGTTGTGAGCCGTGATCTCGACCTTGCCGGTCTCCTTGTCCATCACGGGCTGGTTGATGCCGCGGTGGCCGAACTTCAGCTTGTAGGTGTCGAAGCCGAGCGCCCGTCCCAGCAGCTGGTTGCCGAAGCAGATCCCGAAGAACGGCAGACCCGCGTCCAGCACTCCGCGCAGGAGGTCGACCTGGGCGGTCGCAGCGGCCGGGTCCCCGGGTCCGTTGGAGAAGAAGACGGCGTCGGGCTCGACGGCCAGCAGCTCCTCGAGGGACGTCGTGGCCGGGAGCAGGTGCACCCGGAGGCCGCGGGAGAGCATGCTGCGGGGCGAGGCGCCCTTGATGCCGAGGTCGACGGCGGCCACGGTGCCGATCACCTCGCCCTCGGGCTCGAGCACGATCGGCTGCGCGATGGTCACCTCCTCGACGAAGCTGGATCCGCTCATGGAGGGCTGCTCGCGCACCTGGGCGAGGAGCTCGTCCTCGGAGCTCTGCAGCGCATCACCGGAGAAGATGCCTCCGCGCATCGAGCCGGTGTCCCGCAGGCGACGGGTGAGCATGCGGGTGTCGATGTCGCTGATGCCCACCACCTCGCTGCTGACCAGCAGGTCGTCCAGGGACTGCTCCGAGCGCCAGCTCGAGGCGAGGCGGCTGGCGTCGCGCACGGCGTACCCGCGCACCCAGACCTTCCTCGACTCCATGTCCTCGGCGTTCGCACCGGTGTTGCCGATGTGCGGGGAGGTCTGGACGACGATCTGCCCCGCGTACGAGGGATCGGAGAGGGTCTCCTGGTAGCCGGTCATGCCGGTCGTGAAGACGACCTCGCCGAGGCGGGCGCCCTGGGCGCCGTAGGCGCTGCCGCGCAGGACCGTGCCGTCCTCGAGGATGAGCAGGGCGCGGTCACGACGTACGCGGGAGGTGGCCCGGACGCCTGATGGTGCGGGACCAGAGGACTGGTGCGGGGTGGGGACTGTCATGAGTGCTCCTTCCGGGAGAGCAGCAGATCGTGGTCGTCGCGCCGGGAGAGACGCAGACCGGTGTCGAGGAGCTGGTCGCCGAGGCGCCAGCGGAGGATGAGGATGCCGTCGCCGCCGACGAACTTGCCGGCCATGCCGGGCCCGGCGGTGACCTCGTCGAGGGCGTCGGCGGAGATGGTGAGGGGCGCGATACCCTCGCGATCGATGTGCCAGGTCCCGGCGGTGCCGACGCTGACGCGGGCGGCGGCGCGCTGGCCGAGCGAATGGGCGACCACCCGTTCGAGCGGCTGCCGGGCGAGCACCGTGCTCACGTAGACCGCGTCCAGAGGGCCGGTCTCGACGGCCTCCCCGAGCTCGTCGAGCGTGTCCCGGGACGGCTGCGGCAGATCCGACTGGGACGCGCCCCGTCGTCGCCAGCCCCAGGCCATGAGCACCAGGATCAGTGCGAAGAGGGCGATCAGCGCGAGGACCGGTCCGAGCTGCTCGCTCACCGCTCCACCACGAGGCCGTCGCGCACGGTGGGCCGACCCTCGAGCACGGTGAGGCGGTTCATCCCCGGCAGCTCGATCCCCGCGAACGGGGAGTTCCGGCTGCGCGAGGCGTGTTCGGCGGGATCGGCGGCGCGCACCGGCCGAGGATCCCAGACCAGCACATGCGCCGGGGCGCCGGGCTCGAGCGCCCAGCCCTGGTCCTCGTCGCGACCGATCTCGGCGGGCTTCTCCGAGAGCACGCGGGCCACGTCGCGCCAGGTCAGACGACCCTCGTCGA
The DNA here is from genome assembly GCF_052379725.1 of Brachybacterium sp. 107. Classification (NCBI taxonomy): domain Bacteria; kingdom Bacillati; phylum Actinomycetota; class Actinomycetes; order Micrococcales; family Dermabacteraceae; genus Brachybacterium; species Brachybacterium sp. 107. The sequence continues at coordinate 26,232 of NZ_JBQSYW010000002.1, read as the reverse complement.
CCATGGTCAGCTGCACGAGGGAGAGCGCCGTCTCGAGCCCCGTCATCCCCATCGCGGCCTGGTCCCACTCGCGGTCCTTGGCGTCGCGCGGGTGCGGTGCGTGATCTGTGGCGACGATGTCGATCGTGCCGTCGGCGAGCCCGTCGCGGACCGCCTGGACGTCCGCGGCGGTGCGCAGCGGCGGGTTCACCTTGAACACGGAGTCGAACTGGCGCACGTTCTCGTCGGTCAGCAGCAGGTGATGGGGAGTGACCTCGGCGGTCACAGCGATGCCGCGCTGCTTGGCCCAGCGCACGATGTCGACGCTGCCGGCGGTGGACAGGTGGCACACGTGCAGGCGGGAGCCGACGTGCTGGGCCAGCAGGACGTCCCGCGCGATGATCGACTCCTCGGCGACCGCGGGCCAACCGGCGAGGCCGAGCTCCGCGGAGACGACGCCCTCGTGCATCTGGGCGCCCTCGGTCAGCCGCGGGTCCTGGGCATGCTGGGCGATGACGCCGTCGAAGGACTTCACGTACTCCAGGGCGCGCCGCATCAGCACGGGGTCATGGACGCACTTGCCGTCGTCGCTGAACACGCGGACCTTGGCCCGCGAGTTGGCCATCGCGTCGAGCTCGGCGAGGCGCTCCCCCGCCAGCCCGACGGTCACGGCGCCGACGGGCCGCACGGAGCACCAGCCGGCGGTCTCACCGCGGCGGGCGACCTGCTCGACGACACCGGCGGTGTCGGCGACGGGCAGGGTGTTGGCCATGGCGTGGACGGCGGTGAACCCGCCCCGGGCGGCGGCGCGGGTGCCGGACTCGACGGTCTCGGCCTCCTCGCCGCCGGGCTCGCGGAGATGGGTGTGCAGGTCCACGAGGCCCGGCAGCACGATGCAGCCGTCGGCCTCGACGATCTCGGCGTCGGCGGGCACCTCGAGGTCGGCGCCGATCGCCGTGATGCGGCCTCCCTCGAGCAGGACGTCCTGGACGTCCTCACCGTAGGGACGGCCGCCGCGGATCAGCAGCGTGGAGGGCCCGGGACCACCGGGGGGTGCGGTCTGGTCGGCGGTCATCGGAGGCCCTCCCGGGAGTCGGTGGCGAGCAGGTGGTAGAGCACGGCCATGCGGACGAACACGCCGGAGGCGACCTGCTCGACGATGACGCTGCGCGGGGAGTCCGCGACGTCCCCGGCGATCTCGAACCCGCGGTTCATCGGGCCGGGATGCAGCACGATCGCGTGCTCGGGCAGGGAGGCGGCGCGGGCGGTGGTCAGCCCGTAGCGACGGGAGTACTCCCCCGCCGTGGGGAAGAAGCCACCACCGACCATGCGCTCGCTCTGGACGCGGAGCATCATCACCGCGTCGGGTCCGGTCGCGAGCGCCTCGTCGAGGTCGTAGCGGATCTCGCACGGCCACGCGGAGGCGCCGACGGGCACCAGCGCCGGCGGCGCGACCAGGGTGACGCGGGCCCCGAGCAGGGTCAGCAGCAGCACGTTGGAGCGTGCGACCCGCGAGTGGAGCACGTCGCCGACGATGACCACGTGGAGGCCGTCGAGGCCTGCGGTCGGGTCCCCGGGGCGCAGGTGGCGGCGCATCGTGAAGGCGTCGAGCATCGCCTGGGTCGGATGCTCGTGCGCGCCGTCGCCGGCGTTCACGATCGGCTGGTCGATCCACCCGGCATGGGCCAGCAGGTGCGCCGCGCCGGCGGACCCGGAACGGACCACGACCGCGTCGGCGCCCATGGCCTGCAGCGTGAGGGCGGTGTCCTTGAGCGTCTCCCCCTTGGAGATGCTCGAGCCCTTGGCGGAGAAGTTGATGACGTCGGCGGAGAGCCTCTTGGCCGCGGCCTCGAAGCTGATCCGGGTACGGGTGGAGTCCTCGAAGAAGAGGTTCACGACCGTGGTGCCGACCAGGGTGGGCAGCTTGCGGATCGAGCGCGACTGGGTCTCGGCCATGTGCTCGGCGGTCGCGAGCACGGCGATCGCCTCGTCGCGGTCGAGGTCGGCGATGGAGATGAAGTGCCTCATGCCGTCCCCTCCTCGATGACCGGCTCGGTGCCGGGGCGGACGATGTCCACCGCGTCGATCCCGTCCGTCTCGGTCAGCTGGACGTGCACCCGTTCGCTGCGCGAGGTGGGGAGGTTCTTCCCGACGTGATCGGCGCGGATCGGCAGCTGCCGATGACCGCGGTCCACGAGCACGGCGAGGCGCACGGCGGCGGGCCGACCGATCGCCCCGAGGGCGTCGAGGGCTGCGCGGATGGTGCGGCCGGAGTAGAGCACGTCGTCGACGAGCACCACGGTGCGGCCGTCGATGCCGTCGCGGGGGATGCGGGTGGGACTCGGCGCCCGGGTGGGATTGTGCCGCAGGTCGTCGCGGTACATGGTGATGTCCAGAGACCCGGCGAGCTGGTCGAGCGGGCGGTCGTCGCCCTCGGCTCGCGCGATCTGGGCGGCAAGCCGCTCGGCGAGCGGGACCCCGCGGTGCGGGATGCCGAGCAGCACGAGATCGTCGGCGCCATGGCCGCTCTCGAGGATCTCGTGGGCGATGCGGGTCAGCGCCCGACGGATCTCCTCGGCTCCGAGCACTCGGGAGTGCTCCGCCGGGGAATCGGCTGAGGTTCTCGCTGCGGATCCTGCCGTGGATCCTGATGGTGGTCGTACGTCATGCATGGGGTTCTCCCTTCCACGCCTCACGGGACGTGTCGTTAAAGGGTGCAGATGCTCGTTCTCGAGCGAGGTCGATCCTAGCGGCTCGGGTTCCGGCCGCGCGGGGGCGACCACCTTCCGGACGGCGCGACCGCCGCACGGTCCCGGACGCGTCCGTCGATGTGGTCCGCGCCGTGCTCACCGGTTGCGCGGACCGCCGGGCCCGGAGAGGTCTCCGGTGCCCGGCAGCGGTCAGGACAGCAGGCCGCGCACGTCCGCCAGTCGCTGCAGGAGTCCGTTGACGAAGCGCGGGGAGTCATCCGTCGAGAGGACCTCCGCGATCTTCGTGTACTCGCCGATCAGCGTCCCGCGCGGGGACTCGTCAGTGCCGTAGAGGACCTCGGCACTGCCCAGGCGCAGGATCGCCCGGTCGACCGCCGGCATGCGATGCAGGGGCCAGTCCCGGGAATGCGTGGCCAGGTCCTCGTCGATGTCCGCGGCGTTGGGCGCGTACAGCTCGACGAGGGCTCGTGCCGCCTCCGGCAACGGGCTCTGGGCCGCGGTGCGGCGCAGTCGCTGGGCGAGGACGTCGAGCACGTCCTCCCGCTTCGCATCCGCCTCGAACAGGACGTCCAGGGCCCGGATGCGATCGCGGGAACGCCGGTGGAGCCGGTCGGTGCCGGCAGGCACCGTCCGTTCGAACTCGACCTCTGCCCCCTCCCGCGTGGGATGAGGGAGGCCGGTGCCCCGAGGGGCGGGGGAATCGGTCACTTCACGCGCTCGAGGTACTCGCCGCCGCGGGTGTCGACCTTGACCTTGTCGCCCTGGTCCAGGAACAGCGGGACCTGGATCTCGCGGCCGGTCTCCAGGCGTGCGGGCTTGGTGCCGCCGCTGGAGCGGTCTCCCTGCAGGCCGGGCTCGGTGAACTCGATGGTCAGGACCACGGAGGCCGGCATCTCGACGAAGAGCGCATCGCCCTCGTGGAAGGCCACCACGACGTCCTGGCCCTCGACCATGAAGTCCCTGGCCTCGCCGACGATCTCCTCGGTGAGGTTCGTCTGCTCCCAGTTGGTGGTGTCCATGAACACGTACATGTCGCCGTCGAGGTAGGAGAACTGCATGTCGCGACGGTCCACGGTCGCGGTCTCCACCTTGAGGCCGGCGTTGAAGGTCTTGTCGACACCCTTGCCGGACAGGACGTTCTTGAGCTTGGTGCGCACGAAGGCCGGGCCCTTGCCGGGCTTGACGTGCTGGAAATCGACCACGCTCCAGAGCTGCTTGTCCAGAACGAGGACCATCCCGTTCTTCAGATCGTTCGTCGTCGCCATGAGTCTCCTCGGTAGTCGTCGGGGCGGAACAAGGATAGCGTGCCGGTTCGCTGCGGACCGGGGCGGCGGCCCCGCTCAGCGCTCCGACGTGAGGTCGATCATGCTCAGCAGACGGGTCGCGAGCGGATGCGCCGCGCTCTCCTCGCGCCAGCCGCTCGTCTTCACGGCCCGGGAGACGGTCTGCTGGGTGACCCCCAGGCGCTCGGCGAGCCGGGCCTGGGTCGCTCCGGGATCCTCGCGCAGGGCGCGGACGGCCTGCCACTGACCGCGATTGCGGGAACGCACGATCCATCCGATCAGGCCCAGCACCGCCTCGGCGTCCTGGGCGGTCTCACGGTGCCGGCCGTCGGCCGCGCGGACGTGGATCGGGACGCTGGTCGCCGACCGTTCCCGCCGGGCCGCCCGCACCGCGTCCTCCGCCGCCACGACGGCAGGTCCCTCGATCTCGCGGACGGAGCCGGGCAGCGGGCGTCGGACCGCTCCGATGCCCAGGCCGATCCTCCAGTCGCCCTCCTCGCGGGCTCGCAGCACCGCGTCGAGCGCGGCGTCGGCCCGGGAGGCGAGCGCGAGCAGGTCGGGGCCGACGGTGCGCTCGGCGGGCAGGGCGAGGGTCACGCCCTCGAGGGCCTCGAGCAGCGCGGGGACCGGATCTGTGCCGTCGCGCGAGGTGCGCACGGCGCCCCCGGCGAAGGAGAGGACGTACATGGACTGCCACCGCCTCGTCACGACGCGTGCTGCGCGTCGCGGTCGGGATCACGCGGGATTCAGGGCGAATCCGCTGTCCATGACACTACAGTCGAAAGACGGTGATATCGGGAGGGCGCGCAGGCGTCGGACCGGACGGGTCCGGACCGGTCAGGCGAGCTCGATGAGCTCCTGGTACTCCTCGTTCCACAGGTCCTCGACGGCGTCGGGCATCATCAGCACCCGCTCCGGGGAGAGCGAGGCGACGGCGCCCGGGTCGTGGGAGACCAGGACCACGGCGCCCTCGAAGGCCGCGAGCGCTCCGAGGATCTCCTCGCGGCTGGCGGGGTCGAGGTTGTTCGTCGGCTCATCCAGGAGCAGCACGTTCGCGCTGGAGACGACGAGCGTGGCCAGGGCGAGGCGCGTCTTCTCCCCACCTGAGAGCACTCCGGTGGACTTGTGGACGTCGTCGCCGGTGAAGAGGAACGAGCCCAGGATCTTGCGGGCCTCGACCTCGGCGATCTCGTGGGCCGCGGTCATCATGTTCTCCAGCACGGTGCGCTCGAGGTCGAGGGTCTCGTGCTCCTGCGCGTAGTAGCCGATGCGCAGGCCGTGACCGGGGAGCAGGCCGCCGGTGTCCGGCGCGTCGACCCCGGCGAGGATGCGCAGCAGAGTCGTCTTGCCGGCGCCGTTCAGGCCCAGGATGACCACCTTCGAGCCGCGGTCGATCGCGAGGTCCACCCCGGTGAAGATCTCGAGGCTGCCATAGGACTTCGAGAGGTCCCGCGCCATCAGCGGGGTCTTGCCGCAGGGAGCAGGCTTGGGGAAGCGCAGCGACGCCACCCGGTCCTGCTGACGCTCGCTCTCGAGGCCGTCGAGCATCCGCTCGGCGCGCTTGAGCATGTTCTGCGCGGCGACGGCCTTGGTGGCCTTGGCGCGCATCTTCTCGGCCTGGATGGTGAGGGTCGACGCCTTCTTCTCGGCGTTCATGCGCTCGCGCTTGCGGCGCTTCTCGTCGTCCTCGCGCTGGCGCTGGTAGAGCTTCCAGCCCATGTTGTAGATGTCGATCTCGGCGCGGTTGGCATCGAGGTAGAAGACCTTGTTCACGACGGACTCCACGATCTGGACGTCGTGGCTGATGATGATCAGACCGCCTCGGTAGGCCAGGAGGTACTCGCGCAGCCACACGATCGAGTCGTGGTCGAGGTGGTTGGTGGGCTCGTCCAGGATCATGGTGGAGGCCTGGGAGAACAGGATGCGGGCCAGCTCCACGCGGCGGCGCTGACCGCCCGAAAGGGTCCCGAGGCCCTGCTCGAGGATGCGATTGGGCAGGCCCAGGTTCGCGGCCATCCGCTTGGCCTCGGCCTCGGCGGCATAGCCGCCCACCGCGTCGAGCTCCGCGGAGAGCCGGGGGTAGCGGTTCATCGCCTTCTCGCGCTTGGCCTCGCTCAGACTCATGTCCCCCATCTCCTCCTCGGCCCGACGCAGCCGGCGCAGGATGTCGTCGAGGCCGCGGGCGGAGAGGATGCGGGCGATGACAGGTTCGTCCTCGTCACCGGCGTGGGTGTCCTGGGGGAGATAGCCCAGCTCGCCGGTGACCTCGACCGAGCCCTCGGAGGGCTGGAGGGTACCGGAGAGGACCTTCGTGAGCGTGGTCTTCCCGGCACCGTTACGGCCCACCAGGCCCACCCGGTCACCATCGGTGATCTGGAAGGAGACGTCGCTCATGAGCAGCCGGGCACCGACTCGGATGGCGAGGTCGTGCACGGTGATCACGGGATCAGACTCCTGGGTGTGGTGAGACGTGGCGGCGGGGCCGCGGAAGGTGTCGGCCATCTGCGGAGCGGGAGCGCTCAGGGGCCGGATCGAGTCTAGGGGCGCGGGCCCTCGTCGGCCGTGATTTTTCCGCCCACGGTGCGGTGAACCACAGTCCGCCACGGCGCTGCGTGATCAGGCCCTCGTGGTCCGATCGGAGACCCTCACAAGTCCGTCACTCCTCGGGGAGGGTTCGAGGCGCCATCGGGACCGCGTCGATGCCATGCTGGTCCCAGCGGTCGCAGAGGCGGCCGGACGACGATGCGAGGAGGCTTCGTGATGCGCATAGGTGTGCCCCGGGAGATCAAGAACAACGAGAACCGGGTGGGGCTGACCGCTGCAGGGGTCCATGAGCTCGCGGTCCGCGGCCACGACGTGGTGGTCGAGGCGAGCGCGGGCCTGGGTGCGCGGATCAGCGATGACGACTACCGGGCGGCAGGTGCCCGGATCCTGGCCACGGCCGACGAGGTCTGGGAGCAGGCGGAGCTGATCGTCAAGGTCAAGGAGCCGCTCCCGGACGAGTACGGGCGGATGCGGCGCGGGCAGGTGCTGCTGACCTACCTGCATCTCGCCGCCGACAAGGCGCTCACCGAGGCGCTGCTCGGATCCGGGGTGACCGCGATCGCCTATGAGACGGTGCAGCTGCCGGACCGGTCGCTGCCGCTGCTCTCCCCCATGAGCATGATCGCCGGGCGCCTGGCGACCCAGGTCGCGGCGTACCACCTGATGTCCCCGCTGGGCGGCTCCGGCATGCTCATGGGCGGTGTGCCCGGCACCTCCGAGGCGAATGTGCTGATCCTCGGCGGCGGCGTCGTCGGTGAGCAGGCCGCGATGATGGCCCACGGCCTGCACGCGGACGTCACGGTCATGGACCTCAACGTCTCGCGCCTCGGGCAGATCGCGACCATGCACCACGGCGGCATCCTCACGCGCTACTCCACCACCCTCGACCTCACGGAGAAGATCCAGCAGGCCGACGTGGTGATCGGATCGGTGCTGATCCCCGGCAAGCGGGCACCGAAGCTGGTGACCGACGAGATGGTCGCCTCGATGAAGCCGGGCTCCGTGCTCGTGGACGTCGCCATCGACCAGGGCGGATGCTTCGAGAACTCCCGCCCCACCACGCATGACGATCCGACGTTCGCCGTGCACGATGCAGTGTTCTACTGCGTCGCGAACATGCCGGGCTCGGTCCCCGTCACCGCCACCTCGGCACTGACGAATGCCACGCTCCCCTACGTGCTGAAGATCGCCGACGCCGGCTGGCGCGATGCTCTGCGATCCGACGAAGCCCTCGCGAAGGGCCTGCACACGCACGAGGGCACCCTCACGCATGCCGGGACCGGCGAGGCCCACGGGCTCGAGGTCTCCCCCGCGGAGCAGGTCATCGGCTGACCCTCCGCTCGCCCGGTGCGGGCTCCGCGCAGGAGCCGGTGCCGGGCGGGAGCCGTTCCCGTGCACGATGACGTCGAGCCCCACGTCAGACGGAAATGTCCCGGGAGGACCGATGCGACGGATCACATCGGTCCTCCCGGGACATCTCTGCGCAGGCCAGCTGCCGCGGCTGCCCGCTCGCCCTGCGGCGTGCGGGCCTCCGCCGTGATCAGGGCCCTGGAGCCTGATCAGTCGATCAGAGGTTGAAGCCGATCGCGCGCAGCTGCTCGCGGCCGTCCTCGGTGATCTTCTCCATGCCCCACGGCGGCATCCACACCCAGTTGATGCGATGCGATTCGGTGATGGGGTCCAGCACAGCGAAGGTCTGATCCTCAAGCATCTCCGTCAGGGGGCAGGCCGCGGAGGTGAGCGTCATGTCGATGACGGCATGGCCGTCCTCGACCGTCACGCCGTAGATGAGTCCGAGGTCGACGACGTTGATCCCGAGCTCGGGGTCGATCACGTCCTTCAGGGCCTCGAGGACGTCCTCGGAGCCGACGGTCGCCGACGGGGTCTTCTGGTCGGTCATGTGGGGTCCTCCTGATGAGGGACGGGCCGGGGTGCCGGACCGCAGATGTGATGGTGCCGCCCCGGCCCGGGATCGCGCCCGGGCCGGACCGGCATGGGGTCAGCTGCCGGAGCCGACGAGGTAGCGGTCGTAGCCCTCGTTCTCGAGGCGCTCGGCCAGCTCGGGGCCGCCCTGCTCCGCGACCTGGCCGTTGACGAAGACGTGGACGAAGTCCGGCTTCACGTACTGCAGGATGCGGGTGTAATGGGTGATCAGCATGATGCCGACCTCGGTCTCCTCCTTGGCGCGGTTCACGCCCTCGGAGACGATGCGCAGCGCGTCGACGTCGAGGCCGGAGTCGGTCTCGTCGAGGATCGCGATGCCCGGCTTGAGGAGCTGCATCTGCAGGATCTCGTGGCGCTTCTTCTCGCCGCCGGAGAAGCCCTCGTTGACGTTGCGCTCGGCGAAGACCGGGTCCATGCGGAGGTCCGCCATCGCGCCCTTGACGTCCTTGACCCAGGTGCGCAGGGCAGGGGCCTGGCCGTCGACCGCGGTCTTCGCGGTGCGCAGGAAGTTCGAGACGGTGACGCCGGGGACCTCGACCGGGTACTGCATGGCGAGGAAGAGACCGGCGCGTGCGCGCTCATCGATGCTCATCTCCAGGACGTTCTCGCCGTCCAGGGTGAGCTCGCCCTGCGTGATCTGGTACTTGGGGTGACCGGCGATCGCGTAGGCGAGGGTCGACTTGCCGGAGCCGTTGGGCCCCATGATCGCGTGGGTCTCGCCCGACTTGATGGTGAGGTCGACACCCTTGAGGATCTCCTTGGTGCCTTCAGGGGTCTCGACGGTGGCGTGGAGGTTCTTGATCTCCAGGATCGACATGGGCTGTTCTCCTTGACCAGTGGTGCTGGTGGATTCGTGGGTGATGAGTACGGGCGCCGACAGACGGTGCCCGGAGTGTTCAGGTGGCGGGTGCTGCGGTCGGATCCACGAGGATCTCGCCGCTGCTCTCGTCGATGCGCACGGGGAACACCCGCACGGGGAGGACCGCCGGAAGCTGCAGAGGACGACCTGTGACCAGGTCGAACTGGCTGCCGTGCTTCCAGCACTCGATGGTGCATCCCTCGACGTCGCCATCGCTCAGCGCGATCTCGTCGTGCGAGCAGATGTCCTCGACGGCATGGACGCCGCCGTCCTCGGCGCGCACCAGGGCGATCTCGACGCCGCCGGCGACGACATCGACCGCCTCGCCGGGGGCGAGGGAGTCCAGGGTGGCGACGGGGACGAAGGCGTCCGACATCAGTTCATGCTCCGGGCGAGCTCGGACTCGATGGACGCGGAGAGGTGCTCCCGGATCTCCGGGACGTCGATCCGCTGGATCAGCTCGGCGAAGAAGCCTCGCACGACCAGGCGGCGGGCCTCGAGCTCGGGGATCCCGCGGGCACGCAGGTAGAAGAGCTGCTCGTCGTCGAAGCGACCGGTGGCGGCGGCGTGGCCGGCTCCCTCGATCTCTCCGGTCTCGATCTCCAGGTTCGGCACCGAGTCGGCGCGTGCGCCCTCGGTGAGAATCAGGTTGCGGTTGAGCTCATAGGTGTTGGTGCCCTCGGCCTCCTTGCGGATCAGCACGTCGCCGACCCACACGGAGCGTGCCTTCTTCCCCTGCAACGCGCCCTTGTAGGCCACGTTGGAGGTGCAGTTCGGGGCCGCATGGTCCACGAACAGGCGGTGCTCGAGGAACTGGTCCTCATCGGAGAAGTACAGCCCGATGTTCTCGACCTCGCCACCGGGAGCTGCGAACTCGCCGATCGCGTTGACGCGCACGGCGCTGCCGCCGAGCGAGACCACGATGTGCTTGATCTTCGCGTCACGCCCCACGCGGGCGTGGTGCGTGGAGATGTGCAGCGCGTCGTCGTCCCAGTCCTGCAGGGTGATGACGGTCATCTGCGAGTTGTCGCCGACGATCATCTCGACGTTCTGCGCGTACTGCGCGGAACCGGTGTGGTTGAGCACGAAGGTCGCCGAGGACGACTCCTTCGTCTCCAGCACGATGTGGGCGTTGCCGCGCCGGTCCGCCCCGCGCCCGGCCACCTCGACCTGGAACGGTGCCTCGTAGGCCGCATTCTTCGCAGCCACCAGGTACAGCGCCTGCTCGGTGCGGGCCGAGGCGATCGCGGTGGGGAGGTCCTCGGGAACCAGTGCGGTGCCACGGGGCGCCTCGCCGGGGGCGAGGGTGGCGACGTCGGGCGCACCCTCGGGAACCGTGACGTCGTAGCTGAGGGCCGGATCGCCCTCGCGGTCGTCGGTCGCGGCGTCCTCGAACAGCGGCGCGAAGCGGCGCAGCGGGGTGAAGCGCCACTCCTCGATGTCGCTCTTGGGGCGGGGATGCTCGCCGAGCTCGAACGAGCGCTTGCGGGCGCCGCGGTTCAGAGCGGCGCGGGCCGGCGTGCTCTCGTCCGGGAGGGCGAGGGCTTCGTCCTCGAGCTCGGGCGCGGAGGTGGTGTCCACCCCGTCCAGCGCGGTCTGGGCGGCGACGGGCGCCGCGCCGGCGGCGTGGCCGACGTTCTCATTGGCCGCGGGATCTCCCACGGTCTCGGCACCCTTGAGGTCTGCGGTGGTCATCAACCGACTGCTCCTTCCATCTGCAGCTCGATCAGGCGGTTCAGTTCGAGGGCGTACTCCATCGGGAGCTCGCGCGCGATGGGCTCGATGAACCCGCGCACGATCATGGCCATCGCCTCGGTCTCCTCCATGCCACGGCTCATCAGGTAGAAGAGCTGCTCCTCGGAGACCTTCGAGACGGTCGCCTCGTGACCCATCTGGACGTCGTCGACGCGCACGTCGACGTAGGGGTAGGTGTCGGTGCGCGAGATCTGGTCCACCAGCAGCGCATCGCACAGCACGGTGGAGGCGGAGTGCTCGGCACCGGGCATGACCTGGACCAGGCCGCGGTAGGACGTACGACCGCCGCCGCGCGAGACCGACTTGGAGACGATCGAGCTCGTGGTGTGCGGAGCCATGTGGACCATCTTCGAGCCGGTGTCCTGGTTCTGCCCCTCGCCCGCGAAGGCGATCGACAGGGTCTCGCCACGGGCGTGCTCGCCCATCAGCCAGACGGCCGGGTACTTCATGGTGACCTTCGAGCCGATGTTGCCGTCGACCCACTCCATGGAGCCGCCCTGCTCGACCGTGGTGCGCTTGGTGACCAGGTTGTACACGTTGTTCGACCAGTTCTGGATGGTCGTGTACCGGACCTTGGCGTCCTTCTTCACGACGATCTCGACGACGGCCGAGTGCAAGGAGTCCGACTTGTAGATCGGCGCCGTGCAGCCCTCGACGTAGTGCACCGAGGAGCCCTCGTCGGCGATGATCAGCGTGCGCTCGAACTGGCCCATGTTCTCGGTGTTGATCCGGAAGTAGGCCTGCAGCGGGATCTCGACGTGGACGCCCTTGGGGACGTACACGAAGGAGCCGCCGGACCAGACCGCCGTGTTCAGCGCGGAGAAGGTGTTGTCCCCCGAGGGGATGACGGTGCCGAAGTACTCCTTGAACAGCTCCGGGTACTCCTTGAGCGCGGAGTCGGTGTCCAGGAAGACGACGCCCTGCTCCTCCAGGTCCTCACGGATCTGGTGGTAGACGACCTCGGACTCGTACTGGGCGGCGACGCCGGCGACGAGACGCTGCTTCTCGGCCTCGGGGATGCCGAGTCGGTCGTAGGTCTCCTTGATGTCCGCGGGCAGGTCCTCCCAGGAGGTGGCCTGCTTCTCGGTCGAGCGCACGAAGTACTTGATGTGGTCGAACGCAATGCCGGACAGGTCCGGTCCCCAGGTGGGCAGCGGCTTCTTGTAGAACAGCTTGAGGGCCTTGAGTCGACGCTCGAGCATCCACTCCGGCTCGTCCTTCCGCGCGGAGATGTCGCGCACGACGTCCTCGCTCAGGCCTCGGCGAGCGCTGGCGCCGGCTGAGTCCTCGTCGTGCCATCCGTAGGCGTACTGGCCCACGGAGTCGATGATCTCGTCCTGGGTCAGCTTTTCTGGTGCTGTCGTCATGGTGTCCTTCCCTCGGTGAGCGGAATGTGGGTCGTGCAGGCGTGGGCGCCCTGCGCCAGGGTGGCGAGGCGCTGGACGGGGGCTCCGACGATTCGGGAGACGACGCGGGTCTCTGCTTCGCACAGCTCGGGATGATCTGCGGCGACGTCGAGGACGGGGCAGCGTCCGTGGCACAGCTGTGCCGTCACGAGCGTACGGGGGTTGCTCCCTGATCGCGTGCTCGGGGTGGGCAGCGGGACATGCAGCGGACGCACCGTGGTGGCGTACCCGCGTGACGTGAGCAGCTCGGCGAGCAGCTCGACCTTGCGGACGAGCGTCACCGTCTCCCCTGCCGCCTCGCGGTCGGCGACCACCTGTGCGAGCTTCGACTCCCAGTCGGCGACCCGTCGGTCGGCGAGGCGGCTCACCGCATCGTCGCCTCCGAGCCGGGCGAGCTCGGCGACAGCCATCGCCGCGAGCTCGTCGTACCCGCCCGTGTAGCCCTCGTGGGCGAACTTCGTGAGCACGAAGGCCTTGCTCGGGCGACCGCGGCCGCGGTGCGCGACGGGCATGTCGTGCTCGGCGATGACCTCGTCGGCCTCGAGGGCCGCGAGATGGCGGCGCACGGCCGCGCTCGTGAGGCCGAAACGCTCCGCGAGCTGGCGGGCGGTGATCGGTCCGTGCGCAGAGATCGCCTCGACGAGTCGGTCCCGCGTGGCGTGCGGGCCGGCTGGATCCAGATCCGAGACTGTCATCGGTGCATCACCCTCTTCCATCGACCGGATTTCATTTTACAACAGATGGCTTGCCAAATACCGGTGGAGGCGGTGTGCCGCACGGCACCAAGGGTGCCCTAACCTGCGAAATCAGGGTGATCGCCGCCAGCGCGAACCGCGCCCGCGCCTGCCTCCGAGCGCACCTCCGGCCACGTTCTCGACCACGCCCGGACCATGCCCTCGACCACGTCCTCGAACCAGCCCCCGAGTCCCGATCCCCACCATGCATCCCGCCCCGCTTCCAATTAATGCCAGTTTCAACTATCCTGCTCGTATCAGCGATCGAGCTCACGAGAGCGAGGAAGGAAGCACATGACCACGCAGGACAGCACCACCGACCGCGACGGCACCGCCGCAGAGCATTCCACCGAGGGCTCCTACGTCCACAAGGGCAAGCCCTTCGACCGCGACATGTCCTACATCTCCGACCGGATCACCCGCGACGGCCGCGACGGCTGGGCCGTGGAGCCAGGCCGCTACCGCCTCATCGCCGCTCGCGCCTGCCCATGGGCGAATCGGACCCTGATCTCCCGGCGGCTGCTCGGTCTCGAGGATGCCCTCTCGGTCGGCATGCCCGGCCCCACCCACGACAAGCGCTCCTGGACCTTCGACCTCGACGAGGGCGCTGTCGACCCCGTGCTCGGCTACGAGCGCCTCCAGCAGGCCTACTTCGCCCGCTTCCCCGACTACCCGCGCGGCATCACGGTCCCCGCCATCGTCGACATCCCCTCGAAGGCCGTCGTCACCAACGATTTCCAGCGCATCACCCTGGACTTCGCCACGCAGTGGACGGAGCTGCACCGCGAGGGCGCCCCCGACCTCTACCCCGAGGCGCAGCGCGAGGAGATCGACGCCCTCAGCACCTGGATGCTCCACCGGGTGAACAACGGGGTCTACAAGGTCGGCTTCGCCGGCAGCCAGGCGGACTACGAGAAGGCGTTCGGTGAGCTCTGGTCCGCCCTGGACGAGCTCGAGGAGCGACTGTCCCGCAGCCGGTACCTGATGGGCCCCTCGATCACCGAGGCCGATGTGCGGCTGTTCCCCACCCTGATCCGCTTCGACGCCGTCTATCACGGCCACTTCAAGGCGAACCGGCAGACGCTCGCCTCCATGCCGAACCTGTGGAACTACACCAAGGACCTGTTCCAGACCCCCGGTTTCGGCGACACCGTCGACTTCCAGCAGATCAAGGAGCACTACTACGTGGTGCACACCGACATCAACCCCACCCAGGTGGTGCCGCTCGGCCCGGACCTGACTCCCCTGCTGGATGCGCACGACCGCGACCGTCTCCCCACGAACACCTGGGGAGACGGAGGCACCGCTCCCCTGGCCCCGCTCGCGGCCGAGGTCGTCGACCCTGACCACACGCCGCTGCACGTCGTCGGCCGCTGACGCGGAGCGGTGAACACGGCGACCATCGCGCTGCCGACGCCGCGCCGCTCACGCCGCACCACGCGCCCCGCCGCCCGTCCCGGTGGCGGGGCGCCCACCGGTCCGGCGGGCCCTGCGCGCCGCGCAGGTGGTCGCGCCTACGATGGGTTCGCCATGACAGACGACATCACCGCTCCTGCGAGCACTCCCCCCACGGCGCTGCGCATCGAGGACCTCACGCACTCCTACGGTCCCGTCCGAGCCCTCGACGGCCTCACGCTCACTGCATTGCGGGGCGAGGTGACCGCCCTGCTGGGACCCAACGGAGCGGGCAAGACCACCGCCGTGTCCTGCGCGACCGGACTGCTGCGGGCGAGCGGCGGCACCGTGGAGGTGCTGGGCCGAGACCCCTGGAACGCGGGTCCCGAGCACCGGGCCCGCGTCGGGGTGATGATCCAGGACGGCGGTCTGGCGTCGGGCTCCCGCGCGATGCAGCTGCTGCGCTACGGCGCGAGCCTGCATGCAGACCCGCTCGACGTGGACCAGGTCGCCGAGCATCTCGGCATCGACGAGTTCGCCGACACCCTCGTGCGGCGCCTGTCCGGCGGCCAGCGTCAGCGTCTGGCACTTGCGCTCGCCATCGTGGGGCGCCCCGAGCTGATCTTCCTGGACGAGCCGACGGCCGGGATGGACCCCGCCATCCGTCGACGCGTACGGCACCTCATCCGTTCGCTGGCGGACACCGGCAGCGCCGTGGTCCTGACCACGCACATGATGGACGACGTGGTCGGCCTCGCCGATGCGGTATGCGTCATCGCCGGCGGCCGCACGGTCGCCTCCGGCTCGGTCCAGGACGTCATCACCGCCCATCGCGAGCACGAGGGAGTCGTCTCGGTCCGAGCGGTAGCCCACGGCGTGGATCCTGCCGCCGTCCCCGCCCTCGAGGCGGACCTGGCCGCCGCGGCCGCCCGCCACGGGGCCCGGCTCGAGATCACCGGCGCCGGTGCCGCGGACCTCGAAGCCGTCCTGCTGGACCTCATGGCGCCGCAGGCTGACATCGAGCACGGCCAGGACGACGGCGAGCAGGGCCAGGACGCCGTCACGCAGGAAGGGATGTCCCGATGAGCACGACCTCGCCCGAGCAGGGATCCACCTCGCCCGCTCCCGCCGATCCGGCCCGATCCGCCGATCCGGCCCGTCCCGCTGCCCGGCGACCGGCACCGGCCCCGCGGATCCGCCGGGTCCTCGCCCACACCGCGCTCGAGGCCCGCATCCTGCTCTCCAACGGCGAACAGCTGATGGTCGCGATCGCACTGCCCGCGATGGTGCTGATCGGACTGCGCCTGCTGCCGATCGGTCGCCTCGAGGGAGCGCAGCCCATCGAGACCGCGCTCGCCGCGACCCTGGGCACCGCCCTGATCTCGACGTCCTTCACCTCCCAGGCGATCCAGACCGGCTTCGACCGGCGCAACGGGGTGCTGCGCTGGGTGGCGACCACCCCGCTGGGACGCGACGGCTACCTCGCCGGCAAGATCCTCGCCACCCTGCTCGTGCACGTCGTCCAGGTGCTCGTGCTCGGGCTGCTGGCCATGATCCTCGGCTGGCGACCCGGCGCCCTCGAACTGCTCGCCGTGGTCCCGGTATGGCTCCTGGGCACCATCGCCTTCGGATCGCTCGGGCTGCTGGTCGCCGGGCTCCTGCGCACCGAGGCCGTGCTCGCCGTCTCCAACCTCGTATTCGTGATCCTGGTCGCCGCCGGCGGAATCGCCTTCCCCACCTCGAGCTATCCCGGACTGCTGCACGGCCTGGTCGATCTGCTGCCCTCCGGGGCGCTCGGCGAACTCCTGCGCGCCTGCCTCGCCGGCGGCGACGTCACCGGCGGCTCGATCATCGTGCTGATGCTGTGGGCGGCCGGCGGCAGCCTCGCGGTGGCGCGCTGGTTCCGCTGGACCTCGGTCTGATCGTGCCGCCGCAGATCTGAGCCGCAGATGTGAAAGGGATCGCCGCGATCACCGGAACCCCAGGGGAGGTTCCTACAATCGGAACCATGAACGATTCTCCGTCCGTCGCCGACGAGCAGACGGCCACCTCCCCTCGGATAGAGCGCGTCGGGCGGATGTCGCTGTCCGGAGAACGCACCCTCGGACTCTCCCCGACCGCCCGCGCCCGGATCGCGGCAGTCGTGTTCTGGGGGAACCTCGTCTGCCAGATCGGGATCATCGTCTCCGGCGGCGTCGTGCGGCTGACCAGCAGCGGACTGGGCTGCTCGACCTGGCCGAACTGCGAGCCCGGTCAGTTCACCCCCGAGCTCACGATGGAATCCGGGATCCATCCCTTCATCGAGTTCGGCAACCGGACGCTCACCGGGGTGCTCGGCGTCTTCGCCGTGGCGCTGCTGCTGATCGCCCTGCTGTGGCTGCGCCACAAGGGTCGGGCCGTGCTGTGGCTCGCCCTCACACCGCTGGCGGGCACCGCCCTGCAGGCGATCGTCGGAATGGTCGTCGTCAAGGCGGACCTCCACCCGGGTGTCGTCAGCCCGCACTTCCTCATCTCCCCCGTCCTCGTGGCCCTGTCCGCGCTGCTCCTGTACCGGCTGTACGACGGCGACGCCGCCCGCAGGCGCTCCGTGGTGCCCGCTGCGATGCACTGGATGAGCTGGGCCCTGGGCGTCATCGGCTTCGCGATCCTCGTGCTCGGAACCCTGGTCACCGGCACCGGTCCGCATTCGGGGGACGACGTCCACCCCGAGCGGCTCCCGTTCGACCCCCGCACGATCTCGTGGCTGCACGCCGACGCCGTGATGCTGTTCTGCGGCCTGCTCGTCGGGCTGCTCATCGCGCTGCACCTGATCGGGGCCCAGCGCCCCGCACGCCGGGCCGCCTGGGGGCTCGTCGGCGTCACCGCGTTCCAGGCCCTGATCGGCTACACGCAGTACTTCACGGGCCTGCCCGAGCTGCTCGTCGGCTTCCACATGCTCGGTGCCGGCCTGTTCGCCGCCGGCATCGCCTGGGTGGCCGTCTCGCTGTACACCTGGGACTCCCCCGCCCTCGGCGTCGACGGACCGGACTGGGCCGGGACCGTCGCCGACACCACGGCCGGGTCCTCCACGTCCACTGCTCCCGAGAGGAGCGCACGATGATCCTGGGACGACGCCGCCGCGCCGCGGAAGCCGACCTGCCCACCCTCGACCAGGCGCGGCCCGCCGGCGAGTTCGTCGCCTCGGTGCTCTCGCACCTGCGCGAGGTCGTCGACGTCGGCTGGAACCTCCTGGAGGTCGACGCCGAGGCCCACCGGCTGATCCGTGAGGCCGGGGCGACGAGCTGCTACATCGACTATCACCCCGTCTTCGGCGCCTCCCCGTTCGGG
The DNA here is from genome assembly GCF_052379725.1 of Brachybacterium sp. 107. Classification (NCBI taxonomy): domain Bacteria; kingdom Bacillati; phylum Actinomycetota; class Actinomycetes; order Micrococcales; family Dermabacteraceae; genus Brachybacterium; species Brachybacterium sp. 107. The sequence goes on along the minus strand of NZ_JBQSYW010000002.1, from coordinate 8,295 downwards.
TACGTCATCTGCACCTCGGTCAACGAGGGCGTGCTGCACGGCCGCCCCTACGATCGTGTGCTCGCTGACGGCGACCTGCTCTCCCTGGACTTCGCGGTCGAGGTCGAGGGATGGGTCGCCGATTCGTGCCTCTCGATCACCGTGGGCACGCCGCGCCCCGAGGACCAGCAGCTGATCCGCGACACCGAGCAGGTGATGTGGGCGGGCATCGATCAGGTGCGTGCCGGGGCCACGGTGGGCGATATCGGGCACGCGGTGATGAACGAGGCGCAATCCCTGGGCTACCTGATCAACGACCGCTTCGGCGGGCACGGCGTGGGACGGACCATGCACGAGGCGCCGTTCGTCCCGAACCACGGCACCCCCGGCGGCGGCGCAGAGCTCGTGGCCGGTCAGCTCATCACGGTCGAGCCGTTCCTGATCCCGACCACCGCCGATCTGGTGGTCGACGAGACCGACGGCTGGACGCAGCTCGCCGCCGACGGCTCGCGCGGCGCTCACGCCGAGCACACCCTCTACGTGACCGATGGCGATCCGATCATCCTCACCGCACGGTCCGACGATCCCTCGCCGCGGAGCTCGCAGGTCTGAGGCCCGGCGCCCCGCGGTCTCGGCTCCGGAAGCCGGACGCTCTACCGCAGGAGCGCGTCGAGGGTCCGGGAGATGCCGTCCGCGTCCAGTCCCTGCTCGGCCAGGATCGCGCCGCGCTTGGCCTGCGGGATGAACTCCTGGGCCACGCCGAGGGTCCGCACGGGAGGCGTCGGAACGCTCACCGTGGCACGTTCCCCGAGCTTCTGGGCGATCGCGGCCCCAATCCCTCGCGACCCGACGCCGTCCTCGAGCGTCACGACCGCCCGGGCCCGGGCGGCGAGGTCCAGCAGGTCCTCGGTGATCGGCAGCGCGCGCACCGGATCCAGGACGACGATGTTGCCGGGAGTGCTCGACGCGTTCCGTGCTCTGGCGGCGTCCACGGCCCGATCGGCGAGGGCGCCGACGCTGAGGATCAGGGCGTCGATCGGAGCCTCGATGTTCCCGGCGAGAACGTCCCCGGCGGGAACGGCGGCGAGGGCCGGGACCTCGGGCGGGCAGGCGCCCTTGGGATAGCGCACCAGCGAGGGGCCCTCGACGGCCACGGCGGAGGCGACCGCCGCGTCCAGGCGGGCTGCGTCTCGGGGCGCCCACACCTGCAGCCCGGGGATCTGCGCCGCCACGGAGAGGTCCCAGATGCCGTGATGGCTGGGGCCGTCGTCACCGGTCACTCCGGCGCGGTCCAGAGTGATCGTGACGTCCTCCCCATGGAGGGCGACATCCAGCAGCAGCTGGTCGAAGGCGCGGTTCAGGAAGGTCGCGTACAGGCCGACGACGGGCTTCGCCCCGCCCCGGGAGAGGCCGGCGGCCGTGTCCAGGGCGAGCTGCTCCGCGATGCCGACGTCGATCACGCGCGAGGGCATCTCGCGCTGCAGCGGGGTCAGTCCCACCGGGTCGACCATCGCCGCGCTGAGGGCGACCACCCGGTCGTCGGCCCGGGCCGCAGTGAGGAGCGCCGTGCCGACGCGGGAGGTCCAGGTCTCCGTCTCCGTCTCCGTCTCCGCGCGGGCGGGAGCATCACCGGGCAGAACGACATCCGGCTCACGGGCCGGCTCCAGCTCGAACGGACCGGTCGCGTGCCAATGGTCGATCACATCGTCCTCGGCGCGGGAGAAGCCCGCTCCCTTCCGTGTCACCACGTGCAGCACGACCCCGGCCCGGGAGGAATCCTCGGCGGCCTCGCGGGAGAGCTCCAGCGCCCGGGCCAGGGCCACGTGGTCATGTCCGTCGATCGGGCCGAGGTAGGTCAGGCCGAGAGAGGTGAACACATCGGCGCCAGCGGCGACGGAGCCCTCGCGCAGCGCCTCCAGATGGTGGGCGAGGCCGCCGACGGTCGGGGCATAGGAGCGGGTGTTGTCGTTGAGCACCACGATCGTGCGGGAACCAGTGTCGGAGGCGAGCACGTTGAGCGCTTCGAGCCCGACGCCGCCGGTCAGGGCGCCGTCACCGATCACGGCGACGGAGACGCCCTCCTCACCGGCGTGCCGGTGCGCCCGGTCGATGCCGTGAGCCCAGGCGATGGAGCCCGAGGCGTGGGAGTTCTCGACCACGTCGTGCGCGGATTCTCCGCGGTCGGGATAGCCGGACACTCCCCCGGCGGTGCGCAGCCCGGGCAGGTCTGCGCGCCCGGTGAGCATCTTGTGGACGTAGGCCTGGTGGCCGGTGTCGAAGACGATCGCCTCGTGCGGGGAGCGGATCTCGCGGTGCAGGGCGATGGTCAGCTCGACGACGCCGAGGTTCGGCCCCAGATGGCCTCCGGTGCGCGAGGTGATCTCGACCAGTCGTCGCCTCAGGGTGCGGGCGAGGCCGGGCAGGTCCGTGGCGGGCAGTGCCCGCAGCTCCTCGAGCGTCGCCGGGATCGTCACGGCGCGAGGGCCGGCCATCTCCGCAGTGGGGAGGGCAACGGCTTCCTGCATGGGATGCTCTCGGGTCGTCGACACGGGCGATCCTCCATCGGCCTGGGGACGGGACTCGACCAGCGTACGTCGTCCTGACCTGTACTGACGGGCAGCATGGTCACATCTGTGCACATCTTCACCGGGGTTTCACGGGCAGGAGCGGCGGTGTGCATCACGGTGCAGAGCGGGCGCGCAATGGTGCATGCGAGAAGCTCTCGGTCGCGTCTCGTCGCCTGCTGGACCGGGAACCATCCGGACTCGACCCCTCAGGACGACAGCGCGCCCCGACCCACGAGGGGTCGGGGCGCGGAGGCCGAGCAGTCACTGCCCGAGCGGCCGAAGACCGTGTCGAGGTCGGAAGCGGCTCCGTGCCGCTCCCGACCTGGACGGGTCAGGCGGCGACGAGCTGACGCAGCACGTACTGCAAGATGCCGCCGTTGCGGAAGTACTCCGCCTCACCGGGGGTGTCGATGCGCAGGACCGCGTCGAACTCCACCGTGGTGCCGTCCTCCTTCGAGGCGACGACCGAGACCGTCTTCGGGGTGGTGCCCTCGTTCAGGGCGGTCACGCCCGTCACCGAGAAGGTCTCGGTGCCGTCCAGTCCCAGCGACGCGGCGGACTCGCCGGCGGGGTACTGCAGGGGCAGCACGCCCATGCCGATGAGGTTCGAGCGGTGGATGCGCTCGTAGCTCTCGGCGATGACGACCTGGACGCCGAGGAGCTTGGTGCCCTTGGCCGCCCAGTCGCGCGAGGAGCCGGTGCCGTACTCCTTACCGGCCAGGACGACCAGCGGGATGTCCTTCTCGGCGTAGGCCTGGGCCGCGTCGTAGATGAACTCCTGCTCACCGGTCAGCAGGTTCTTCGTGTATCCGCCCTCGACGCCGTCGAGCAGCTCGTTCTTGATGCGGATGTTCGCGAAGGTGCCACGGATCATGATCTCGTGGTTGCCGCGCCGCGAGCCGTAGGAGTTGAAGTCCTTGCGGGCCACTCCGTGCTCCTGCAGGTAGCGACCGGCCGGGGAGTCCAGCTTGATCGCGCCGGCGGGCGAGATGTGGTCGGTCGTGGTCGAGTCGCCGACCTTGACCAGCACGCGCGCACCCTCGATGTCGCTGACGGGCTCCGGGGTCAGGCCCATGCCCTCGAAGTACGGGGGCTTGCGCACGTAGGTGGACTCGCCGTCCCAGGCGAAGGTGGCGCCCTCGGGGGTGTCGAGCCCCCTCCAGCGCTCGTCGCCGGTGAAGACGTCCCGGTAGTCCTCGGTGAACATCTCCTGGGAGATGGACTCGGCGATGACCTTCTCGACCTCGGTGGGGCTGGGCCACAGGTCGCGGAGGTAGACCTCGTTGCCGTCCTTGTCGGTGCCCAGGGAATCGTTCTCGAAGTCGAAGTCCATGGTGCCGGCGAGGGCGTAGGCGATGACCAGCGGCGGGGAGGCCAGGTAGTTCATCTTCACGTCGGGGTTGATGCGACCCTCGAAGTTGCGGTTGCCCGAGAGCACCGCGGTGACGGCCAGGTCCTTCTCGGCGATCGCGTCGGAGATCTCCTGGTCCAGGGGGCCGGAGTTGCCGATGCAGGTGGTGCAGCCGTAGCCGACCAGGTGGAAGCCGAGCTCCTCCAGGGCGGGCCACAGACCGGCCTTGGTGTAGTAGTTCGTGACGACCTGGGACCCGGGGGCCATCGAGGTCTTGACCCACGGCTTCGAGGTGAGTCCCCGATCGGCGGCGTTGCGGGCCAGCAGGCCGGCCGCCATCATCACCGACGGGTTCGAGGTGTTGGTGCAGGACGTGATCGAGGCGATCGAGACGATGCCGTGGTCGATCGAGTAGTCCGTGCCGGCGACCTGGACCGGGTCCGAGGCCCGACCGGCGACATGCTGGTGCGTCGGCGCCTGACCGCCGGACTCGTTGTCCGAGTCGGGGGTGGCAGGGTCCGATGCGGGGAACGAGCCGTCGCCGTTGCCGGGCGTCGGGTGACCGGTGGCGTAGGACGGCAGGACCTCCCGGAAGGACTCCTTGGCCTCGGTGAGCACGATGCGGTCCTGGGGACGCTTCGGGCCGGCGATCGAGGGAACCACGGTGGACAGGTCCAGCTCGAGGTACTCCGAGTACACGGCCTCCTTGGAGGGGTCGTGCCACAGGCCCTGGCGCTTGGCGTAGTCCTCGACCAGCGCGAGCTGCTCCTCGGAGCGGCCGGTCAGCCGCATGTAGTCGACGGTGACGTCGTCGATCGGGAAGATCGCGCAGGTGGAGCCGAATTCGGGGCTCATGTTGCCGATCGTGGCGCGGTTGGCCAGCGGGACCTGGGTGACGCCCTCGCCGTAGAACTCCACGAACTTGCCGACGGCTCCGTGCTTGCGGAGCATCTCGGTGATCGTGAGCACCACATCGGTGGCGGTCGCGGCCGGCGGGATCTCGCCGGTCAGCTTGAAGCCGACCACGCGCGGGATGAGCATGGAGACGGGCTGGCCCAGCATCGCGGCCTCGGCCTCGATGCCGCCGACGCCCCAGCCGAGCACACCCAGGCCGTTGACCATCGTGGTGTGCGAGTCGGTGCCGACGCAGGAGTCGGGGTAGGCGCGCAGAACGCCGTCCACCTCGCGCGTCATGACGGTGCGGGCCAGGTACTCGATGTTGACCTGGTGGACGATGCCGGTGCCCGGGGGGACGACCTTGAAGTCGTCGAAGGCGGTCTGGCCCCAGCGCAGGAACTGGTAGCGCTCACGGTTGCGCTCGTACTCGAGCTCCATGTTCTTCTCGAGCGCGTCCAGTCGCCCGGCGACGTCGATCATGACGGAGTGGTCGATGACCATCTCGGCCGGGGCGAGAGGGTTGATCTTCTCGGGATCGCCGCCCAGGTCCCGCATGGCCTCGCGCATGGTGGCGAGGTCGACCACGCAGGGGACACCGGTGAAGTCCTGCATGATCACGCGGCCCGGGGTGAACTGGATCTCGATCGACGGATCCGCGGCGGGGTCCCAGCTCGCCAGTGCCCGCACGTGGTCGGCGGTGATGTTGGCACCGTCCTCGGTGCGCAGCAGGTTCTCGAGGAGGATCTTGAGGCTGTACGGAAGCTTGTCGGCGCCTTCGACGGCGTCGAGCGCGAAGATCTCGTAGTCGGTCCCACCGACGGTGAGATCCTGCTTCGCAGAGAATGAGTTGGCGGTGCTCATGGGGTGAACTCCTTGGGTTGGGGCGACCCCACCATCGTAGGCTCGTCCGCCGCTGCGGACAGCCCGGCGCGGCGACCGTCGCGAGGACGGGCGGGGTGCGGGGTGATCAGGGGTCTCCGGGGGACGTCTCCCCGGGGTCGCCCGGGAAATATCTTGAAGTCAAGATAAGTCTACCACGGCGCGACGGCACTCCCGGACGGCCTTCCCGGACGGCCTTCCCGGACGATTCGACGACGGTTCCCGTCCGGCGCCCCGTCGCTCCGGAGCTCCGGCACTCAGGCGCGCTCGAGCACCGTCACGGACTCGACGTGGTGCGTATGCGGGAAAAGATCAAAGGCTCGCAGGTCCACGATCTTCCAGCCGGCCTTCTCCGCGAGGGCCAGGTCGCGGGCGAGCGTCGAGGGCTCGCAGGACACATAGACGATGCGCTGGCGCACGCTCTTGGTGAGCAGGCCGATGAGCTCCGCCCCGGCGCCGCTGCGCGGCGGATCCAGCACGACGACGTCGACGCCGCCGCGCCGGGCACGCACCCAGTCGACGACGTCGGCCGTGGCGGTGGAGACCTGCGGCAGATCCTCGAGATTCTCGGCGGCGAGCTGCGAGGCCCGTCGGTTGCCCTCGACCGTGATCACGGTGCCCTCGGGCCCGACCTGCTGGGCCGCGGTGGCCGCGAAGAGGCCGACCCCGCCGTAGAGGTCCCAGGCGCTGCCGCCGTGCGGTGCCTTCAACGTGCGCTCGACGACCTCGCTGAGCAGCTCGGCGGCGCGACGGTGCCCCTGCCAGAATCCGGTGGCGCTGACGGCGAACAGACGCTCGCCGACGCGCTCGTGCACCAGGCCGTCACCGCGCAGCGGGACCAGCCCGCGGCCGGTGCGCACGGCGACGTCCGCGTCGCCCCAGGCCTCGGGGATGACGACGGAGGCCGGGTCCAGGTCGCGGCCGATCAGCACCACGGAGGCGGGGCCGGCGGACGGTGCGACGGCGTCGATGGCCTCGGTCCCCTCGGGGGCGGTCCACTCCCCCAGCCGCAGGGCCCGGATCTCAGGGGATGCCAAGGGGTTCTCCCCGGCGTCGCGCACGTCGTGCGAGCGCCATCCGCGCATCCCGACCCGACCCTCGTCGTCCACGGCGAAGCGCACCCGTGTGCGCGAGCCGAGGCCGTCGAGGTCGTGGGGCGCGGGCTCGACCTGCACCTGCTCGATCGGATAGCTGGTCACTCCGGCGCGGCGCAGCAGCTCCTGCATCACCTCGCTGGCGATGCGCCGCTGGGCGGGCAGCGCGATGTGCGCCCACTCGGCACCGCCGACGCCGTCCACCGAGGATTCCTCCCAGATGGTCGGGACGCGGTCCACGCCGGCCTCGAGCACGTCGACGGCCTCGGCGCGCCAGAACCGGGCGTCGGCCTGCTTCTCGGGGTCGTCCAGGAGGCGGGCCGTGACGGTCTCCCCCGGGGCGGTCCCGCGCACGAACACCACTCGACCCTCGTGGCGGGCCACGAAGGTGCCGCCCGCGGCGGGAGGCCCGATGGTCAGGGTGAGGAGCCGTCCGCCTGCAGTGGGGGTGCTCGACATCGGCTCGGCCTCCATGCTCATCGTCCGCTCCCTCTCCGTCCACGGGCGCGCGCGCCCTCGCGGACCACCGCTGCCCGGTCTCGTGATGTTCTCCGACCGCGGCCTGTGCCGGGCGGAGTCTCGTCGGGTCCAGTGTCTCACCAGGCGGACCGATCCGAGAACACCACGCTCCGGGAACGCTGTCAGAGCTGCTCGCGGCGACCCAGCAGAGCGCGATGCATGAGCCATACCAGGTAGGCGATGACCGCGAAGGCCGGGAGCCCCATCGCGAGCTTCGCCACACCGAGCGCGGCGACGTGCCCGGTCAGCAGCAGCGGGACCTGCACGGCCAGCTTCGCCGCATACAGCCCGACGAACAGCAGCGTGGCCCGGGTGTAGACGCGGCGGGCATCGGGATCCGCCGCCCAGTCCTCGACCCGGGGATCGAGGACACCGACCAGCAGACCGATGAGCGGCCTGCGAGCGAGCACGGAGACGAGGAGCACGAGCAGGGAGACCGCGTTGATCGCGATGCCGGGAGCATAGAAGTCGGTGCCGTCGCCGGAGCGGATCGCCATCACCGCGCCGAGGGCGACCCCGATGAGCCCGCCGAGCACGGTCGCCGGGCTCTGACGCTGCGCGAGGCGGACGATCAGGAGAGCCGCGACCACGACCACCGCGGTCACGGACGCCGCGATCACCGACCGGCTCGCGACGAACACGACGATGAACAGCAGCGTGGGCAGCACCGACTCGGCGACGCCGCGAGGGCCGCCGACCGCACCGGCGACCGAGAAGTCCTCTTGCTGCAGGACCCCGCCGAGCCCGCTGCGCGGGGAGGCCGGGTCTGATGGCGCGGAAGCGGACGGGTCTGCCGACGCGGGCGAGGACGCGTCTGCCGACGCGTCATCGGACGGGGCGGTCGGGGTGGGTCCGGCCGCTGCTGTGGGCCCGACTGCTGCGGTGGGCGCGATCGGTCGCTCCGTCTCCGCGCTGCCGCTGTCCCGGTGTCGAGCCGTCTCCCCGGCGCGAGCCTGGTGGGAACCGGCAGCCTCGGGGACGTCGGCATCTTCTGGAACGTCGACGGCTT